>JBCDDS010000031.1:0-31589 GCA_039180185.1 Pseudomonadota bacterium | reverse complement strand
TACGCAGTTCAAGCGCTTGAGAATACCTACGCCAGCATCCCCCTTGGGATTCGCGAGCTGCTCGAACTGTTCTTTGGAGTAGGCCATCTTCATTTCTTAGCTGAAGATGGTAGCGAATGCCAAAAGGCGACTATGTCCGCAAAGAAGACATCAAATACCAAATCAGTTTACCTGTCGCATGAGTACAGATTTTCGCGCGGGACTTGGACAGGCGCTTGAACGCCTGCCCAGACCGGGTTCAAAGATCGGTTGCAGCCGTGTGCTTGATCTCTTTCCAATTCACTTCCGCTTTGGCAATTGTGCCGTCGCGGTCTTTGTTGAATTCATTGAAGATCGCTTCGTTCAGGAAGACATACAATTTGTTTTCAACAACCGCGGCGAACTCCGGGTCACCGTCGAATTTCTTGCCGACGGACACACCAAATGTGCAAAAGCCGCCGTTTTGCGGGACAAACTGATCCGGGTTGGCGTTGAATGCCTCAAGATTTTCCGCAGACGTAAAGTAGTAGGCAACTCCGTCATGCTTTCCCGTGAATTCGGCGTTGCCTTCAAGATGATTTCCATCTGACACGAGGGCCACGGGGTCTATCCCGTGCAAACCAAGAGGCACTCCTGCATATGTAAGGCCAGGCGCAACATTGGCTTCGTCTGCTGCGAACGCAGGAATAGCCAGGGCAACCGCGGAGACAATTGCGACGGATGCGAGGCCGGTTTTAATCATTCGATACATTGACGTTCCCTTTCTAGGATTAAGTGTCTTGCACCTCGCCCCTAGTGTCGGGACGACCGTGCTCAGCGACACATAAGAAAGAAAAGGTCACCTACGAATGACTGATCGTCTCAAATTCTTGACTGATCGTTCAAATGAAAATAACCGTACTTACTGTCGCATTTATTAAAGTATCTTTGTTCGTTAGTTCAGGAAGTAGAAATTTTAGTCTATCTTCCATGGGAAAATGCATGCAAGACTATCTAAGTGACATTCTCAATCGTCTTTCACTTGAAGGTACTTTGTACTTTCGGACGAGTTTTACCGAACCATGGGGTGTTTGCGTGCCATCCTATGAAAATGTCGCGCGCTTTCACTACGTTCACAAAGGCGACTGTATCGTATCAGTAAAGGGCACAGACAAACGCGTTCATCTATCGCAGGGCGATCTTATACTCGTGCCTCATGGCGCGTCCCACACACTCACGTGCCGCATGACCGAACCCAATGACGCGTTGGAATTGGACGAGGTCTTGGCCCAAACCGGATATGATGGCACCGGCCCACTTGTCTTTGGCGGCATGGAACCGGCACATGACTCGCAACTCATATGCGGGCACTTTTCGATCGCACCCGGGTCAAAACACGTGCTTTTCGAGCGGCTCCCGCCATTAATACACATAAGAGGTTACGGCGCAGATGTCGGTGACTGGCTGGAAACCACGCTGAGAGTTATTGGTTCAGAAGCAGGCAACGACACTCTGGGCGGTGACATAATCGCGCTTAAAGTATCAGAAGCGATTTTTGCGCAGGCTATCAGGCGATGCATTCAATTGTCTTCAGATCAAGACAACACGCTTTCAGGGTTTGCGGACCCCAACATTAGCCGTGCACTTAATGCGTTTCACAAAGATCCAACACATCAATGGACAATTGAGAGCCTTGCTCAAGAGTCTGCGCTTTCCCGCACAAGCTTTGCATGTCGGTTCTCAGAAAAACTTGGGCTGACTCCCATGCGATACGTAACATCCTGGCGTATTCAGTTGGCGCGCAATGCATTGCTGACAAACAACGCAAGTGTCGCGGAAGCTGCAAGTCATGCAGGTTATTCCTCTGAAGCCGCATTTAGTCGCGTTTTCAAAAAGGAAATGGGTGTTTCTCCGGCTAAGTACCGCGAAGGCAATCAATAGCACGCATTTAGAAGATCGTACGATCTGCAATTGATTACGTCTCTTTGAGCATTCATCGCTCGACATTCGATCATTAGATCGCACTCAAGCGCAAAGCTTAAAACCCAATGTCATCAAACACACAATCGGAGACGAAAATGCCAAAATTTGTCACAAAAGAAATTCACGCTTATCTCGACTATCCAGTCGCCATCGGTTTGCTTGTATTTCCATTCTTGTTGAATCTTGGTCAGTCAAACCCCATGGCAATGTGGTTGTCTGTCTTAACGGGTGGTGCGGCTTTTTTTCTCACTGCACTCACGGATCATCATCTCGGCCTTATCCGGGTCCTACCTTACAAATTTCACCTCTTCGTTGATGGCCTCGTCGGTGTTGCATTTGTTGCGGCGCCTTTCCTGTTCGGCTTCACCGGTCTGGATTTGACCTACTATGTTGCGCTCGGAATTACGGTTCTGTTCGTGGTTGGCCTTCACAAGCCGGAAGAAGAAAGCCTCATTGCGTAACGAGAAGACGTTATTGAAGGGAACGGCAGAAGGCGGTGGAACATCCACTGCCTTCTGCCGTTCAAGAAGGAGCATTGCAGACAAGGCGCGACCAAATACCTGGCCTCTTGAGCGAAATTCTTTGAACGTTTCGATTAGAAGTTCGCTTTCAACTACGCGATTGCGTTAAAGCTAACAGAGGTCACTTTGGTCTGTCGCCCTTCACCGTCACGCGCCTGCCCTTGCGCTCTTCTGGCCAATAGTCCCAGATCGCCCGATGCATGCAGCAGCGATTGTCCCAAAACGCCATATCATTCAGAGACCAACGGAACCGAATTTGATAGTTGATATGTTCCGCATGCTCAAACAGCATGTTGAGGATCGCAGCGCCTTCGCTATCCGACAATCCGACAATTTTCGTGGTAAACGTGCGATTCACAAATAACGACTTCCTGCCCGTGTCAGGATGCGTTCGTACGATTGGGTGCACTGCTTCAGGGCAATCGATATCCGCATCCTTTTGTCCGCGATCGCTATATCTGCCTTTGTAAATGTGCTCCGAACTGTGAAGCGCCGATAACCCGTCGATCATCTTTTTGATTGGGTCAGATAAATCGTCGTATGCCGCATACATGTCGCTGAACATCGTATCGCCACCGCAAGGCGGCGCGATGTGGATTTGCAGCATTGTTCCAAGCGGAGGAGTTTCATCACACGACACATCCGAATGCCAAAACTCTCCATTCGCAACTTTTGAATTCTTCGTCGCGTGGATTTCAAAAATCTCTGGATAGCCCTCCATCGTCGGCGCCGCTGGGTGCGCATGCAAAGGTCCAAAACGCTTTCCGAAAGCTATGTGCTGCTCTGGTGGAATTTCCTTCTGTTCCTTAAAAAACAAGACCTGATGCTTTAGAAACGCATCGCGGACCTCCGCAAACTGATCGTCCGGAACACTCCGGCTAAGATCAACACCGAAAATCTCAGCCCCCAAATTTGGTGCAAATGGTTTTGCTTCAATGAACCTGTAATCGTTTGTTTTTAAGGCGACCATATAACCTCTCTTTCTTGGATCACGTCACACAAAGGCGAGACTTCCAGCGCCATTGGCACGCTCCCTAGCAAGAAGGAGCCTTAGCTTGCCAAACAATCTGAACGCTGCACGTCTATTCTTACGCGACCTGACTATCCGACCTCCATCACCCAAATTTCGCAGATGAACTGCGGTTCCGTTGTGGGCATCATCTGAAACGGCGCACCCTTGTATACGATCCGCAACGCTCCTTCGCCTTCGAGCTCAGCAAAGATCTTACCGTATCCGTAGTCATCCCATGTGCCCTGCACAGCGGCGAATACAATCTTTCCTCCAGGACAGACGAGGCGAGCATATTCTCGAAGACTTTCACAAGGTACTTGAGTTGTCGTTCCGCAGCTTACCAAGGCATCAGCGTAATCCGCCTTCAATGCCGTTTGCTTGCTCAGATCGCATTCGTGCAGTTCGCGGTAGATATCCTTGCCGCGAGCGACCTCCAACATCTGTGCGGAAAAATCGAGCGCTGTGAGATTGTCAAAACCCTGCGCTTTAAGGGCTTCACCAACAAGACCTGTTCCTGCACCTGCATCAACGATCCGCATCGAGGGCTCTAGAAACTCCTTCGCGACTTTCGCCAATTCCAGCGGTGCGAGGTAATCATCGACAGAACCCACATCCTTATCATAGACCGAAGCCCAGATATCATAACGGCGGCGCATTTCTTCATTCGTGGGTGCGCGGATCACCCAATCGACACGATCGACTTGCGTGTCTGGAAGCTCATCATTCGACATTCATTTCCCCGCATCGAGTCCGTGGCTACGATCATAGCCGTTTGGCAAAGGTGACGTCCAATCTGTCAAGATACCCTCACGTGGAGCAAACACTTCAACCATTAAAGGATAGCACTTCGCGACGTCACTTGAATGCTCAGACGAACAATCTCCACCGGGACACGCGCTCAAACCTCCTAGCAAATCAATCTCTGCAAAAAACTCAATGTAATCACCGGGCCTAACCGGGCTGGCCTTCATGAAATATTGACCCGTGTCACGGGTAAAGCCGGTGCACATGAAAACATTGAGCACGTCATGCACGTGCGGCTCTGCCTCCTGAAGGCTCATGCCCTTCTCATCAGCCAGCGCGCGGGTGAGGTTCGAATGACAACAGTGGTGATACTGTGTGCCAGCCAGAAGATTTCCTGTATATGGATCGCACCGTGTACCAATCACATCGTGGACTGATCCACCAAATTCGTCAAAACCATACCAACCCAGCGTATCGTCAGTGATCGTGGCCATTGGCCTGAGGCACGGAAAGCTCGACCACATTCGTTGGCCAGCCTTCAAATGCGAGCCGTGCAAGGCTCGTGTCTTACCAGTGTAAAAACGTTCAGTCAGGTCATTTGCATTCCATAGGTTGAGATCGCCTACCTGCGGGCCCTCGATCGAACTGATACGAAAAAACTGACCAGCTTTAACGCCAAAACAAGCCGCTTCTCTGGGCGGCACTACTGTCTCGAATACTTTTTTCGCCGTTTCCCGCGCTTTCGCGTAGAGCGCCAAATCTGGAGCCGGTAAATTATCTGGTGGGTAACAGATCACCGGCTTAATTGCGCGGCGGGTATCGGCGTCAGCAGGCGGTTTCATAAATGGCGTCTCTTCTATTCGAAAATCGCCCTATCCAACGTTCACAGCTTGGAATTGTAAAGTCCCGACCGGTAACCGATCGGGGCGTTCTCGTCTCAAACCTGCGGTGCCGGTTGATCGGACAAAGGACCGGGGTTCGTGCGCGACTTGAACCAACCGCGTCGGCGGCTGTCGCCCGGTGCGCCATACCAATCCTCATTCCGGGTTGCGAACATTGTTCCTGCAAGAGAGGCAAACAACAAAACCGAGCCAGCCAAGAGCGCAAAGTCGGCCGTGCGCAGTATCAAATAAAGAACCGCATACAAAACCGCCAAGAGCAAGCCAACGATCCATGTCCGTTTACCAAGTTTCAGAGCTAAGGCCGAGAATGCGGTGATCAAAGCGACTGTTGCACCGCCTGCGACCAGGTATGCAGAGCCAAATCCGATCTGCTCCGCCAACGCCAGCATTAGCAGGAAAAACACGGACTGCGACAATCCGATGAGAATGTACTGAACGGGATGTGTCGGCTTTTTTGTCCGCCCTTCAACAAGGAATATTGTAAGGAACGTAAGCCCGATGAACAAAACGCCATAGCGCGCGGCCCGATAAGCTTTCTGATAGAAATCGTTTGGTCGGTAAAGCGAGACGCCGAAACTGTTTTGGTGGCGCGCATGGGCCTCCTGATCTTCACGAGAGATTTGCGGGAAAGAGCGCGCAAGATGTGGGATGACCCAAGTGGCACTAAACCCTTCGTCGCTTATTTCTCGCGTGTCCGGTAAGAAAGCACCGGAAAACTCCGGGTGCGGCCAGTCAGACGTGAGACTCACACGTGTTTCGCGCCCGGATGGTGTAAAAAAAAGTCGGTCCGCACCGTTCAAACCCAATTTCAGTTTGAAACCTCTGATCTCGCGCGGATCGCCAACCTCAGAGCTCAAACCACCGCTGTTTGCCTGTTCGTTACTAAGTGGTTCGAGCGCAAAGAGCTTGCCATCAGCCAATAGTTCAATCTCGCCACGAAGCGCGCGGTTGTTTGAGACATAGACACGGAGCTCTGCTTTTTCCCAAACCAGAACCTCTTTGTTAACCAGAGCCTCGCTGGCTTTCTCGGCTTCGAATTTAAACTCGACCAAACCTTTTGCCGTGAAAACCGGTACCGAAAAAATACCGCGACTACGCTCTTGTGTGCTTTTGTTAAGTGTAAGGTTGAGATCTTCAGGATAGAGGTAAACGGACCTGCGCTTTTGTATCTTTTCTACCGTTCGGAAGCGAAAGACAGGATCTTCTTCTTCGTTCAACTCTTGCAGGCCGGTTACGGGATCGATGACTGGCTCTTTCTCGCGCACAGTAACGCTCTCTTCGACCGGGATACGCAACACGGGTCCTGATAGAGTTTGCGGACCGCCCCATTCGGAGCCAACTGAGCGAATAGTTTCTCGATTGTAGTCGGCTCGGGAGTCGATAACTGCACCAACAAAAAACACCGGGATCGTCATCAACAACACCAGTAACCCCAGAACGATGAACCTTATGCCGGGAGATCGAAGCATACCGTTTTCCCCTTTGCTCTATGCACGCCTTAGGTCTGCGCGCGGCGATGCGCAGAACCGACCGTCAGTTTGCGTATATTTCGTGCAAGGACGGCATCTTGTTGGCGCATATCACCGCATCTATAGTCGCGTCATGACGAAGACTGATCCCAGAATTGACGCTGCATGGCGCGCCATTCACCGTGCAGACAAATGCATTCAATCGATACTCGATACAGCCTTGAACCAGGCGAGGCTTCCAAATACGGAAGTCTATTCTGCTCTTTGCGAACTCCACACAAACCCTCAACAAAAAAGTGCAAAAGACCTAGAAAACGCTCTTTTGCTACCCCAGTACGGCGTTTCGCGTTTGTTGTCGCGAATGGAGCGTAGCGGACTGATCTCTCGCACTAGTGGCAAGAGCGATCATCGAAAGAAAATTCTGAAGCTTACAAAGAAAGGCGAGAGGCAGTTGGCAGAAATGTCTAGGGTCTACCAAGCTGCTTTGGCTGAACACCTAGGCGAGCGCATGAAACTCGGTCAGCTGGAACGGATTGCGCGTCTGTTAAGTCTGCTTGATGACGATACCGATTAGAGCGTTTCAGGACGCTTGATATCAACCGGTTTTCGGGCGAACCTATCTCACATAAATTGGTTGCAGGACATTATGATGGAACAATACATTCAAGAGCTGCGCGAGATAATCGTTGGCAAGTTCAATCAAGAGGCAAATACAGGCCCGAGCGAGACGCGCAATATACGAATAAAACTCGGATCAGGTGATTGGGTGGATGGTGGTTTGGTCTCCAACACTGCGTCCACGTTCACAATAGAAGTAAACAGTGAGGATCAAGGCAGACGCTATACACGTCTGGAAATCCCCTATCTTCAAGTAGAGGCTATTGAGACCTATTTCGACCTTGAGTAAAGGCCGCCGCTGTTAGACGGCGCGCTCCAACATCATTTTCTTGATATGCGCGATCGCCTTAGCGGGGTTAAGCCCCTTCGGGCAGGTTTTTGCGCAATTCATGATGGTATGACAGCGATATAGTTTGAAGGGGTCCTCAAGGTTATCAAGCCGCTCGCCCGTATGCTCATCTCGACTATCGATAATCCATCGATAGGCGTGTAACAGCGCTGCAGGCCCGAGGTACTTATCCCCATTCCACCAATAGCTTGGGCAAGACGTAGAACAGCTCGCGCACATCACGCATTCATAAAGACCGTCAAGTTTAGCGCGATCCTCGATCGATTGCTTCCATTCCTTGGCCGGCCGGTTTGTTTTCGTCTCCAACCATGGCATGATCGAAGCATGTTGTGCATAGAAATGGGTCAGGTCCGGGATCAGGTCTTTAACAACTGACATATGCGGTAGCGGATAGATACGCACATCGCCGCGGATTTCATCCAGGCCGTAGATACAAGCAAGCGTGTTAATCCCATCGATATTCATCGCGCAGGATCCACAAATGCCTTCACGACATGACCGTCGGAATGTCAGCGTCGGGTCAATCTCGTTCTTGATCTTGATCAAAGCGTCCAGAACCATTGGTCCACAACGATCCATATCAAGGAAATAAGTATCTACACGTGGGTTCTCGCCATCATCTGGATTCCAGCGATAAATCTGGAATTTGCGCACGTTTGTAGCGCCCTCTGGCTTTGGCCAAGTCTTTCCGCGCGTGATGCGGGAATTTTTGGGTAGCTTGAGTTGTACCATGTTTCGTTTCTACACCTTTAGCCCAACAAAGTCAGACCATTCTCTGCTATACATTTAATTGCTTCTGGACGTGCTGCAATCTCAAGCACCTTCTCTACGGTAGATTGTCGCACACCTGTGATGGATGCGCTTGCGATTGAAACAATTTCGCTCGCGGAAGCGGCATCGATGATGCAGTCAGTTACGGGCGCAGCGTTGACACCCGGAAAGCGATCTGAAACCACTGAATTGACGACTGTCTTGGCCTGATCTCTGGCAAGATTATCTGCTGCTTCGTTCGCTGGTGTACAGCCGCTGAGCAGCAGAGCCAAGAGTACCAAATGCGCGAGTTTGCTCATTTGACTCACCCGCAATAAGACGCGCCGCCAGAAAACACACTACTGGATTTCTTTTTTGGGCAAGCTGTTGTGGGATTTACGTTCGACGTGGCACCACTAAAGCCACTCGAGTCGCCATCCTGTCGTGTTTTGCTATCTATGCAGGCATTAAGGATCGTCGCGCCTCGCTCCGTTCCGCCCTGCGCGGCAACAGGTGTCACTAACGGGATCGCTTCCTGGGTCCAACTATATGCACCATCGACACCTGTGATCTTTCGGCATTCGTCGACCAAAAGGTCGGCAGCACTCTTCGTCGCGGGTTGCGAGCAAGCCGTTGAAACCAGCAAAGACGAAATCACGACAAAACGAACATATTCCATCAGAACGTACGCTCTTTCGGCGCGATCTTTTTAAGTTTGATGCCACCCTCAATCTCAGATGTCAGAGGATCAACAATGATCGGACGATAGCTCAGATCGACATCATGCTCATCAACGCGGATGACGGTGTGCACCCGCCAATTGTCATCGTCGCGCTTGGCATGGTCCTCGTGTGCATGCGCGCCGCGGCTTTCTTTGCGTGCCTCCGCGCCATAGATCGTGGCCAACGCGTTTGGCATTAGATTGGCGAGTTCCAGCGTTTCCATAAGGTCAGAGTTCCAGACGAGGCTGCGGTCCGTGACACTGAGATCCGTCATCTTACGGGCAATCGTGTCCATCTTTTTAACGCCCTCCGCAAGCGTCTCCGACGTACGGAAAACAGCGGCGTCAGCTTGCATCGTGCGCTGCATCTCAAGCCGCAAATCTGCGGTTGGAACAGCGCCTTGTGAATAACGCGTGGTGTCAAAACGATCGATGGCCTTATCGACCTGCTGTTGATTAGTGTCCGGGATAGCGCTTTCGCGGTCGACCACCTTACCCGCACGGATCGCGGAAGCTCTGCCAAACACAACAAGGTCAATCAGTGAGTTGGATCCCAGGCGGTTCGCCCCGTGCACGCTGGCACAGCCCGCCTCGCCCACAGCCATTAGACCAGGTACAACATTGTTGGGGTTGTTATGGGTCGGATTGAGCACCTCGCCCCAGTAGTTCGTCGGAATACCGCCCATATTGTAATGCACCGTTGGCAGTACTGGGATTGGTTCTTTGGTCACGTCCACACCGGCGAAGATACGCGCGCTTTCTGAAATACCAGGGAGACGTAAGTGAAGCGCTTCCGCCGGCAAGTGACTCAGATTGAGGTGAATGTGATCACCCTCTTCACCAACCCCACGGCCTTCGCGAATTTCCATCGTCATCGACCGACTGACATAATCACGCGGCGCCAAGTCTTTGTACTGAGGAGCGTAACGTTCCATGAAACGTTCGCCCTCGGAGTTGGTTAGATAACCACCCTCACCGCGCGCGCCCTCTGTTATCAAACAGCCAGAGCCGTATATGCCCGTTGGATGGAATTGCACGAACTCCATATCCTGCAGGGGTAGACCGGCGCGCGCGATCATACCTCCACCGTCACCCGTGCAGGTGTGGGCAGACGTAGCGCTGAAATATGCTCGGCCATATCCGCCTGTCGCAAGCACGACCATTTTGGAATTGAAAACGTGCAGCGTACCGTCATCAAGTTTCCAGCAAATTACTCCGGTACAAACGCCGTCTTCTGTCATTTGCAGATCGATTGCAAAATACTCGATGTAAAACTCAGCGTTGTTCTTTAGTGACTGGCCATAAAGCGTATGCAGGATTGCATGACCTGTCCGGTCTGCGGCCGCGCAAGTACGCTGAACCGGCGGTCCTTCTCCAAACTCGGTCGTGTGGCCACCGAAGGGGCGTTGATAGATCTTGCCCTCTTCCGTCCTGCTGAAGGGCACGCCGTAATGCTCTAGCTCATAAACCGCCTTAGGTGCCTCACGTGCGAGATATTCCATAGCATCAGTATCACCGAGCCAGTCAGAGCCTTTGACCGTGTCGTACATATGCCACTGCCAGCTATCGGGACCCATATTGCCAAGCGATGCGGCAATACCGCCCTGAGCCGCCACAGTATGCGACCGGGTTGGGAAAACCTTCGTGATGCAGGCCGTTCGAAGACCTTGCTCCGCCATGCCTAGAGTGGCTCGGAGGCCCGCGCCTCCTGCGCCCACAACTACGACGTCATAATCATGCGTCTCGTATTCGTATGCAGCCAATTTGAGTTTCCGTTTTCTAGAGAGCTATTTTTGCGACGGCAAAGATACCAATCGCAATAAGTGTGTAGGAGAATGCAGTCACTCCAATGATAGTCAGTTTTCCGGCAATGCCAGGCACATAATCTTCTATGGCAACGATAGTTTCTTGCATTACGTGCAGAATGCCGACGATGAGGCATAGGACGATCACTATCGCTGGTATCGGGCGACTGTAATAGCTGAGTACTTCTTCATAGCTACCACCTAGCCCCAAACCAAACGTGACAATGAACGCAGGCGCGACGACGACCAAAGCGATAGAACTTACAATCATCTGCCAATGATGATGCGTTCCTTCGTGACTTGAACCTAGTCCCTGCGCGCGTTTTCGATCTGTGGCAAACTTCATCAGTCTAATCCTTACAAAAGCAGAGCAACGAGCACGGTGAGTATCGTTGATATGCCAAACATGCCGAGGGCGAGTTTCTCGGACACCGGAACACTCAAGCAATATCCAAAGTCCCATATCACATGACGCAAGCGCCCGAACATGTGGTAAAAGAACGCCCATGTAGCACCGAGCATCACCACGTCACCGACCCAGCTGCGTACTAAACCATCTACAAAGAGAAATGCATTCTCGGAAGTCGCAGCAGCAACCAGCCAAAGCACGATGATTACCGACACACCGAGCAGGGCAATGCCTGTGATGCGCACCATAATCGATGACATCGAAGTCAACTGGGGGCGATAAATCGTTAGATGTGGAGAAAGCGGCCGATCGCCGCGTTCGATATCTGCCATTGCGTCGTCTCTCTGCCTCCCGACAATCAATTGATGCTGTAAGTTACAGAAACGTAATGCATTAATATTATCGGCTACTATGAACTTTAAAGTCAAAATATCGGCAACAGGATACGAAATGACAAAAAAGCACCCGATAATGACAAAACAAACCGAACCAACGTGCTAACATTACGATATTTGTGATCACATAATAGATTGAAATCTGATTTACCTCATCTTCAATCGATAATTGACGCAACCTGCTTAGAAATTTCACGAAGAAGTTTGAGCCGCATTTTTTCAGGATACTCTTCGTAAGAGTTCGCCGTGATCACAAATGAACCTCCTCCAGAAATAACATTCTTGTGGAAGTATTCCACGATGTTTTCCTCTGCGCCTTCGATAACCAAAGCGTTCACGACGATGTGGAGATCATTGAGTAACTCGCGCGTGTCGTTGGGATCTACTCCTTCGTTTGAAGACCCATCCCCTGAAATATCGATCACACGACGCGTGCAAACCGGGGCATCAGAGAACTGGGTGGCTGAAAACTGAAGCGCTTCGCCAATTGCAGTCGAAAAGTTGCGCCAACGCCGCGGAGCATTCTCGGTCGCGTCCGCAAAACTCGCCAGAGCAGCGCGATCTCCAATTGAGACCCAAGGAACAAGCACATCTTGCCTAGACGCGCCTGTCCATTGGACGACCATTAAAGAAGCCTGCCCATTCACCAGCGCATCTACGACTTCAGGATCTCTAAGACCCTCCGCTAGGCCGCGCATTTGAGTGGTAAACTCTTCGTTGTCCACAGAGCCAGAGACATCGACCGCGAATACTAAAGCTAGTTCACAGCTTTCAGCAGAGGCGTTCCAGCCCAAAATGAGCGGGAAAGACAAAAGCACCTTGTAGAGCCAGGTTCTCATTAGAGCAGCATGCGCTCTAATCCGCAGCACGCCCAGAAAAATATTAAGAATAACACTGAGCCTCGCGCAAATGCGATCCTACAGACTAAGACGGGATCAGCGCCCAGTAATCGAGATCCAGCAACACACTTGGGAGATATTTTCCATCTTCACCGCGAAGTTCTGAGGCAGCGCCACCTTTCGTCGCCACCAATCGCAACCGCAAGGCGCCCACACCAGGAATTGCTGTCTCCGCTTTGTCCAATACCTCGGACCAAGCCCTGATTGTGTCTCCGCTGAAACAAGGGTTGGCATGCGCACCTGCATTAAGACCCACGATCATATGCGCGTTTGCAAGTCCGTTAAAGCTTAATGACCGCGCCATCGAAATGACATGTCCGCCATATATCAGACGCTTGCCATCTTCTCGTTCCGTAGCGTCAAAGTGAACCTTGGCGGTGTTTTGCCACAGGCGCGTGGCCATCATGTGCTCTGCTTCTTCAATAGTGACACCATCGACATGGTCGATCACCTCGCCAATTTCATAATCAGCAAAAGAATGTGGTTCGCCGGCGAGCGTATAGTCGTAAATGTCAAAGCTCAGCCCGTCCGGCACCACTAGATCGCTCGCTTGCAGTGTGGGCCTCAGCTCCGGAATAACTGTCTCAGGCGCACACGCATCAAGATTGCCTTTGCGCACCATTACCCAGCGCACATAATCGATTACCGTTTCGTCACGCTGATTGAGCCCTTTGGTACGTACCCAAACCACACCAGATTTACCGTTCGAGTTTTGTTTTAAACCGATGATCTCGGACTCAGAGCGCAACGTGTCGCCGGGGTATACGGGTATCAGCCAACGTCCTTCGGCGTATCCGAGATTTGCCAGCGCATTTAGGGATATGTCAGGAACAGTCTTTCCAAACACAACATGGAACGCGGCCATGCCATCGAGCGGGCTTTGTGACAGACCACAGGCGCGGGCGAACTCGTCAGATGAATAAAGCGCGCTCCGCGCAGGATATAGCGCATGATACAACGCACGCTCGCCTCCTGATACAGTGCGTGGCACCGCATGAATAATCGTCTCGCCAATGCTATAATCTTCGAAAAAGCGGCCTGGATTCGTCTTGGCCATACTCAGTGATCTCCCAGCTCGATATTGGGGGCGTACTCGCCTTCAACTTCCTTAGTCACAGCCTGTCCGCAACGCATGAGACAGTTTGCTGCATCGAACGCATAAGTCGGCCCGCCATGTAAATGCCAACCTTTATTCAGCGCTTCCGTAACCTTATGGCAAAATTCAGATGTGTCTTCGCCCGAAAGAAGTCGATAGAGCTTCATAAAATTACTCTGCTGCAAGCTCAGCTATCGCGTCCGCCTTCGCCAGAATACGCTGTGCCGCGACAACGTGCAGATTTTCCACAATCTGACCGTCAACAACAGCAACACCCTGGCCTGCGGCCTTGCTTTCCTCAAAGGCGTCGATCTGCCGGCGTGCCAAATCAATCTCTGAAGCAGTTGGAGCAAATGCTGTATTTGTTACATCTATCTGTGCCGGATGGATAAGCGTCTTGCCATCAAAGCCAAGGTCCCTGCCATGCTCACACTCGGTTTTTAGCCCGTCACCATCACGAAACTTGTTGTAGACACCGTCAATTGCCACCACACCGCGTGCAGCTCGCGCGGCCATCACGATCATCTGCAGCGACTGTAGAAGCGGCATGCGATCTGGGCGATAACGACACCCGAGTTCTTTGGTTAAGTCATTGGTGCCGGTTACAAGGCCAGTCACTTGACGGTGCGCGGCAATCTCGCGGGCGTTAAACACGCTGGCGGGTGTCTCCATCATCGTCCAAATCGGCATATCAGGGCCAATCATGTCCGCCAGACTATCTACATCCGGATAAGAATTGACCTTTGGCAAAAGGAAAACATCGGCCCCAACATCGGCAAGCATACGGACATCCTCGAAACCCCATTCCGTAGTCAATGCATTTATGCGGATGATTTTCACCCGACTTCCGTAGCCACCATCGCTTATCGCGGTCGCAAGAGTCTCGCGTGCTTCTGCCTTCGCATCTGGTGCAACCGCATCCTCCAAATCAAAAATAATCGCATCAGTTGGAAGACTACGCGCCTTATCAAGCGCACGCTCCTTAGAGCCCGGAATATAAAGTACAGATCGGTACGGATGCGTTTGAAGGTCCATGTTGGCGTCCCAGAATTTGCTTGTGAAGAAACTCGATTGCAGGCTTGCCATTGTTGCAAGAGCGAGTTCAAGCAATTTCACGCGTTGATTTCAGATGTAACAATTGTTCACGTCAAGAACGCTACGTTAACTTTGTCTTGTTACCCAGAAGACCAGGCTTTCTGCAACGAACAGCAGGGATCTAACATAGAAAGGGTAAGACTATGCAGGCAAAAGTTGTTTTGACAGGTGCCGCCTTGGCACTTTGTCTGGCCAGCCCTGCCATCGCTGCAAATTGCGCTCCTCGTGATTTGGTCGTTGACAGACTGGCTGAACGATATGGTGAGTCCCGGCAATCAATGGGTCTTGGATCAAACAACTCAGTGGTAGAAGTTTTTGCCTCTGAAGAAACCGGCACTTGGACCATCGTTGTAACCTCAGTGAACGGCATGACATGCCTAGTAGCAAGCGGGCAGGCATTCGAACCTGTTGCAGAAGTTTTACCAACTGAAGGCAACGACGCTTAAAGTAAAGGTGTGACCGATCGCTTAGCATGCAGTTGCCTGAACGGTTGGTCACATCCATGGTCCGGCAAAGAAAACAGGCGTTAAAAAACACTTCGTACTGATTTCTTGCGTTTTTCTTTATTTATCATGACGAATAGAGACCGCTCTTATTTAATTCGCTTGCGTCGAAACCCACGTCCCGGGTCTCGGCAATAAGCGACCTTGCACCCGATCTGGTTTGCGAATAGCTCAATTGCCTAGAAGCAACCCGATCGGAGACTCATCCCCATGGCCAGACCAAAAATTGCCCTCATCGGTGCCGGACAAATTGGCGGAACACTCGCACATCTCGCTGTACTTAAAGAACTTGGGGACGTCGTTATGTTCGATATCGCCGAAGGGATTCCTCAGGGTAAAGCCCTCGATATTGCACAATCTGGGCCATCGGAGGGCTTTGATGCTGCTCTTAAAGGTGCGCAAGAGTACTCCGAAATTGAAGGAGCTGATGTTTGTATCGTCACCGCGGGTGTGCCGCGCAAACCGGGTATGAGCCGAGATGATCTTCTGGGCATCAACCTTAAAGTCATGAAATCCGTCGGCGAAGGTATTCGCGACTACGCGCCAAATGCTTTCGTGATCTGCATCACCAACCCGCTCGATGCCATGGTTTGGGCTCTGCGCGAATTTTCCGGCCTTCCGCATGAGAAAGTCTGCGGCATGGCGGGTGTGCTCGACAGCGCTCGCTTCCGCCACTTCCTGAGCCTGGAATTCAACGTATCGATGAAAGACGTAACAGCATTCGTTCTCGGCGGTCACGGCGATACAATGGTACCTTTGACACGGTACTCAACAGTCGCGGGCATTCCTTTGCCAGATCTTGTTGAAATGGGGTGGACGACACAGGAATCACTTGATGCCATCGTGCAACGCACCCGCGATGGCGGCGCCGAAATTGTTGGGCTTCTGAAAACTGGCTCTGCTTTCTATGCGCCGGCCACGTCAGCCATTGAGATGGCCGAAAGCTATCTAAAAGATCAAAAACGTCTACTGCCATGCGCCGCTTACGTTGAGGACAAATACGGTCTGGAAGGGTTTTATGTCGGTGTTCCGTCGATAATTGGCGCAGACGGCATTGAACGGATCGTCGAGATCAAGCTCGACGAAGACGAACAAGCGATGTTCGACAATTCGGTCAATGCGGTCAAAGGGCTCGTAGAAGCTTGCAAAGGTATCGACCCGAGCCTCGGTTGATCTTGTAAGTTGCTTTTCTTTTGCACGAACTTTCGCGTGTATTGAGCGCAAACAGCGAGCATTCTTCGGTAAGAAAGCTCGCACCTTTTCTGCGCACCACTGCTAAGACTCAGAAAATCCACGAAATATTGGACTCACTTCCACGCAAGCATTTGTAATCACTAAGTTTACAACTGTGATCACAAATTCCTGAAAATCGACAAAGATTCCGTCTGCTCGCTTGGCAAGGGGTTAAGTCCCGGGCAATGCTGTGCCTATACCGGATCAATGATCACCTGAGGACTCCCCCATGAATATACACGAATACCAGGCCAAATCCCTTCTTCGATCCTATGGTGCACCGGTGTCAGACGGCCGCGTCGTTTTGAGAGCGGAGGAAGCCAAAACAGCTGCAGGTGAACTTGATGGTCCGGTCTGGGTTGTCAAAGCGCAAATCCACGCCGGTGGGCGCGGCAAAGGCACGTTCATGGAGGCCGAGGCAGGGGACGGCGGCGGTGTTCGCATTACAAAGTCGGTCTCTGAAGCAGCTCAAGAAGCCAAAAGCATGCTGGGTCGCACGTTAGTTACGAAACAAACCGGCCCGGCGGGCAAACAGGTCGGCCGCGTCTATATCGAACACGGCGCTGGGATCGCGCGCGAATTCTACCTTGCCCTTCTGGTTGATCGCGGCACAAGCCGGGTGTCGTTCGTCTGCTCGACCGAAGGCGGTATGGATATCGAAGAGGTGGCAGAATCCACGCCTGAGAAAATCCTCAGTTTCTCGATTGATCCTGCCACGGGTTATCAAGCCTATCACGGCCGCCGCATCGCCTTCATGCTCGAGCTTGAAGGACAAGCGGTCAAGCAATGCGTAAAACTGATGGGCACGCTCTATCGGATGTTCCTCGAAAAAGACATGGAGATGCTGGAGATCAACCCGCTCATCCTGACCGACAAAGGGGATCTGAAATGTCTTGATGCAAAAATGGGGTTCGACAGCAACGCGGTCTATCGCCACCCAGATATCGCCGAGCTGCGTGACGAGAGTGAGGAAGACCCCAAAGAGCTTGAGGCAAGCAAATACGATCTCAACTATATCGCGCTCGATGGTGAGATTGGCTGCATGGTCAATGGCGCGGGCCTCGCCATGGCCACAATGGACATCATCAAGCTTTACGGCGCCGAGCCTGCCAACTTCCTCGACGTGGGTGGCGGTGCCACTAAGGACAAAGTGACCGAGGCGTTCAAGATCATCACCTCTGACCCACAGGTAAAGGGCATCCTGGTCAACATCTTCGGCGGCATCATGCGCTGCGATGTGATCGCAGAGGGCGTTGTTGCCGCGGTGAAGGAAGTGGGGCTGCAAGTGCCGCTTGTGGTGCGGCTAGAGGGCACAAATGTTGAGAAAGGCAAAGACATCCTCAACAGCTCCGATGTCGATGTCATCGCCGCCGACGACCTCAAAGACGGTGCCGAGAAGATCGTGAAGGCGGTGAAGGGATAAGTCTTGCAAGTCGCGTGCGTAGCATCCTCTTTTTTGAGTGCCGTTTTGTTGTTGGGCTGCACAGGTAGCGCGGATTCTGATGCGCTCGAACTGTTCAACACATTCGACGGTAATGTGGTGCCAAAATCTTCTCCAACCGCTTTTGTCAGCGCCTTTGACACGTTTTGCGTCAAGGGGCCAGAGAGCGTTGAGGGGGTGGACAAAGCGCTGCGCGAGGTGAGCTACGTGCCCACGCGCACCGCCAATGGCACGCTTCTATATGTGGTAGACGACAGCCGCCCGGCCATCGCCATCTCGGAGCAATCCTGCTCCGTACGCGCGCTGTCCCGCACCGGACAAACCGATCGCGTGAAAAACTACATGGCCGAAAACTTCCCAGAGGCAAAACAGCTTACTCCCGCCGCCTTCGGCAAGGATGTCGAACAGGTCTGGGAAGTGGGGGCGCCACGTCCCGGCGCCATTGTCACAACCCGCACGATCGAACTTGGCACGACCACGTCCTACACCCTCATTTTCCTGCGCCAGAAAAGCGCGGAAGCAACATAACTAACCCGTCGCGCCCGCGGCACAGCAATAGGAGCACGCCAAATGGCCGTCCTCATCGACGAAAACACCAAGGTTATCTGTCAGGGTTTGACAGGCAGCCAAGGCACCTTTCACACGGAACAGGCCATCGCCTATGGCACGAATATGGTCGGTGGCGTGACCCCGGGCAAAGGCGGTCAGACACATCTTGATCTGCCGGTGTTCAACTCCGTGCACGAAGCCAAGCATGTGACAGGCGCGAATGCGTCTGTGATCTACGTGCCGCCCCCTTTTGCAGCCGACAGTATTCTTGAGGCGATTGATGCCGAAATGGAGGTGATCATTTGCATCACCGAAGGCATCCCAGTGCTTGATATGATTGCGGTCAAAAGCGCTTTGGAGCGATCCAACAGTCGCCTTGTCGGGCCGAACTGTCCTGGCGTCATTACGCCAGATGCCTGCAAGATCGGTATTATGCCGGGCCACATTCACAAACGTGGGACATGCGGTGTGTTGAGCCGATCGGGCACGCTGACCTATGAAGCGGTGAAGCAAACCTCTGATCTGGGATTGGGTCAATCCACAGCCGTGGGCATCGGTGGCGATCCGATCAAGGGCACGGAACATATCGATGTGCTGGAATGGTTCCTGGCCGATGACGAGACTCAGTCGATCATAATGATTGGTGAAATCGGCGGCTCAGCCGAGGAGGACGCCGCGCAGTTTCTGAAAGATGAGGCCAAGAAGGGTCGATCCAAACCCGTCGCCGGTTTCATCGCCGGGCGCACCGCGCCTCCAGGCCGCCGCATGGGTCACGCGGGTGCAATTGTGTCAGGCGGCAAAGGTGGTGCCGAGGACAAGATCGAGGCCATGCGTAGCGCGGGCATCGTTGTAAGCGACAGCCCTGCGGGGCTTGGCGAAGCGGTTATGGAGGCGATTGGTTGAAAAAAACCTCCAAATCCCTGAGCGCTTTTCTACTTGGGGCTTGTGTTGCAGGGCCTTCCGCAGGCCAGCAACAAGGCTCCCCTACCGAAATTGCCTTTCTACAAATGTCGCAAATTTGCGGTGATCCGACTGGCGCACCGGATGCGTGGCGCGACAAGGCTGAGTCCGTTGGCTGGACGCCAGTGCGTCCAGATCAATTTGAAGAGCTGGCCGACTATCGCACACAAGCACGGCTTGTTGGTCTCTACTTGGCGGGTCATCCCGGCACGTTCCCAACACCGATCACATTCCAGGTGACGAAAGAGGTCTTTGTCGAAGAGCTCAAAACCGAACAGGCGCAAATTGAGACTTTCGCACGACAAAGCGCCGTATTGCGACCCAGATTTTATAAGTTCGACGATGACGTAAATTTCACTGTGAGTTTCTCTTACAATGAGGTCACACCCGGATCAGGCGTACCGCAAAGCAAACAAGAATGCATTATCAACTACGTCGGTCCGAATCTAACCAATATTGACGAGCAGTCACGCCTGGCTTCGCCCGATATTTCTACCACGCATGGCATCTATGAACTCGATGCATTCGGCGGCAACAACCCGGCCAATGGTGTGGTGACCGTCTCCCGCACAAAACCCATCGACGCCGAAAAAGCGAAGGATAGGTTTGGCACCGATTTGCCCATCTATTTCTACAGCGTCGTCTACCAACGCAACAGCAACTGACAGGGTGCTTAGCATACGAGAGGAAGCAACATGACCGACCAATCCCCAAATGATCAGTTTCACGCCTCTTCCTTCATGCAGGGGCACAATGCGGCGTATTTAGAGCAGCTTTATGCGCGCTATGCCAATGATCCCAATGCGGTCGATGAGGCGTGGCAGGCGTTCTTTCGCGCGATGGGGGATGATGAGGTCTCCGTCAAGCGTGAAGCCTCCGGTCCATCGTGGGCACGGGGTGACTGGCCACCGCAGCCCGACGATGACCTGACCAGCGCGCTGACAGGAGAGTACCCGCCGGAAGCCGAGGCCGCGAAGACGGCTGAAAAGATCAAGGCAAAAGCGCAAGAGCAAGGCGTTGAGGTGTCGGACGATGCGGTCAAACAGGCCGTGCTCGACAGTGTCCGCGCACTGATGCTGATCCGCGCCTATAGGATCCGAGGCCATCTGATCGCCGATCTTGATCCGCTGAACCTGCGCGAAACACCCTTCCGGCCAGAGCTTGATCCGAACTCCTATGGGTTTTCTCGCGAAGACATGGACCGGCCGATTTTCATCGACAACGTTCTGGGTCTGCAGGTTGCCTCGATCCGCGAAATTCTTGCGATTGTCCGACGCACTTACTGCGGCACCTTCGCACTTCAATACATGCATATCTCTGATCCCGAACAATCCAGCTGGCTTAAAGAGCGTATCGAGGGGCTCGACAAGGAAATCAGCTTCACCCGTGAGGGACGCAAGGCGATCCTAAATAAAATGGTCGAGGCGGAAGGTTTCGAGAAGTACTTGCATGTCAAATACATGGGCACAAAGCGCTTTGGCCTTGATGGCGGTGAGAGCCTGATTCCGGCGATGGAGCAAATCATAAAGCGTGGTGGCCAACTCGGCGTGAAAGAGATCATCATCGGCATGCCGCACCGTGGGCGCCTCAGCGTGCTGGCCAATGTGATGGCCAAACCCTACCGTGCGATCTTTAACGAATTTCAGGGGGGCAGTTTTAAGCCGGAAGAGGTCGACGGCTCAGGCGATGTAAAGTATCATCTCGGTGCCTCATCCGACCGTGAATTCGACGGCAACTCAGTGCACTTGTCACTGACCGCTAACCCCAGCCACCTTGAGGCCGTAAACCCTGTTGTTCTTGGCAAAACACGCGCCAAGCAGGATCAGCTGAACGATGACGACCGCACCGCCGTTCTGCCAATTCTTCTGCACGGTGATGCGGCCTTCGCCGGTCAGGGCGTTGTCGCTGAATGTTTCGGGCTTTCAGGCCTGAAAGGTCATAAAACCGGTGGCACCATGCATCTGGTGGTCAACAACCAGATCGGTTTTACCACCGCGCCGCACTTCTCTCGCTCTTCGCCTTACCCCACTGACATTGCACTGATGGTTGAAGCGCCGATTTTCCACGTCAACGGCGATGACCCGGAAGCGGTGGTGCACGCCGCACGGGTCGCCACTGAGTTTCGTCAGAAATTCCACAAGGACGTGGTGATCGACATGATCTGCTACCGCCGGTTTGGCCACAACGAAGGCGATGAGCCGATGTTCACCAACCCGATCATGTACAAGAAGATCAAGACGCAGAAGACAACGCTGTCGCTCTACACCGATAAGCTGGTCAAGGACGGGTTACTGCCAGAAGGCGAGATCGAGGATATGAAAGCCGCGTTTCAGGCTTACCTGGCCGATGAGTTCGAAGCCGGAAAAGAATACCGCCCGAACAAAGCTGATTGGCTCGACGGCAAGTGGTCACATCTGGATCGCAACAAGGAAGACTACCAACGCGGTCAGACAGCTATCAAAAAGAAAACGCTCGGCGAGATCGGCAAGGCACTGGCAACACCACCAAAGGATTTCCCGCTGCACCGCACCGTAACGCGGCTACTCGATACCAAGTCCAAGATGTTTGAAACCGGCGAGGGGTTTGACTGGGCCACCGCTGAAGCGCTCGCCTTCGGCTCGCTGATGCTAGAGGGCTATCCGGTGCGTCTCTCCGGCCAGGATTGTACGCGTGGGACGTTTTCGCAACGTCATTCGGGTCTCGTGAATCAGGAGACCGAAGAACGTTACTATCCGCTCAATCACATCCGCCAAGGTCAGGCGCAATACGAAGTCATCGACTCGATGCTCTCGGAATATGCCGTTCTTGGTTTTGAATATGGCTACACACTGTCAGAACCCAACGCGCTGACGCTGTGGGAGGCACAGTTTGGCGATTTCGCCAACGGCGCTCAGATCATGTTCGATCAGTTCATCAGCTCGGGCGAAAGCAAATGGTTGCGCATGTCTGGTCTGGTCTGCCTGCTACCGCACGGGTTTGAGGGTCAAGGACCCGAACACTCCTCCGGCCGTCTGGAGCGGTTCCTGCAGATGTGCGGGCAAGATAACTGGATCATCGCCAATTGCACCACGCCGGCCAACTATTTCCACATCTTGCGGCGGCAAATGCATCGCACTTTCCGCAAGCCGCTGATCATGATGACGCCAAAGTCACTCTTGCGACACAAGCTCTGCACATCAACCGCCAAGGATTTCATCACCGGTAGCAGCTTCCACCGCGTGCTTTGGGACGATGCGCAGAAAGGCTCGTCTGAGCTCAAGCTTAAACCGGACAGCAAAATCAAACGCGTGGTGATGTGCTCTGGCAAGGTGTATTTCGATCTGCTGGAAGAACGCGACAAACGCGGGTTGGACGATGTGTATTTGATGCGTGTCGAACAGTTCTATCCGTTCCCCGCCATAGCCATGGTCAAAGAACTAGAGCGTTTCAAAGGCGCCGAGATGGTCTGGTGCCAAGAAGAGCCCAAAAACCAGGGCGCGTGGAGCTTCATTGAGCCCAACATTGAGTGGGTGCTCAAGCGCATCAAGGCCAAGCATACGCGGCCCATTTACGCCGGCAGACCGGCCTCTGCCTCCCCTGCCACCGGATTGGCAAGCCAACACAAAGCCCAACAGGAAGCGCTGGTCGATGCCGCGCTCAGCAGCGAAGGATAAAAGAAGATGACTACCGAAGTGCGCGTGCCCACATTGGGTGAATCGGTGACCGAGGCTACGGTCGCGACTTGGTTCAAACAACCGGGCGACGCCGTCGCTGTGGACGAAATGATCTGTGAGTTGGAAACCGACAAGGTGACGGTGGAGGTGCCCTCACCTGTGGCAGGAACATTGTCAGAAATTGTTGCGGCAGAGGGCGAAACGGTCGGCGTCGACGCGCTGCTCGCCAATATCGCAGAAGGGGAAGGCGCTGCTGCTCCGGCAGAGCCTTCGGCCAAACCAGCCGAACCTGCGCCAGCACCGGAAGCTCCCGCGCCAGCACCGACCGCGGCTGCCAAGGATGTGGAAGACGCGCCATCCGCCAAGAAGGCCATGGCGGAGGCCGGGCTAAGCCCCGATCAGGTTGAGGGCACCGGTCGCGACGGGCGCGTGATGAAAGAAGATGTCGCGCGGGCTGCGGCTGCTGCGGCCTCCGCGCCGGCAGCCAGTGCAGAGGCGCCTTCTGTGCCACGTGGACCAGTAGACGCCAACGATGTAGCGCGTGAAGAGCGGGTGAAGATGACCCGCCTGCGCCAGACGATCGCCAAGCGCTTAAAGGACAGCCAAAACACCGCCGCCATGCTGACCACCTATAACGAGGTGGACATGACCGAGGTGATGGCCCTGCGCAATCAGTACAAGGACGAGTTCGTCAAAAAGCACGGTGTGAAACTAGGCTTCATGTCATTTTTCACCAAAGCCTGCTGTCATGCGCTGAAAGAGGTGCCGGAGGTCAATGCAGAGATCGACGGCACCGATATCGTCTACAAGAACTTCGTGCATATGGGCATCGCGGCGGGTACGCCGACGGGTCTTGTGGTGCCGGTCATTCGTGATGCCGATAAGCTCGGCTTTGCCGCGATTGAGAAAGCGATCGCAGAGAAAGGCGCGCGGGCGCGGGACGGCAAGTTGTCGATGGCCGAAATGCAGGGCGGCACCTTCACCATCTCCAATGGCGGCGTCTATGGCTCGCTGATGAGCTCGCCGATCCTGAACCCACCGCAATCGGGCATCCTCGGTATGCACAAAATCCAGCAACGCCCGATGGTGGTGAATGGAGAGATCGTGGCGCGGCCCATGATGTATCTCGCGCTTAGCTATGACCACCGCATTGTCGACGGCAAAGGCGCCGTGACCTTCCTCGTGCGGGTCAAAGAAGCGCTTGAGGATCCTCGGCGGTTGTTGATGGACTTGTAACTTAGTTCAAAATGAGCAGTGCCCTCGAATCCCTCCTAAAGATCGCTTCTTGGAGCTTTGCTGTCTTAGTGTCTTTGGTAGCTATTGGAGTTTGGCTCCTCCGGCCCGGTCCGTTGGTAAGCGAAGGTTTCCCAAAATCACTTTTGGAAGACTTTCTGGGCGGCCAGCCGGTCGTGGTTCGAGAATATGTCCCAGACGTCCAAAAGGTCTGCATCGTTGGTGGCTACGAAAGCCTTGATGGCTTCTTGACCTCTCATGGCGTTGAGAGCGATTTGAATATAGAAACAGGTGAGTCCGACTTCGCATTTTTCGTTGAACGCCCGCGCCAAGACTGGGAGTACGCCGTGCTTTCCTATCCGAGGCACAGGACGACATCGACATACAACGAATACGGCTGCTACTTACCAGATGATCATGTTTTCGTCTTGAAGCCTTATCCGAACCGACCAAAGTCAGAGGACCGGCGTCTTTCAATAGCTGTTAGAGAGGCAGAATGACCCCCGAACTCACCACCCTCACCCTTGCTGCGTTGCTTCAGGTCCTACAGTTCTTCCTGATGTCGATTCCCACAAACATGGAGCTGGGGAGCGGCAAGACCGCCTCTCCCAGAGACCCCAATAGGCTCGGTAAACCGCTTGTCGAACAGGTCTCTGCGCGCACCGGCCGCCTGATCCGCGCAACGAACAACCATTTCGAGGCGCTGATCCTGTTCACCATCGCGGTGCTCGTCGTCACGCTCTCAAACCAATCCTCTCCTTTCACCGTCGCCTGCGCCTGGGTCTATTTGGGCGCGCGGGTTCTCTATATCCCCGCCTACGCCTTCGGTTGGGTGCCATGGCGGTCGCTGATCTTCATCATTGGCTTTGGGGCCACCACCGCGATGCTTGTCGCAGCTTTGATTTGAAACAGTAATTAAAGGAACAATCGTATGTCTGATGAACTTTCCATTCTGGCGCTCTACGGCCTTGTGATCACCGGCATCGTTGTCCTGAACATCCTGACGGCCATCCCACAGGCAGGTTTGATGACGCTGGCCGGATCACGAGATGACATGCCGCCGCTTACCGGTCTGCCCGCGCGCGTGTTGCGCACACTGGATAACTCCGTCGTTGCGATGGTGTTGTTTGCGCCTGCGATCCTCCTCCTTGCCCACAAGGAAGCCTTCACCGACAATACGCTGTTGGCAGCTCAAGTGTTTCTGATCGCGCGTATTCTTTTCATACCGGTCTATGCGTTTAGCATCCCTGTCCCGTTTTTGCGCACTACGATCTGGACCGTGGGTTGCATAGCAGTGCTTTCCCTTTACATCGCCGCGCTCTGAGCACTGTGCAATCTCGTTGACCTTCTATGATGAACCTTGTGAAACTGCTTAAGAAGCCCAATGTTAGCACCGACCCAAAGACTGAGGAGATCCTGAGATGGCCGCATATGACGTTATTGTAATCGGCTCAGGCCCGGGTGGGTATGTGGCGGCCATTCGCTGTGCACAGCTGGGATTAAAAACCGCCTGTGTGGAGGGCCGCGAGACACTTGGCGGAACCTGTCTCAACATTGGATGCATTCCCTCGAAAGCGCTTCTGCACGCCTCTCACATGCTGCATGAGGCGGAACATAACTTCGCGACCATGGGTCTGAAGGGCAAAGCGCCTTCGGTCGATTGGAAACAGATGCAAGCCTACAAGACCGACACGATTGGTCAGAACACCAAGGGAATCGAGTTTTTGTTCAAAAAGAACAAGATTGATTGGCTAAAGGGCTGGGGTTCCATTCTAGAAGCTGGAAAAGTGAAAGTTGGTGACGAGGTTCACGAGGCAAAGAACATCATTATCGCCACCGGATCAGAGCCATCATCTCTTCCTGGTATTGAGGTGGACGAGAAGATCGTTGTGTCTTCCACCGGCGCGCTGGAATTGGCCAAAATTCCCAAGAAACTGGTTGTTATCGGTGCAGGCGTGATCGGGTTGGAGCTCGGCTCTGTCTACGCCCGGCTGGGCAGTGAGGTGACCGTCGTTGAGTTCCTCGATCACATCACACCCGGCATGGACAGTGAGGTGCAAAAAACGTTTCAGCGCACGCTGAAAAAGCAGGGGATTGAATTTGTCCTCGGCGCGGCCGTGCAGACGGTCAAAGCCACGAAAACCAAAGCTCAGGTGACCTACAAACTGCGCAAGGATGACAGCGAGCATACGCTGAGTGCCGACAACGTGCTCGTTGCGACAGGCCGAAAGCCCTTTACCGATGGCCTGGGTCTGGAAGCGCTCGGCGTGGAAGTGACCGAACGCGGTCAAATAAAGACGGACGCGCAATGGCGCACCAACGTCGCTGGAGTTTATGCCATTGGCGATGCCATCGATGGTCCAATGCTGGCCCACAAGGCCGAAGATGAGGGCATGGCCACGGCAGAAGTGATCGCAGGCCAGCATGGCCACGTGAATTACGGGGTGATCCCTGGCGTGATCTACACCCATCCCGAAGTCGCTGCCGTGGGCGAGACCGAGGATAGTTTGAAGGAGCAAGGACGTGCCTATAAGATTGGCAAGTTCTCTTTCATGGGCAACGGTCGAGCCAAGGCGATGTTTGCAGCCGACGGATTCGTGAAACTCATCGCGGACAAGGAAACGGACCGCATTCTTGGGGCGCATATCATCGGCCCAACGGCAGGCGATCTTATCCACGAGGTCTGCGTTGCCATGGAATTCGGGGCCTCGGCGGAGGATCTCGCGCTCACCTGTCATGCGCATCCAACGGTGTCCGAAGCGGTCAGAGAGGCCGCGCTTGCCTGCGGGGACGGCCCGATCCACGCCTAAAATGCGACAAACCATCCGGCCACGAGGCCCGGTTTGACGTCGAACGTGTTGTTGATCCAACGCCAATCGGCCCGCAAACGCGCGCCGATCCGAATGGAACCTGTTTCAAGCGGATATTCAAAGCGCATACCAAAAGCTGGTATGACCCGGTTGTTGAAATTGTTTCTGTCCAAATCCCAGGTACCAATCAGATCTATGAATGAGGCCAGACGCCACTCTGTGTTGGGTAAGGTAAGTCGTTCCGAGATTTCACCTCCGAAATCCAAAACGACATTGTCATTTCCCGGCTGCAGAGAACCGGGCGTGGATAGCGTACTGAACAGCCGCAAAACAGTGGAATGTACTGGCAGGCCAAAGCGTGTTGCGCCGGGCTTCGCACTCCAAAACCGGAAATAGAACGCATCAATGGCGTATCTGGGCCCGTTGAAACTGACCTCTGTGTTGCGCTGGTCCAACCAATCGTAGCGCGCGCTGAATGTCAGCGTCAGGCGTTTCGTCGCCTTCCAACGATACCGGAGACCCACGCCTATCCTATTGGTGTTATTGAACGAAAACTTCTGGGTATCCGCAGAAATGATCGACGTTGCGAATATCGAAAAGCGCGACCGATCATCCTCATAGAGCGCGAATCCGATGCGACCGAGTATCTCGCCAAATCCATTGCTGTCATCACTTGGTTGATTTGAATTTGGAAAACGCAGGTTGCCGGCAAAAATCCCCTCCACCCGGCTGGCGTCGTTCGCGGTTGCGGCAACAGGCAAGGCAAGGAGCAGCAGAAAAAGCCATATCTTGCCTGAAATGAGGGCTCTCATCATCGCAAAGACCAACCCACACCACTCGCTACGCAAACCGGCACTGCGTCTTTCGCCAATCAGAATTGCAGAAGGATGTTAGGAATTCGTTGCCTTGGGCAAAGAAAAGGGCCGACGCGGGAACGGCATCGGCCCAGATTCTAAATGACAGTCACCATTTACGGTTCTCGATCTGGTAAGGGGACACGATCGACAACTATGTTTAATACGATTTGCTCCAAAGCTTCCGTCGCAGAAATTTTTTATTTTGGTGGCTTCTATCTCACCACATGGTTTTCGCTGCGCGCTCCGGCCATGCCTCGTCATAACTTGTACCGCCTTCTTGACCGCTGGTTTGCTCAGCAAGGATCTCTCCAACGGTAGGCAAATCAGCACTATCATCGCGTTCCCATAGGCCTGCCCGGATGGGCGCGCGGGCACATTGTGTGTAAATCTCACCAATTTTGATGATGATGACCGTCGCGGGCATGCTTTTTTTCCGGATAAACTTCGCACGAATATCATCATCGACGGTCAGCCTCCCTTGACCGTTCAGCCGCACAATCGTGTTCGAACCGGGCACCATGAACATCAAAGAAATACGCCCGTCCTCGATTATATTTCTAAGTGAATCTAATCGGTTATTGCCACGCCAATCGGGCATGGCCAACGTATGCTCATCCAACTCAAGCACCACTGGCCCGTCATCTCCACGTGGACTTCCATCAGTGCCTTGTGTGCCAACGGTTGTAAGCACGCAAAAACGAGAAGTCATAATCCATTTGCGGTAAAGCGGCGTCATTTTACGCGCTACTTTGTTCAAAGAGGCCGAGCCAGGTTTGCCGTAATAAGCCTCTAGAACCGTAACATCCTCAATGAACTCCATCGCCGTAAAACCCCGCTTCGCTCATCAATCTGTCAGAATTTGTTTCAATTTGTGTCTCCAACTCGATCATGAAATCGTCCTTGTCCATACCCGCCTCGATCGGCGGTAGGAATTCGATAACCGCGAGACCAGGCTCGCGCATGATACCTTTCTTTGGCCAGAACAGTCCGACATTCCCCGCCACAGGGTAACAACGTTGTCCTAGCTCTTCATAGAGCACGCCGGAGCCGACCTTATAGGGTGCCTTTACGCCGGGTGGGATACGCGTGCCTTGTGGGTAAATGATCAACTGTCCCGGCGCCTGTTTGCCGTCGTTGACATCTTCGATCATTTGCCGGATCGCCTGACTGCGTTTGCCGCGATCAACTGGTACACATCCCAAACGTAGGCCGTATTGTCCAAGTATCGGCGCCCACATCAGCTCTCGCTTCATGATGAATTTACCGGCGGGAAGGCTGTTGAAAATCATTATTACATCCAGAAACGATTGGTGTTTACCGACAACAAGACATTCTTCCTTGGGCGGTGTGCCCCGGACTTCGGTGCGGATGCCAACCATCCATCTGGCGGTCCATAACGTCCACGCACACCAGGTTTTGCAGGCTGCGTTAGCGCCACGTCTGTCAAACAGAGCCCAAGGCAGAAACAGGATTCCTAAAGGTAGCATCATGAAATAGATCTGTCCGACATAAATTGCGGACCTTATCCATTGAAACGCATGTTTCATGCTGTATTCCGTAAAATTCTATACGCAGCAGTTCTTGTAGCGACAAAAGCCACCAACGCCGCCAAAAGTGGTATCATCAAAAGCCATAGCCACTGCGTCCCTTGAAAACCTAGCCCTGTCAAAAAGCCACCTTCCTCTTGCGCGGACGGCAAGGCGAGCACAGCTAACGCGCCAACCAAGACACCCGTGAGCGCACCGAAAAGTGCGCGCAGCGTAAATCGGCGTACGAATGCACGCGCGATATAGCTGTCTCTAGCACCAACCAGGCGCAACACGCGGATGACTTGTGTGTTGGCAGCAAGAGCAGAATTAGCCGCGAGCGTGATCATAGCGGCAGTAGCGCCCGTGATCAAAAGGATCGAGACAAGCGCAAGCGTACGCAGCCTGTTCGCTGCCGCCACAAGTGGTTCGCGCCACCTGGTGTGATCATCCAAAACGGCGCCCGGAACCTCAGCAGCCAATCGCAGACGCAGTCCGTCTGCGTTAAATCCATTTGAGTCTTCAAAGACTTCAATCAATTGCGGGATTGGCAATGTATCGATTGGTAAATCAGGACCAAACCATGGTTCCAGCAGCGCTTGTTGTTCGTCAGAACTAAGCGCCCGGGCAGACGCCACGCCCGAAGTTGTCTCCAGAATACGCAACGCCGCTTCCGTTTGCGCGGCGATCTGACTTGCTGGTGCCGAGATGCGAATGGTTGAGTTTCGCGCCAGCTCTGACCCCCAGCGATCCGCGAGCCGCCCCGACGCCATAGACAGCGCGAGCGTAAAGACCGCCAGAAATGCCATGGCGAACGCGCTGAAGAGGGTCAGCGTTGCGGTGAAACCGGTCGACGGCACAACGCGATGCGATTGTGTGTCGCCCATAACCGCTTCTGTGACGTTGGAGAATTCCATCGCTACAAGTCCGCTCCGGCAAGATGAAGCTTCCCATTCGCAATCCGCAACACACGTGCTTGCACATGTGCTTTGGCAGCGCGAATAAGCGCCAAATCATGTGTGGCCACCATAATGGTTTTACCCATCCGGTTCAGCTCTGTCAGGAGGCGTAAAAGCCGCTGTGACATTTCCCAATCCACGTTTCCCGTCGGCTCATCAGCAAGGATCGCATCCGGCGACATGATCACAGCACGCGCAACAGCAGCGCGCTGTCGCTCCCCACCAGAAAGTTCTGGCGGCATTGCCTCGGCGCGCGACTTGAGGCCAACCCAATTCATCAGATCTTTGAGATTAGCTGCGTGCGGCAAAAGTTCTTGATTGGACACCACGAGAGGCAGCGAAATATTATCGTATACGTTCAAATGATCGAGAAACTGACAATCCTGATGCACCACACCGACCCGCCTGCGAATGATAGCGAGATCATCGCTTTCCATCTCGCGCAAGTCTCGACCAAACAAACGCACCTGACCGGATGTGGCGTGCAAAGCACCATAACACAACTTTAGCAACGTGGTTTTGCCCGAGCCGGAAGGACCTGTCAGAAAGTGAAACGAACCCGGCTGCAGTGTAAGTGAGATGTTGCTAAACAGCTCGCCTCCACCATAGCTGTAGCCCACATCATCAAGCTCGATCACATGTGTCCCCTCGGTTTTCGTTCTAAATGCCTTACAAGACACATTTGTGCAATGTCTCGCGCCTCATAAGGTTTGCCTCTTTTCGGATTAGGCATTTATGCATATGCTTATGCCAGAACAAAAAGGACGATCATTGAGCGAGCCAGCAGGCCACGGGTGGTAATATGAGGCTAATTTGCCCGAATTGCGGGGCGCAATATGAGGTTCCCGCAGAAGTGATTCCGGAAACAGGGCGCGACGTGCAATGCTCTGAATGCGGCGACACATGGTTTCAGGCCCATCCAGATCACGACACACCCAGCGACGATGCACAGGACGAGTCTGAACCTGAGGAAGATGAGCCTTTAGAAGAAGAATACTCATCTGAGCCTGAGCCTGAGCCTGAGCCTGAGCCTGAGCCTGAGCCTGAGCCTGAGCCTGAGCCTGAGCCTGAGCCTGAGCCTGAGCCTGAGCCTGAGAAAGCGTCACATTCAGACGAAGATACGCAATCAGAACCAAAAG
>JBCDDS010000030.1:0-32251 GCA_039180185.1 Pseudomonadota bacterium | reverse complement strand
CCCTCTGTTCTGTCGCGGCGTAGGGCCGTTCCGTTGGTGCGCGCTCTCGGGTGATCCCGAGGACATCTATCGCACTGACGCCAAAATGAAGGAGCTTTTCCCCGATAACATGCATCTGCATAAATGGCTCGACATGGCGCAGGACCGTATCGCGTTTCAGGGCCTTCCGGCGCGAATTTGCTGGATTGGATTGGGAGACCGCCACCGCGCAGGTTTGGCTTTCAACGAGATGGTTGCCAAGGGTGAGCTCAAGGCGCCGGTGGTAATCGGGCGCGATCACCTTGATAGCGGATCTGTGGCCTCGCCGAACCGGGAAACCGAAGCGATGAAAGACGGCTCAGATGCGGTCTCCGACTGGCCGCTTTTGAATGCCTTGATCAACACCGCGAGCGGCGCCACCTGGGTTTCGCTGCATCACGGCGGCGGGGTCGGTATGGGCTTTTCCCAGCATGCAGGCATGGTGATTGTGGCCGATGGCACAGAAGATGCGGCGAGGCGGTTGGAACGGGTTCTTTGGAACGATCCGGCCTCAGGCGTTTGGCGACATGCCGATGCCGGCTATGATGACGCCATCGCTTGCGCTAAAGAACACGACCTGCGGCTGCCGGGGATTTTAGGAAACTAATTCGCCCTTAAAACTAAACACGGTGAAAAGAATATGCCGGGCGAGCAAGCCGCCCGGCCTTAAACTGTTAAACCACCAAGTCGAAGCGGTCTGCTTCCATCACCTTGGTCCAAGCGGCGACGAAATCACGCACGAATTTCTCGTGATTGTCGTCTTGGGCATAAACCTCCGCATAGGCACGCAGGATCGAGTTTGAGCCAAACACCAAATCAGCACTTGTGGCAGTCCATTTAACGGCGCCAGTTTTGCGATCACGGATTTCATAGGTGCCGTCTTCAACCGGGTGCCAGCTATAGGTCATGTCCGTCAGATTGACGAAGAAATCAGTGCTGAGCGTGCCTTCGCGGTCAGTGAAAACACCATGCTTGGCACCACCATGGTTCAAGCCAAGGACGCGCATGCCACCGAGCAGAACAGTCATTTCCTGCGCCGTCAGACCCAAAAGCTGTGCCCGGTCGAGCATCATTTCCTCTGGGCTAACGGCATACTCCGTCTTCTGCCAGTTACGGAATCCGTCTGCGAGCGGCTCAAGCACGGCGAAACTGTCCACTTCCGTCATATCGGCGGAAGCGTCACCACGGCCCGGTGTGAAAGGCACCGCGACATCGTATCCAGACGTTGTGATCGCCTGCTCTAATCCGACAACGCCAGCCAACACGATCACATCAGCCAGAGATGCGCCGGTCTCTGCCGCAATCGGCTCCAGCGACGCCAGGACAGAGGCCAAACGATCAGGCTCATTGCCCTCCCAGTCTTTCTGCGGCTCCAAACGAATGCGCGCGCCGTTGGCTCCACCGCGTTTGTCAGAGCCCCGGAAAGTCCGAGCGCTATCCCAGGCCGTGGTAAGCAGATCAGTGGTGCTTAGGTCAGTCGCTGCGATCTTGGCTTTGACTGCTCCCACGTCATAACTTGTGTTGCCTGCCGGGATCGGATCCTGCCAGATCAAGTCTTCTGTCGGAACATCGGGGCCGTAGTAGTTCGCGCGCGGCCCCATATCGCGGTGGGTCAGCTTGAACCAAGCCCGTGCGAAGGTGTCCTGAAAATAGGCTGGATCAGCCATAAAACGCTGGCATATTTCGTTGTAGATTGGGTCTACCTTCATTGCCATGTCAGCGTCCGTCATAATCGGGTTATGACGGATAGAAGGGTCGGTTGGATCGGCTGGTTTATCCTCATCCTTGATGTTCACCGGTTCCCATTGCCACGCACCCGCCGGGGATTTGGCGAGCTCCCACTCATAGCCGAAGAGCATCTCGAAGTATCCCATGTCGAACTTGGTTGGCTCTTTAGACCATGCGCCTTCGATGCCTGACGTGAACGCCTGATTGGCTTTGCCGTCTTGTTCTGGGTTTGCCCAACCAAAGCCTTGCGCCTCGATGCCTGAACCCTCCGGTGCGTCACCGATATGCTCGCCTGAGTTGGCGCCGTGCGCCTTACCGACGGTGTGACCGCCGCAGGTCAGCGCCGCGGTTTCCTCGTCATTCATTGCCATACGCGCAAAAGTCTCGCGGACGTGAAGCGCCGTTCGCGCAGGATCTGGTTGACCGTTCACCCCCTCTGGATTCACATAGATGAGACCCATGTGAACCGCGCCCAAGGGGTTTTCCAGTGTTGAAGGTTCGTCAAGATCACGATAGCGATTTTCACTCGGCGCAAGCCACTCGCTCTCAGAGCCCCAATAAACGTCCTTCTCAGGGCCCCAAATATCTTCACGACCGAAGCCAAAGCCGAAGGTTTTTAAGCCCATGGACTCGTAGGCAATTGTTCCCGAGAGCAAAATCAAGTCAGCCCACGATAAAGCATTCCCGTATTTCTTCTTGACCGGCCAAAGCAAACGACGCGCTTTGTCGAGACTGGCGTTGTCAGGCCAAGAATTCAAAGGCGCAAAGCGGATGTTGCCACCTCCGCCACCACCACGTCCATCAGTAAGGCGATAGGAACCTGCTGAGTGCCATGCCAAACGGATCATTAGACCACCATAGTGTCCCCAATCCGCGGGCCACCAGTCCTGGCTGTCCGTCATCAACGCGTGAACATCCGCCTTTACCGCTTCGTAATCAAGTGCTTTCACTGCTTCACGAAAGTCAAAACCCTGATCCATCGGATTGGTGCGAACGCCACCTTGGTGCAAAATATCCAGGTTGAGCGCATCCGGCCACCATTTGGTAACTGGTTTCTCCATTGACGTGTTGCCCCCATGTGCGATAGGGCAGCCGCCGCTGATAGGTGTAGAATTGCCGTCCAAGGGAGTTTCCTTTCGCTGCGTTAAACGTGGCTACAACTTTTGAAAGCAACCGGATTTTGACTTTCGGTCACAAGCTTTCAGATATCAAACTACCCAAATCAATCCATAATTTGAAATTGTATTTTCTTACCTCTCCTATAAATTATTCTTATGCTCGGACTTACTATGAAGCACCTTCGCTACTTTGACGCGCTCGCAGAACACCGACAGTTCAGCCGCGCTGCGGAGGCCTGCGCGATAACGCAGCCAGCACTCTCTGTTCAGATCAGAGAATTGGAAGCAATGCTTGGCGCACCATTGGTGGAACGCTCGTTGAGACAGGTACGCCTGACCACTCTAGGAGAGGAATTTCTACAGAAAACGAGAGAAATCCTGCGATCTGTGAACGAGCTAGAGGGACTGGTTCGTGCTTCGCAAGATGCTTTTGCAGGCAAGCTCCGCCTTGGAGTAATCCCTACAGTCGCGCCGTATCTTTTGCCAAAAGTGATCCAGAGCTTGAACAACAGCTATCCAGGGCTCGACCTTAGGCCGCGCGAAGTTGTGACGGCGACACTAATCGACGACCTGTTAGACGGACGTCTGGACATGGCTATCGTAGCGCTACCCATCTCAGAACCGGCGCTGGAGGAATTGGAGCTATTTTCGGAAGACTTTGTATTGGTCAGACGGTCCGAAGACGCAAAAATGCCCATTCCGGATCCGTCACAACTCAGGCAAATGCGGCTATTACTTCTTGAAGAGGGGCACTGCTTTCGCGATCAGGCCTTGTCTTTTTGCGAGTTCACTGCGTCGCAACCCAAGGACTTGATGGAAGGAAGTTCGCTCTCCACGCTTGTACAGATGGTGGGTGCAGGTCTTGGCGTAACGATTATCCCAGAAATGGCACTGCCATTCGAAATGCGCTCTGCTGATGTGGCGATTGCGCGCTTTCCGCCTCCCGCCCCGTCACGGCGAGTGGGCATCGTCTGGCGCAAAAGCAATCCATTATCGGCGACGTTTACTGAAATCGCATCAGTCATTCGCGAAGCTTGCTAGCGCTTTGCAATACCATGTGGCAGCGGCGTATAGCGACCTGCGTCCTCGATCTGTGCATACAGCCGAAAGTCCGCCGCATAGTCTTCTTTCAAGCGAGCCTTCAAGGATGCAGAAAGCGACGTCTGCATTTCTGGCGAAACATTGCGCTTTTGGGTTTCAAATTCAAAATCGAGTCGATCCTCAAGGAAAGCACGTAGACCTGATTGATCTTCGTAGCGGAACACGTGGCTTGCTGCGAGACCGTCCTTTGTGGGTTCGAGAAATTTTGCCTGTGAACCAATTTTCGCAAAGGCAGGCTTCTTGGGACAAAGATAACCCTCAACAAACGTATCAAAATCAATCTCTAGCGTCGAAGTGGCACTCCCTTTGGTATGGGGGCGTCGACGGTACCGGTACCAGCTGCCGAGCCAATCCACGGGCTCTCGCATTACGGCAAGAATGTCGAATCCTTCGCCCATGAATCGCTCAACAGGTTTGCGAAAAAACCTGTCAAAACGATAAATCGGCGCGTGTTTTAATTCGGGCGGCTCGCGCAGCACAAGCGAGGCACGTGGCGCAAGAGCTTCGACATACGCCGTTGAACCTGTCTTGGGCATCGACAGAAAAACCAGCTTTTCTTTTGAAAACACAAGCATAGCTTTAGCTGCCCCTTTTTTCTGCCCGCGTAAACCACTCTTTAACGCTTCTTTCCAAAAATGAAATAGCAACAATTTTCTTGAAATGTTCTCCTTTTGTATTCATAAGGATTTGGAACAAGAGGTGAACAAAGCAGTCATAGACGCCCCTGACGGCGTGTGGAATAAGGAAGGTGACAGGTATGGCAACGGCAGACATTTTGGCAATGGACCCCAAGAAAGATTCGGACCGTCAAAAAGCGCTAGATAGCGCTTTGGCACAAATCGAGCGGCAATTCGGCAAAGGCTCAATCATGAAGATGGGCGCCGATAATCCAGTGCAAGAAGTTGAGGCCACGTCGACTGGTTCGCTCGGTCTAGATATCGCACTTGGTATTGGCGGGCTGCCGAAGGGACGCATTGTTGAGATTTACGGCCCGGAAAGCTCCGGCAAGACGACGCTTACTCTTCATTGTGTGGCCGAAGAGCAGAAAAAGGGCGGTGTTTGTGCCTTCGTCGACGCCGAGCATGCGCTTGACCCGATTTATGCCCGTAAGCTGGGCGTTGATCTCGATGAACTTTTGATTTCTCAACCAGACACTGGTGAGCAATCGCTTGAAATCGTCGATACGCTGGTGCGTTCTGGTGCGGTTTCGATGATCGTTGTGGATTCTGTCGCTGCTTTGACACCGAAATCAGAGCTGGAAGGCGATATGGGCGACAGTAATGTGGGTGTTCAAGCCCGCCTGATGAGCCAGGCGATGCGCAAGCTCACCGGCTCGATCAATCGATCGAAATGCACGGTTATTTTCATCAACCAAATCCGGATGAAAATCGGCGTTATGTTTGGTAGCCCGGAGACCACGACAGGTGGCAACGCGCTCAAGTTCTACAGCTCAGTGCGTATGGACATCCGCCGCATCGGTGCCATCAAGGACCGCGATGAGGTCGTCGGCAATCAGACCCGTGTCAAGGTCGTGAAAAACAAAATGGCCCCTCCGTTCAAACAGGTTGAGTTCGACATTATGTATGGCGAAGGCATCTCAAAGATGGGTGAGCTGCTTGATTTGGGTGTGAAAGCTGGTGTGGTTGAGAAATCTGGCAGCTGGTTCAGTTACGGCGATGAGCGCATTGGTCAAGGACGCGAGAATGCCAAGGAATTCCTCAAGGAAAACAAGCAGACCGCTTACGAAATTGAGGATAAAATCCGCGCCGCCCATGGGCTCGATTTCGACATGCCAAAAGGCGAAGCAAAGATAGATGATGACGACGATATCGTCGAAGTCTAACCTTTGACCAAAACAAGCTTTGTAACGCCCGGGCCAAAGACCCGGGCGTCTTGCTGTGGACATGCGGCACCCTGCCGGGTAGATCAACCAAATCTGAAGATGCTGCAACGCCGCGAGACCTGTTATGCCGACGCTGAACGAAATCCGCTCGACTTTCCTCAACTTCTTTGATCGTAACGATCATGAGGTTGTGGCGAGCTCACCTCTCGTTCCGCGCAACGATCCCACATTGATGTTCGTCAATTCAGGCATGGTTCAATTCAAAAACCTGTTCACAGGGGTGGAGACGCGGGATTACAAGCGGGCAACTACGTCTCAGAAATGCGTGCGTGCCGGAGGCAAGCACAACGATCTGGACAATGTCGGTTATACCGCTCGACATCACACGTTTTTTGAAATGCTCGGCAATTTCAGCTTTGGCGACTACTTCAAATCGGATTCGATTCCGTTTGCTTGGGATCTGCTGACAAAAGATTTTGAAATCGACGCCAGCAAGCTCTTGGTTACGGTTTATCACACGGATGACGAAGCGGCGGAAATCTGGAAGAAACACGCAGGCCTCAGCGACGATCGGATCATTCGGATCGCCACCGATGACAACTTCTGGTCCATGGGGGCGACGGGGCCCTGCGGCCCATGCACCGAGATTTTCTATGACCATGGTCCAGAGATTTGGGGTGGTCCGCCAGGCAGCCCGGAAGAGGATGGCGACCGGTTTATTGAGATCTGGAACCTCGTTTTCATGCAGAACGAACGGTTTGAAGACGGTAGCCAAGTTGATCTGGACATGCAGTCGATTGACACAGGCATGGGATTGGAGCGCATCGGCGCGCTGTTGCAGGGCAAACACGACAATTACGACACCGATTTGATGCGTTCGCTGATTGAGGCGAGCGCGCATGTCACAAGCCAAGACCCAGACGGGCCGGGTAATGTGCACCATAGGGTGATTGCGGATCATTTGCGCTCGACCTCTTTCCTGATCGCAGACGGGGTGATGCCCTCCAACGAAGGGCGCGGTTATGTCCTGCGCCGAATCATGCGCCGCGCGATGCGGCATGCACATTTACTTGGTGCGCAAGATCCGGTGATGCACCGGCTGGTCCCAACTCTGGTGGGCCAAATGGGGCAAGCTTTTCCTGAACTCGGTCAAGCACAGGCGCTGATCGAAGAGACGCTGGAGCTTGAAGAGAAGCGTTTCAAACAAACGCTCGACCGGGGACTGAGGCTTCTTGATGATGAGCTCGGCAAGCTGCCGGATGGCGCAGTGCTGCCCGGAGATGTGGCATTCAAGCTCTACGACACATATGGCTTCCCGTTGGATCTCACGCAGGATGCACTGCGGGAGAAACAACGTGAGGTCGATGTTGACGGCTTTGACGTGTCTATGGCCGAACAAAAGGCCAAGGCGCGTGCGGCTTGGGCTGGCTCGGGCGAAGCGGCGGATGCGGGCGTGTGGCTCGACATCGCCGAGGAGTTTGGCGCAACGGACTTTCTTGGTTATGACACCGAAATTGCCGAAGGTCAGGTTTTGGCCCTGATCCAGGATGGCGAACGCGTGGAAGCGGCGAAAGCAAGCGAGAGCGTGCAAATCGTGCTCAACCAAACGCCATTTTATGCTGAATCAGGCGGACAGGTCGGGGACACCGGGATGCTGCGTGTTGAGGGCGGCCTCGCACATGTGACGGACACAAAGAAAGTGGCTGGACTCTTCATCCATATGGCAAACATAAGCGAAGGTGCGATCAACAGTGGCGCGGCAGCGCAGCTTGAGGTCGATCATTCCCGCCGCAGTACCATCCGCGCTAATCACTCCGCCACGCATTTGCTGCATGAGGCGCTGCGCAATGCGCTTGGTGAGCATGTGGCGCAACGCGGATCGCTTAATGCGCCGGATCGGCTGCGCTTTGATTTCAGTCATGGCAAGGCGCTGAGCTTTGAAGAGTTGCAGCGGGTCGAGACAGAGGTGAACGACTTTATTCGCCAGAACACTCCTGTGGAAACCCGTATCATGACACCCGATGACGCGCGAGAGATCGGCGCGCAGGCTCTGTTTGGCGAAAAGTATGGTGATGAAGTTCGCGTTGTTTCGATGGGTCGCGCCGAAGGTTCCGGCAAAGGGCTTGATGGAGAAACCTATTCGATAGAACTCTGCGGCGGCACACATGTGCAGCATACCGGTGATATAGGGGTTTTTGTTACGCTGGGTGACAGCGCATCAAGCGCGGGCGTGCGTCGGATCGAGGCGCTCACCGGCGATGCAGCTTTCGCATATCTCAGCAAGCAGGATCAAACGCTGACTGATGTGGCGGCGGAGCTTAAGGCGCAGCCCGGCGATGTGCCCGGTCGCGTGAAAGCACTGCTTGAAGAGCGCAAAACCTTGTCCGCTGAGGTGGCACAGTTGCGCCGCGAATTGGCCATGGGCGGCGGATCTAAATCGGACGGGCAGGAGACCAAGGAAATCGGTGGCGTGCCGTTTCTGGCCCAAGTGCTTTCAGGTGTCTCCGGCAAGGACCTCCCACCTCTCATTGATGACATGAAGGCGAAGCTTGGTTCGGGCGCGATCCTGCTGATCGCAGACGCAGATGGCAAGGCCGCCGTCGCAGCAGGGGTCACGAAAGACTTGACCGAACGGCTCTCTGCTGTTGATTTGGTGCGAGCAGCGGTTGCGGAACTGGGCGGCAAGGGCGGCGGAGGACGGCCCGACATGGCTCAGGGCGGCGCTAAAGATGCCGCGCAAGCCGATGCTGCGATCAAGGCCGCGGAACAGGTGTTGGGAGGCTGACATCGAACTGCACCCGGCTTAGGGGGATGAACGATGACAGCCTATGTAATTGCACGCATCACGGTGACAGATCCGAATGACTACCAAAACTATGCCAGTCAAACCGTAGCCCTGGCAGAGAAGGCCGGAGGGAGGTTTCTGGTCAAAGGCGGACATCAAACCCAAGTCGAGGGTAATAGTCGAGAGCGGCATGTACTTATCGAGTTTCCGGATCATGAAACCGCACTCAATTGGTATAACTCACCGGAATATCAACGCATTTTGCCGATTGCGACATCGAGCAGTGAGCGCGATATCGTCATCGTCGACGGCATGTAAGGAGACAGAATATGCCAGCTCTATGGATCGCTCATGTGACCGTGACAGATGCAGACGCCTACGGTAAATACGCAGCGCTAGCAGGCCCGGCCTTGGAAAAGCATGGCGGGCACTTCATCGCGCGCGCGGGTCGATTTGTACAGCTTGAGGGCAAGGAACGTCCACGTAACGTCGTCGCAAAGTTCCCATCAGTCGAAGCGGCAGAGGCCTGTTATAACAGCCCTGAGTATCAAGAAGCACTGAATCACGCGCGCGGTGCGTCCGAACGCGAATTACTGATTGTTGAGACCTCCGAATAGTGCAAGGCACGCTTGGCGAGCTTATCAAAACACATGTGCGTCACGGCCGCATCGAATGGATTGGCGTTCGGCCGGAACGCAAAGCCGATGTTGTAACAATCGAAATAGCGCAGCTTGGTGAAGCAGGGCTTGAGGGCGATCACGCCCGACCAGGCAACCGAGCGCTCACCCTTATTCAAGCAGAGCACCTGCCGGTTATTGCGTCTTTTGCGGGGCATAACGCGATCGACCCTGCGCTTTTGCGACGCAACCTTGTGGTCTCTGGCATCAACCTTGTCGCATTGCGCAAAGTATCAATGACCCTCGGTGACGCTACAATTCAGCTTACCGCTCCCTGCCCGCCCTGTTCGCGTATGGAAGCTGCGCTCGGGCAGGGCGGGTACAATGCCATGCGCGGCCATGGTGGTTGGTATGCGAGGGTTTTAAGTCCCGGCCGCCTCAAAATAGGCGATGCTCTGACACCAATCCAGCCATGAGTACCACCGGTTTCATACAACAACCCAAGGGATAACCGAAGGGAGCGCCGGATTTTTCAACCGAACCAAAAAATGCAAAAGGACATGAGCTAACAAAAAGTTTACCGGCTAATACCTGTTTTAGCGTGTAACCCGAGTTCTCACCGCTATGTCTGAATTATGAAACTGGAGCGGGCTAATGCTGAGTAAAAGAACTTTTGTTATTTGCCTGTCAGTGATTGCACTGACAGCATGCGAGGCAAATTCGGACTTGGGTGTCACATCTTCGACAACCGAATTCAACACCAAGTCAAGTCCTGCCCTTTTCGGCAACTCGGTATTCGAGTCAACCATGCGTTGACGGAGTTAAAACACAATAAATACTCAACCTAAGTCGCTTTTGCGGCCCGCTTGCGTTCATGCGGGTCGAGATGGCGTTTGCGGAGTCGGATGGCACTTGGGGTGACTTCGACCAGCTCATCATCGTCGATATATGCAATTGCTTCTTCTAAAGAAAACTGAACGTGTGGAGTCAGCCGGACGGCCTCGTCAGAGCCAGACGCGCGGACATTGGTGAGTTTCTTGCCCTTCAACGGATTCACCTCCAAATCGTTGTCGCGACTGTGCTCGCCGATGATCATGCCTTGATAGGTCTTCTCTTGCGGACCAATGAACATCCGCCCGCGCTCTTCGAGGTTCCAAAGCGCGTAGGCAACCGCCTCGCCTGCTTCCATTGAGATTAGCACGCCTGCGCGCCGACCTGGGATCTGGCCTTTGTGCGGCGCCCAACCATGGAAAACACGGTTAAGAACTCCAGTACCGCGCGTGTCAGTAAGGAATTCACCATGATAACCGATAAGGCCGCGCGAGGGCACAAGCGCAATGATCCTCGTCTTGCCAGTGCCTGAAGGCTTCATCTCTGTCATCTCGCCACGACGTGGGCCTGTGAGCTTTTCGATCACAGCGCCTGTGTAGTCGTCATCGACATCTATGGTGACCTCTTCGATTGGCTCAACTGTCGTGCCGGTTTCATCCTCGCGCATTAGAACGCGAGGGCGTGAAATTGAGAGCTCAAAACCTTCGCGACGCATGTTCTCAATCAGAACGCCCATCTGAAGTTCACCGCGACCCGCGACATCAAAAGCCTCTCCGCCAGGCGTATCAGTGACGCGTATGGCAACATTCTGTTCTGCTTCTTTCAGCAAGCGCTCGCGGATCACGCGAGACTGCAACTTCTTGCCATCACGCCCTGCCAGAGGGGAGTCGTTGATGCCGAAAGTCACGGAAATTGTAGGAGGATCAATTGGTTGCGCTGCAATCGGTGTCTCGACCGCGAGCGCGCAAATGGTGTCGGCGACGGTGGCTTTGGACATGCCAGCCAACGCGACAATATCGCCCGCCTGCGCCTCTTGGATGTCCTGCATCGAAAGACCGCGAAAGGCTTGAATCTTGCTGACACGGAATTGTTCGATTTTCTGGCCGATACGAGACAGCGCCTGAACGGTTGCGCCGGTTTTGAGCCTTCCTGACTCCACACGCCCGGTCAGCATGCGCCCCACGAACGGATCAGCACTCAGAGTCGTCGCCAGCATGCTAAAGTCTTCGTCTAGCCGTGTGATCTGGCGCGGCGCAGGCACATGATTGACGATCAACTCAAAAAGCGCTGACAGATCCTGTCGCGGGCCATCAAGCTCATGATCGGCCCATCCGGAACGGCCCGAACCATACATATGGGGGAAATCCAGCTGATCTTCGCTAGCATCAAGCGCGGCAAAAAGATCAAAACACTCATCCAAAGCCCGATCGGGTTCTGCATCCGGTTTGTCGACCTTGTTAAGAAGCACAATCGGACGCAACCCCAAAGCCAGAGCCTTTGATGTCACGAACTTGGTTTGCGGCATCGGCCCTTCAGCGGCGTCGACCAACAAAAGGACACCATCGACCATGCTCAGAATACGTTCCACCTCGCCACCGAAATCGGCGTGTCCCGGCGTGTCGACAACGTTGATGCGTGTCGATTTCCACTCAACGCTGGTCGTCTTTGCAAGGATCGTAATGCCACGTTCACGCTCAAGATCATTGCTGTCCATGGCGCGTTCGGCCACTGCCTGCCCGGCACGAAACGCACCCGCCTGTTTCAGTAATTCATCAACGAGCGTGGTTTTGCCGTGGTCCACGTGGGCAATAATGGCGATGTTGCGCAGGTCCATGCGGCGCGGTCCTCAAAAAAGGGATGTTTTGCCGCCTGCCCTAACGGGCAGCGCGCGGTAAGACCAGAGGCAAATGCCTGGCCCTCAAAAAAGCATCATGAAAAGGTCAGAAGGGGATTTCGTCGTCGTAGTCGCGTGCCGGTGCTGGCTGACCGGGGCCCTCGTCGGCAGGTGCACCGCCGCCATACCCGATCGAGTCACCACCGCCGCCACCGTCACGACCATCGAGGAACGTCAGCTCCCCGGCATAGGGTCGCAGTACAACTTCGGTCGAATACCTGTCTTGGCCAGATTGGTCCTGCCATTTGCGGGTTTCAAGCTTACCTTCGATGTAAACCTTTGAGCCCTTGCGTAAGTACTGCTCCGCCAATCGCGCCAGGTTTTCGTTAAAGATTGCAACGCTGTGCCACTCGGTGCGATCACGCCGTTCGCCGGTGTTTCGGTCTTTCCAAGACTCCGATGTCGCAATACGCAAATTACAGACCTTGCCACCGTTTTGAAACGTGCGTGTCTCCGGGTCGCGGCCCAGGTTTCCAATCAGGATAACCTTGTTTACAGAACCGGCCATGACATCCTCCTCCTTGCTGCGTATTTGACGTTCCTGTTACATCACTCTGAACTCGTGAAGAAAACCCTAAAATTTTAGGAAATTTGCGCAAATACGCTAAGCGTATCTTTTGTAACAGAATATATGGCAATTCCGGTTAACTTCGGTGTAGTATGCCGCTGTTACTGGACCGGGGACCATCGCGAGTATGCAAAAAGTATTTGTGCTATTGGCGTGCGCAGCAGTGGCGTTGCCTGTATCTGCAAGCGCTGAGATTTTCTCAAGCAAGAGCGGAAGCAAGCTTTTCAAGTCGCAGACCCGTGTGCTCGATACCCGTGCCCGGCAGCAATACAACTCGTCCGTCAGACTGCAGCCGAAGAAGGTAAACGTTCCAACGAAATGGGATGATTTGCCGCTTGAAGGATTTGCCAGCAAGTATCGCGGTAAGTATCTCGGCGTTGCACGTGAGGCTGCGCAGCGCAACAATGTGCCCGTCGATTTGTTCCTAAGGTTAGTGCAACAAGAGTCCGCGTGGAATCCGAAAGCCAAATCGCACAAAGGCGCTATTGGCCTAGCGCAATTGATGCCGGGTACTGCGGCCTATTTGGGCGTGAACCCTTATGATCCAAGCGAAAACCTGGACGGTGGGGCGCGCTATCTGGCGGAACAATATCGCAAATTCGGCTCTTGGCGACTGGCCCTAGCCGCATATAATGCGGGGCCTGCAGCGGTTGAGAAGTACAATGGTGTGCCACCTTACAAAGAGACGCGCAACTACGTCAAAGTGATTTGGGGCAGCTAAGAGTTCAGGCGTCCCACCAATGGCCATCCGGGCCGCCTGGATAAACTCCACGGAATGGCGCGTGTGACTGGCATCCCATCAGACGCTGGAGATGTTCCAGATAACCTTCAGCAACCTCCCGCGGGAATGTTATGTAATGGTTTTCATGTTGCACTCCAGCACCGCAGGCGCTGAGGAGGCGAAATCCACGAACGAGGACGCCTGCGATGGCTGCACTGAATGACACAAGAGCCTTCAAGTTCTGCAACAAGCGCGAAGAGAAAACACCGCGGAAAATTGAAGAAACCAGTACCCTAGAGAAGGTGGAGACCCAAAAAGATGAGTGAAACTCCAAAAACTGCGGGATTTGTCATGCCGCCCGAATGGGCACCGCACCTGCGCACCTGGATGATGTGGCCGCGTCGCGCCGAGGTTTGGAAAGACATCCGCGCAACGCGCAAAAATTATGCCGCTGTAGCGCACGCGATCCGTGATTTTGAGCCACTTACGATGGTCGTGCATCCCGAAGACCGCGACGAGGCGCACTCGATGTTGGGTTCAGACGTCGAACTTTTCGATCATCCGATTGATGACAGCTGGGCTCGCGATGCGGGCCCATGTTTTGTGATGAACGACGCAGGCGAGCGCGCGGGTGTTACTTACGAATTCAACGCTTGGGGCGGAAAATACAGCCCGTTTGATGGCGACAATTCCGTGGCCGATGCGATCCTTGAGGCCGCAGGTGTTCTTTCCTTTTGCTCAGACCTGGTTGCCGAGGGCGGTGGTCTTTCAGTCGATGGCGAAGGCACGATCCTGAGCACCGAGAGCTGCTTTCCTAATAAAAACAGAAATCCCGATTGGACGCGTGACGAAATTGAGCAGGAGTTGATGGAGACCCTTGGGGGGCAGAAAGTTATCTGGATGCCCGGCAATGTCGAAGAGACCGAAACCGACGGGCATGTAGACGGCGTAGCAGTGTTTGTCGCACCCGGTGTTGCTCTCATTCAGGATAGCGAACCAGCGCACCATTACTGGCACGATATTCACGCCGCCAACATCGCGGCGATTGATGGTCAAACCGATGCAAAGGGGCGCGAGATTCAGCTTATTCGCGTGCCAGACGCCTTTGAAATTCAGGTCGAAGGCGAAGAGATTGGCGATTCTTACGTCAATTCGTATATCTGCAACGGCGCCGTGATGATGCCAAAATACGATATTCGAGAGGATGGGCTGGTCCGCGAAATCCTACAAGAGGTACTGCCCAACCGAGAGGTCATTCAGGTACCGATTTGGGACATTGCGCTTGGCGGTGGCGGCATTCACTGCATCACGCAACAAGAACCGGCCGCCGCAGTATCTTAGAGTTTAGGCTTGCGGTTCACGCAAAGTCCGCTTTGTTCGAGTTGAATACATGGAGCCAATCTGAAGATGAGGGCATTCCTCGACACCTGTCAGACCTTGCATGACCCAAAGAATTTTATGGTCAGCGGAATTAAACGCCCAAGCCCGGAGACGCCTGAGCGCATATCGCTTCTGCAGAAGGGCGCGGAGGCAGCCGGTTGCACATTCAGCGTGCCGGAAGACGCGGGCATCACCCCCATCGCAGCGGTGCATTCCTCTGCCTATCTGCGGTTTCTCCAATCCATCCATGCACGTTGGAGCGAAATGGATGGCGCCGCGCCTGAGGTCATCCCCAATGTTCACCCCGCCAATCGTGGAGATAGCTATCCCAACTCACCGGTAGGGCAAGCCGGTTACCATCAGGCTGACACTGCCTGTCCGATAGGAGCACACACATATGATGCTGCCTACGTATCCGCACAGTGTGCCATCGCGGCCGCCGATACTGTGGCGCGAGGAGAGAATGCCGTCTATGCGCTTTGTCGCCCGCCAGGACACCACGCCTTTGCGGACATGGCAGGTGGGTTTTGCTTTCTAAACAATGCCGCGATTGCCGCGCAGCACTTAGCGGATCGCGGCTGGCGCCCAGCAATACTTGATGTCGATGTGCATCACGGCAATGGCACGCAAGGGATTTTCTATAGTCGCAAAGATGTGCTGACCGTGTCTATCCACACTGACCCGAATGAGTTTTACCCATTCTTTTGGGGTCATGACTTTGAGCTTGGGGAAGGAGATGGCGAAGGTGCAAACCTCAATCTACCGCTACCACGGGGCGCCGGTGACAAAGCGTTTCTTCATGCTTTGGAAGTCGCGCTGACAAAAATCGCTGACTTCGGCGCACAAATCTTGGTCATATCGCTCGGGTTAGATGCTCATGAGTCCGATCCGTTCAAGGGTATGTCCCTAACAACGCCCGCATATACTCAGATTGCCCAGGAAATCTCGAAAACAGGTTTGCCTTTGGTTTTGGTACAGGAAGGCGGCTACGTTTCAGAAGATCTAACCCACAACCTGACCGCGTTTCTGAACGGCATCGAGACCTGATTACAACGTTTCTAGAACCCCATGATATCGTACCAACCTACTGCGCCACGGTGTTTCAATTTCGATGTCAAAGCCATAGCCACCGTCTTTTGGGCGTTCTCTCGCAACGACACTGGGGCTCGCCCATCGAGGCACAGGCAAACCAAAAAAACGAAACCGCATATCAACCAGATCAAGGCCGCCTTGATTTGGTTCCAATTGGCTGAGAGCAGTAAGGACGAACAGGTCTTCTCGAAGCGCGTTGTTATGAATGCTCAATTTGGACTCTAAAACGCGTCCATGGATATGCCTTTCCCATGTATCGGTCTCGCCGTGCGGTTTGTTTACAAAGCTTATATGCGTCTCGCCGGATTTTGTTGGGAAACCAAATAGCCACAAAACAAAACGCGTAATTGGGTTTGATGTCGCTTCAACAGTGACATGCCCGTCGACCACGCGATGCGTTGCGTGCAACGCGCGACATTCGGGGGCAAGCATTGCCATACCCTCCTCGCCCAACAATCGCGCATAAACCGTACTCATTGTATCAACCGAGCCTGCAAGGCTTCGTCCGGAAGGGCGCACATATCTGTCCGGCCAAAAATTGCGTATCTATTGCGAGCAATTCTGGCATACAGCCAATCTTGGACGCGATAAGGTAGCAGCGAAAAAATACGCAGAACTGAGTAAGCGCGATTCAGTTTCGGAAAGAGACGAACTGTTGCCTCGAGCGAGCCCCAAGCCGCCCCGTTATCGACCAAAAGCCAACTTTTGGGATCATCAGGGTCCATACCGTAGTGGACTAGAAGCGCCCGTCCAAGCGCGCTCTGGGCCGGTGCAATACGAACTTCGTCGTGCTTATCAAGACGCGCAATACGCTTGGCTGCAGCGCTGCACAATGCGCATTGCGCGTCCATCACAAGAAGTAGTTTGGTCTCATCAAAAGCTGGAATAGCTTTGTCGTAGCGATAACTGAATGACGTTGTTTGATCCGGTCTCATTGCACTGACCTCTATAAAGTACAAATATACAGCAATCGCCATGTGACAAACGTGAGAATTGTCGCAGACCTGGTCACACCTTGTGAAAATGACTGCCGTATTGACCGCCAGCTGGCCCGGTCGGAAACGCGCCCTCATCGCGGTACCTTTGATGACAGCGCGCGAGCGCTCTCGAATCCAAAACCACCCCAAGACCCGGTCCGTCGGGCACAGGAACAAACCCATTCTTGGCTTGAAATGGCCCGCCTTCAATCACATCGTCAGCATACCACCGGAACAGGGTTTGGCTTGCATCGTCAACAGGTCGCAACGCAGCGCTTAAATGAAGATAGGCCGAGCTTGCCACACCGGATTCGCCACTGTGGAACCGAAAGCCGACACCGTTGGTGGCGCACTCGGAAATAAACTCAACAGCGCCCGAAATCCCGCCCAATTCATTTATGTTTGTGACGATGGCATCCGGCGTACCAAGCGATATAGCACGCGATAAATCAACGATATGGCTCGAAAATCGCATGTCCGTATGACTTCGCAACTCGAACATTTCTTCATAAGTTTCAACCGGTTCCTCAAACCAACCGATGTCGAATGGTGCGAGTTTCTTGAGCCGTTCGCGTGCCGTCGGCACGTACCAACCGCCATTTGCATCCAGACGCAGCTCGCGTTCGTCGATGACCGATCTGATTTCGCGCAGCATTGACAGTTCTGTTTCAAAATCCACGGTCGCGAGTTTGCCTTCAAAAATCCGCGCGCCGTGCTTTTCGATCATCTCACCGCAAAACCGCGCGATCTCTAGCGGTGTCGCCTCGCCCGGATGTGATGGCCCGGGATCACGAAAGGCAAAATACTCAGTCAGAGCGATCTGATCTCGATGTTTGCCACCCAGCATTTGCCAAAGCGGTACACCTTCGGTTTTGCCGCGCGCGTCCCACATGGCCATTTCAATGCTCGCAAAAGCGCGTTTCTTGGCCAGTACGTTGTCCCAGGGGCTATAGGCGATGCCGGGAACGCAGGCTTTCCGAGCCTCGTCAATGGCGTTCACGTCAAATCCAATCAGGCGTTCACCCATCGCCTCCACGTCCTGCGCGCGATCCCCATCAGCACATTCCCCCAGGCCGATCACACCATCCTTGGTTTGCAGTTCGATGACGGTTTTGGTCAGCGACGCGATAGAGCCATAGCTGAAACGATAGGGCGCAACAAAAGGGATATTAACCGGAGTCGCTTTGATAGATCGAATTTTTGTCATTGTCCGGACGAAACGCCGAGACGTTTCAGCAGGTTTCGTAAAACCGCAGTATCCTCCTCTGACAGAGCTGATGCTCGCGATTTGTACAGAGTTGCCTGACTTTTCAGGATGAGACCGTCTTCAAGTATTTTTAGGTGGTTGGCCCGTAACGTTTCGCCGCTAGAGGTGATATCGGCAATCGCCTCAGCCGTTTCGTTTTTTACGGTGCCCTCGGTGGCACCCTGACTATCAACCAGCTGATAATCGGCCACGCCGTTGTCACGCAGGAACTCCCGGACAAGTCGGTGATACTTCGTCGCGATGCGCAACCGAAACCCGTGTCTTTCACGAAAGGCTGCGGAAACCGCGTCCAGATCATCAAGCAAACTCACATCTGTCCAGGCCTGCGGAACGGCGATAACCAGGTTTGCCGCACCGAAGCCTAGTTCGGCCAAAGCATCCACCTGCAACGACCAATCAAACAGCTTTTCACACACAAGATCGGTACCCGTAACGCCAAGATCAACGCGGCCCGATGCCAACTCCCTGGGCACTTCACCTGCAGGCAGCAGCACCAGCTCGACACCTTCGATGCCGCTGACAAATCCCGCATATTCCCGATCAGTTCCACTCAGGCCAAGCTCTATGCCGCGATCCCGGAACCAAGAGAACGTGTTGTCCATCAACCGCCCCTTGGACGGCACGCCAATTTTGATACTCATCGCGCGCCCTCCAACTCGATCAACAAATCGGGTCGAATAACGCCGCCAACGGCCGGGGTCTCCCTGCCCTGCCCTAAATGACGTGTCAAAGCGTCGTAACGGCCGCCGCTTGCGATCGGGGGAAGGTCGGTTCTATTTTCGGCATAGAAACCGAAGACAAAGCCATCGTAGTATTCCATTTGCGTGCGACCGTAGCTCGCTTCAAAATCCAAAGCCGCCACATCTGTGCCTGCCTGATCCAGGGCCTGCAATCGGCGCTCAAGCCGCGCAATCGCAGGCGCAATCGCCGCCATGTCGCGCGCGATTTCCTGGAGCATTGTCAACGCAATATCTGCTCGATCACTTACAGACAAAAGCGCATCTAAAGTCGATAACTCGACGCGCGATATGGGCGGCGCAGCAGCGTCTTCCTTCAAAGCGTCGATGCGTTCTGCGATTTCCGACGTATTACGCAGGCCAATCAATGGCGCGTCGGTGTATGTCGGGTCATCGGACGCCAAAAGTCTTGCCCGACTTTCAGGTACCGGTATCTGGCCGGCAAATCGCTCTAACAAACCGCGAAACCGCTTGGGCCGCCAGATGTGGCGCATCAATGCCTGTTTGCGACGGTCAGTCGTATGCAGACCGGCGACTGCATCCATCAGAATGCCGATGTCGCCTGTGTCGGCGCGCAGATTTTGCCCTTTAAGACTTTGATAAATTGACGAAAAGGCTCGAGCATCGGCGTTTTCAAGATCATCACTCTGAAACAACTCAATCCCGACTTGAAGATACTCGTTTGGTCGCGACGGGTCGATTTCCTGGCGTCGAAACACTTTGCCTGAATACACATAACATGCCACGTCGTCGCCCGCTTCAATATGCATCTGAACGACAGGTACTGTGAAATCGGGCCGCAACATCTGCTCCCCGCGAAGGGCATCCGACGTGACGTAGGCGCGTGCGCGCATGTCCTCACCATAAAGGTCCAAAAGCGCTTTTGCCGGTTGCAGCACGGGGGTTTCCACCAAAGTCGCGCCCGCGGCCTCAAACCCGCTCAGCAGCTCTTTGGCCTTGGCCTGCGCTGCGGCGCTGGTGCTCATTTGCCCTGCTCATCTAGGATGTCTTTGACCTTGGCCACAAGCTGGTCGCGCGGCACCTGATATTGGCTGGGGCGCTCTTTCCATTCCTCAAGCGTGGCGTTCTCCGCGATCTTGGCACCTAAGATCAAATCCTTGATCTGCACAACGCCGCGTTCCTTCTCGTCACCACCCTCAATCACGGCAACAGGCGCGCCGCGTTTGTCCGCGTACTTGAGCTGGTTACCGAAGTTTTTCGGGTTGCCGAGATAGACCTCCGCCCGGATACCCGCCGCGCGCAGCTCTGCGACCATGGCCTGGTAATCCGCCATCCTATCGCGGTCCATAACGCTGACCACGACGGGCCCCTGCATGGTGGAGCCGATCCGCCCCTTCTCACGCAATGCGGCCAGCAGTCGGTCTACACCGATGGAGACACCCGTTGCCGGCACAGCTTGCCCAGTGAAACGTTTGACCAGATCATCGTATCGTCCACCCCCTGCGACCGAGCCGAACTGTCGTTTACGACCTTTCTCGTCGAAAATCTCAAAAGTCAGTTCCGCCTCAAAAACGGGGCCAGTGTAGTAACCTAAGCCACGCACCACGCTGGGGTCGATATCGACCCGATCCTCTCCGTAACCCTGCGCGGACAGGAGGCTCGAAATAGTCTCAAGTTCTGCGACACCTTCGAGACCGACTTCGCTTAGCCCCACAGCCTCCCGCAAGTTTGCAAACGTCTGCGCCGCGTTCGCAGCTTTGGACGTGAGAAATGCCAAAACCGGCGTGGCTTGCGCATCGCTCAAGCCAACACCGTCGATATAGGCGCCCGAGGCGTCCAGCCGTCCTTTGCCCAAAAGCGCACGAACTCCCGCCTCACCAACTTTGTCGAACTTATCAATTGTACGAAGAACGGCGTCTCTTTGCTCGTCGCTCTCAAGCCCTATGACATCGAGCACGCCATTCAAAACCTTACGATTGTTGACCCTGACGACGTAGTCACCGCGTGGAATACCAACCGCCTCCAGAGTGTCGGCAAGCATGGCACAGATTTCTGCGTCCGCAGCGACAGATGCGGCACCGACAGTATCCGCATCGCATTGATAAAACTGACGATATCGGCCTGGTCCAGGCTTTTCATTACGCCAGACCTGCCCCATCGCATAGCGGCGATAGGGCGTGGGCAGATCGTTACGATGCTGCGCATAGACGCGTGCCAAAGGCGCGGTCAAATCATAACGCAGGGCGAGCCAGGCGCCGGAGTCATCATCACCTGCCTCTTGCCAGGCAAATACACCCGCGTTGGGCCGGTCCACGTCTGGAAGAAATTTTCCTAGAGACTCGACCGTCTCCACCGCGCTCGTTTCCAGAGCATCAAAACCGTAGAGATGATAGACCCGCTCAATCTCGCGCAGCATCTCGGCGCGCTCGCTTACCTCCGCGCCAAAATAGTCGCGAAAACCTTTTGGCGTCTCCGCCTTCGGTCGAGGGGATTTCTTGTCTTTCGCCATCTCTCGCGTCTCTTTGCAGGCAATTGTCGCGCGGTCTAACGGATGGGGTGGTCCGGGGCAAGCTCAGGCAGCAATTCGCGCTGCGCCTGTTACCAAAACTTCCATGTTGACCGATCTCCATCGTTGGCGGAATATCGATAAATCCAAATGTGCGTAACGGTATGCAAGAATTAGAAGAACAACTGGCCCACGTGATCCGAACCGTTGACGAGCTGTCGGATGTCGTCGCCAAACAAAGCGCCAGAATTTCCATGCTGGACCGGCGCGTGCAGCTTTTGCTTGAACGCGAAGCTGAACGGGAAAGCACAGATCAAAGTCAGGTGGTTTTGTCCGACAAACCCCCACCGCATTGGTGAGGTTCTGCTCAACACTTCAGATGTCTTCCACGGTCAAAACACCCGGTAGGCTCTTTATCGCCCCCTTGATCTGGGGGGTTATGTGGTAAGTTTCACCGGCGACGAGTTCTACCTCACCGGGCAGGTTTGGATCCATCAGGCATAAATGTAGTGGCGCGAGAGATTTCTTGGTCGCGTTCTGGCTGGCGTTTTCAAGAACCTTTGCCACGGAGGTCACAGCCTGTTGCTCCTCAATGAAGACCCGCAGGCCCGTAGCCTCAGCACCCGCGACCAGATCATCGGCCAATTGCACAGAGCGCGCCAAAAGCTTGAGTTGATCCGCCTCCATACTGGCTTCTACCGACAGGATCACCTGTGCGCCGGTTTCCAGATGTTCGCGCGACTTTTCCAACACATCCGAGAACATGGTGACCTCGTAGCCGCCGGTCGTGTCGCTGAGTTGGACGAACGCAAACCGATTACCACGCGCGGATTTACGTTCCTGGCGACCCGCAACGACACCGGCCATTTTGGCGCCTGCCACGCCCTGCCTTGCGGCAAGTTCCGTGACCTCATCCAGTGTGCGGATGTCCTTGCGCCGGAAAGCGGCCATGTAATCATCAAGCGGATGGCCGGATAGATAGAATCCAACCGCCGTGAACTCTTCGGTAAGGCGCTCCGCAGGTAGCCAGTCTTCTAAAGGGGACAACCGCGGCTCAGGGATGTCATCGCCAGCCTCACCGAAAAGAGAAACTTGAGCGGAGCCGCGTTGTTCATGGATAGCTGCTGAATACCGCGACAGAGCCTCAACGCTGTCAAACACGCGACGGCGGTTGCGATCGAGCTCGTCAAAAGCACCGGCACGTGCGAGCATCTCCAATGGTCGTTTGCCAATGGCACGAAGGTCGACGCGACGCGCGAAATCGAAAAGCGTCACAAAGGGCTTATCACCGCGCGCTGTGACGATAAGCTTCATCGCCTCAACACCCACATTTTTCAGCGCCCCGAGCCCGTAATGCAGCACGCCGTCTTTGACGGAAAACTGAGCCTTGGATCGGTTCACGCAGGGTGGCGCCCAAGGCAAATCAAGTACCTTGCGAACCTCTTCAAAATAGATCGAGAGTTTGTCGGTCAGATGGATGTCGCAATTCATTACCCCGGCCATGAACTCCACCGGGTGATTGGCTTTCAGCCATGCGGTTTGATAGCTGACCACCGCATAGGCCGCCGCGTGCGATTTGTTGAAACCGTAATTTGCGAACTTGTCGAGCAGGTTCCAAACTTCCAGCGCCTTGTCCTTGTCGACCCCGTTCTTGGCGGAGCCTTCAAGAAACTTGGGCCGCTCAGCGTCCATCGCTTCCTGAATTTTCTTGCCCATCGCGCGACGGAGAAGGTCCGCACCACCAAGGCTATAACCCGCCATGACCTGCGCGATTTCCATGACTTGTTCCTGATAAACAATGATGCCTTGCGTTTCATCGAGCAGATGGTCGATCAGCGGATGGATTGGCTCACGTTCAGAAAGGCCGTTTTTCACCTCGCAATATTTCGGGATGTTTTCCATAGGGCCGGGGCGGTACAGCGCCACAAGAGCCACGATGTCTTCGATCATGGTGGGTTTCATGCGCTTCAGCGCATCCATCATGCCTGAACTTTCCACCTGGAACACAGCGACGGTTTTGGCGGAGGCGTAGAGATCATAGGTTTTTTTATCATCAAGCGGGATCTGACCGATGTCGTTCAACGCGCCCGGGCCCGGCTGGTACAAAATTCCACCCTCGGCATCGATATGGATGTCGCGACCGGACGCACGTATCTGTTCAATGGCGTTTTCAATCACAGTCAGCGTCTTCAGACCAAGAAAGTCGAACTTCACCAGTCCGGCTTGCTCCACCCATTTCATATTGAATTGAGTTGCTGGCATGTCAGAGCGCGGGTCCTGATAAAGTGGAACAAGGTGATCCAACGGTCGATCACCGATCACCACCCCGGCTGCGTGGGTTGATGCATTACGCAAGAGCCCCTCAACTTGCATGCCGTACTTCAAAAGCCGGTCGACGACCTCCTCTCGACGTGCTTCTTCCCGCAGCCGATCCTCTTGCGCTAACGCCTTCTCAATTGAGACTGGTTTAACCCCCTCAACCGGGATCATCTTGGAAAGGCGATCCACCTGCCCATAGGGCATCTGCAGGACACGGCCAATATCGCGTACCGCTGCCTTTGACAGCAAAGCTCCAAATGTGATGATCTGCGCCACGCGGTCACGGCCATATTTTTCCTGAACGTATTCAATGACTTCTTCACGGCGATCCATGCAGAAATCGATGTCGAAATCCGGCATGCTGACCCGTTCTGGGTTAAGGAACCGTTCAAAAAGAAGCGAATAACGCAACGGATCAAGATCGGTGATCGTAAGCGCATACGCCACTAGAGAACCCGCGCCAGAACCACGGCCTGGTCCGACCGGAATTCCTCGCTCCTTGGCCCATTTGATGAAATCAGCAACGATCAAGAAATAACCGGGAAAACCCATTCCTTCGATGATGCCCAACTCAAACTCGAGCCTTTTTTCGTATTCTTCCTTGTCCGCCGATAACGGAATGATGGCCAACCGCTCTTCCAAGCCTTTCTGTGCCTGACGGCGCAGCTCATGCACCTCATCATCAGCAAACTTCGGGAGGATCGGTTCGCGCTTGTAGGCGCCAAATGCACAGCGTTTTGCAATTTCAACCGTATTTTCAATCGCTTCTGGCAGGTCGGCGAAGAGCGCCACCATTTCTGCGCTCGATTTGAAGTAATGCTCGGACGTCACCCGCCTGCGCGGCTCCGACTGATCTACATAAGCGCCCTCTGCCACACAGAGCATGGCATCATGGGCCTCAAACATGTCGGCCTTGGCGAAATAGACATCGTTAGTGGCCACTAGCGGTAGGTTCATGTCATAGGCCATCTCGACAAAACCGCGCTCCGTGAGCTTTTCGGCTTCTGGCACGCCTGCTTCTCCACGATGGCGTTGAAGCTCGACATAGAACCGGTCGCCAAAGGCGGCCGCCAAACGCTGCATCAGAGTGATTGCTGCCGGTTTTTGCCCGGACTGCAGAAGACGCCCTAAAGGGCCGTCCGGCCCGCCACTAAGGCATATGACGTGTTCAGAATGTGCCTCCAAATCCTCAACCGTGACATGTGGCAGTTGATCGTCGCCACGCAAATAAAGCTTTGAATTCAGCTGCATGAGGTTTTCGTAGCCTGCCTCATTCTGCGCCAGGAGCACAACTGGGGCAGGTTGAGGCGAGAGCTTACCAGGTTCTGCGTTCAGATATCTTACATCGCATTGAAACCCCATGATCGGTTGCACGCCTGCTGCTGCCGCGGAAACAGAAAACTCCAGCGCAGAGAACATATTGTTAGTGTCTGTTACCGCCACAGCAGGCATGTCTGCGCCGCGACACAATTCGGGGAGTTTTTTGAGCCTAATAGCCCCTTCCAGCAGAGAATATTCAGAATGAAGGCGAAGATGGATGAATCGACTGGCACTGCTCATAACGCGACCGTAGGACAGCAGGTAAAAGCTCTGCAATAGGCGATTTCGACGGTTGCCGCGATACCCCTGCCTAGGCTAGGGATGGTGCGGTATGGGGGCGAGCATTTGACCGAACCACTGCTTAGGATCGAGGGCCTTAGCAAGGCCTATCCCGGTGTGATCGCCAACGCCGATGTTACCTTGCGCATCAATGCAGGCGAAGTGCATGCGCTGCTAGGCGAAAACGGCGCGGGCAAATCCACTCTGGTAAAAATGATCTATGGGTTAGTGCGACCGGACAGCGGTGAAATGCATCTGCATGGAAAACCTTACGCCCCTGCCGCGCCGAGCGACGCCCGTGCGGCAGGTGTCGCTATGGTGTTTCAACACTTTTCACTGTTTGACGCGCTGAACGTGGCAGAAAACGTGGCCTTGGGAATGGAAAACCCGCCAAAGATGCGCGATCTGGCCAAGCGGATTCGTGAGGTATCGCAAACTTACCGGCTTCCGCTTGATCCGGCGCGTTTGGTTGGGGATCTGTCAGCTGGAGAGCGTCAAAGGGTTGAGATCATTCGGTGTCTGCTGCAAGACCCGCAGCTTTTGATCATGGATGAGCCCACCTCTGTTTTGACCCCGCAAGAAGTGGAAATCCTGTTTGAGACACTACGAAAGCTCAAAGAAGAAGGGGTCGCAATCCTCTATATCTCCCACAAGCTGGAGGAAATTCGCAGGCTCTGCGATCACGCCACTATTCTGCGACAGGGCCGAAACGTAGCAAGTTGCGTACCGGCAGAGACCACCGCGCGGGAAATGGCAGAGCTCATGATCGGTAGCAGCTTTGCGACACCTGCGCAGAAAAAGCGCGGCGTTGGTGAGATCGCACTTTCGGTGAAAAAAATGTCTCTGAAAGCCGGGTCTGCGTTCGGCACCAGCCTGAAGGATGTCTCGCTCACTGTACATCGTGGGGAAATCCTCGGAATCGGTGGCGTTGCCGGAAATGGTCAGGAAGAATTGCTGTCTGCTCTCTCCGGCGAGCTTGCCGTCAGCAACAATGCGATCGAACTAAATGGGCGAGAAATCGGAGCCAAGGGACCATCGGCGCGGCGCGGTATGGGTGTTCTAAGCGCGCCAGAAGAGCGGCTGGGACACGCCGCAGCGCCTGACATGAGCTTAACCGAGAACGCTTTTCTGACGGGTGTCACGCGGCAAAAGCTTGTTGTTAGAGGCTTCCTTCGCAGCGCTGCGGCGCGCGCCTTTGCCAGCCAGGTGATTGATGCCTTCGACGTGCGCACACCGGGCACAGAAACCACGGCCCGCGCGCTATCCGGCGGCAATCTCCAGAAGTTCGTTATTGGACGCGAGGTACTTCAAAAACCCGATGTGTTGGTCGTCAACCAGCCGACATGGGGCGTAGACGCTGCCGCAGCGGCCGCGATCCGACAATCTCTTATAGACCTCGCGCAAGCCGGCGCTGCTGTACTGGTCATAAGTCAAGATCTCGATGAACTCATTGAAATCTCAGACCGGTTTGGAGCCTTGAACGAAGGCCGCCTGTCAGAGTTGAAACCCACCAAGGGCCTGAGCATTGAGGAAATCGGCCTGATGATGGGCGGCGCGCATGATCAGGAGGATCTACGTGCTTCGGCTTGAACAGCGGCCACAGGCCTCGAAGCTCTGGCTCTACATGACCCCGCCTCTGGCTGTGTTGATCACCATGGTTGTCGGCGGTGCGATGTTCGCCGCTCTCGGTAAGGACCCGGTCGAAGCGATCAGCACGATTTTCTTGGAGCCACTTTTTGGTGAGTTTGCGTTCTATTATCGCCCGCAGCTTTTGGTGAAAGCGGGCCCTTTAATCCTGATCGCGATTGGCCTGAGCCTCGGCTTTCGTGCGGGCATCTGGAACATCGGCGCAGAGGGCCAGTATATCCTCGGCGCCATCTGCGGCGCGGCGGTCGGCCTTGCGTTCTACCCGCTGGAGGCGGTTTATGTCTTTCCGCTGATGGTCATTGCGGGCGCGCTTGGTGGGTGGGCCTGGGCTATGATCCCCGGCATCCTGCGCACGCGTTTTGGAACCAATGAAATTCTTGTTTCGCTGATGCTGGTTTATGTGGCTGAGCAGTTGTTGGCTAAGATGGCGCTTGGGCCGTTGAAAAACCCCGAAGGTTTCGGCTTCCCAGGTTCGCGCAACCTGAAGGATTATCCATCTGCCTATAATGCAGAGGTGTTTGAAGGCACGGGCATGCATTGGGGTGTCTTGACGGCATTTCTAGCGGTGATCGCGGCCTATATCCTGCTGCATCGCCATGTGCTGGGCTACAACATCCGGCTGAGTGGGATGGCCCCGAAGGCGGCACGATTTGCGGGCGTAAATCCGAATCGGTTGATCCTGTTTTGTCTTGGAACATCAGGAGCCTGCGCCGGGTTGGCTGGGCTTTACGAGGTCTCAGGGCCCGCGGGGCAGATCAATATCGATTTCAACGTAGGCTACGGCTTCACCGCGATTATCGTGGCGTTCTTAGGGCGACTGCATCCGATTGGCATATTGATGGCCGGACTCCTCATGGCGCTGACCTATATCGGCGGGGAAATCGCCGAAACCAACCTCGCTCTACCTGCTGCTGCGATTCAGATGTTCCAGGGGATGTTGCTCTTCTTCCTACTGGGGCTCGATTTTCTGACGAATTTCCGGGTGCGGTTGATGTTCAAGGAACGCGTCGCGTGAGAAAAGTGGCCATCACTTTCGCTAAGGTTTTTGCAATCAGCGCATTGGTAATGACTGCCATTTCGTTTTCGCCGTTGGCTGTTGTCCCTCTCTTAGTTCTTATCACTTTTGAGCTTGGGGCTGTCGGGTTCTTTCTCTACTTTGGCTTGCCGGCCCTATTAACGGTCGTCTTTACTTTCATTGGGCCCAGCGATTGGCCTCTATATTTCGTACTAGTTATGGCGATTTACACCGGCAGCACAGTAGGCTCCTTTGTCGGACTGTACTTTGCAGGTGTTATCTAATGGACCTCTCCTCAATCAACCCTGCCCTCCTGCTCGCCTCGCTGATCGTGGCCTCAACGCCCATTCTACTTGCCGCCTTGGGCGAATTGGTCGTCGAACGCGCGGGCGTGCTCAACCTTGGCGTCGAGGGCATGATGATCACCGGGGCGATTTGCGGCTTTGCATTTGTTGTGAATACCGGCTCGCCTGTGGTGGGCTTTGCTATGGCAGCACTGGGCGGCGCTGGCCTCGCCTTCCTTTTCGCGTTGCTCACCCAACTCGCGCTCGCCAATCAGGTCGCCTCGGGCCTTGCCCTCACACTCTTTGGCCTTGGTCTTAGCGCGCTGTTGGGTCAGGATTATATTGGAATTAAACCGCCCTCCACGCCGCCGATCAACTTCGGTCCGCTGTCGAATATCCCGTTTTTCGGTGAAGTGGTATTTTCCCATGATCTCATGGTCTATTTGGCACTCGCCCTGGTGGTTCTGACCTATATCGTCATCAACAAAACAAGAGTTGGATTGATCCTGCGCGCAGTTGGAGAGAACCACGATGCGGCACACGCGCTTGGCTACAAAGTGGTCCGTGTGCGCATCGCCGCAATCCTGTTTGGAGGAGCTTGCGCTGGGTTGGGCGGAGCGTATCTATCCCTCGTCCGTGTCCCGCAATGGACCGAAGGCATGACCGCCGGTGCGGGCTGGATCGCGCTCGCGCTTGTTGTCTTCGCCGGATGGCGCACGGGTCGCGTTCTTATCGGCGCGTGGCTCTTTGGTGGCATCAGCGTGCTACAGCTTAATTTGCAGGCAGCAGGCGTTCCGATCCCCGTCGAATACCTGACAATGTCGCCCTATGTCATAACAATCCTTGTGCTTGTGCTCATCTCAGCCGATAAATCTCGCGCGCCCGGTTCGCTGGGCCGCGTCTTTCACGCCTCTGGCTGAGGCATTTCGGAGACCAAGGGGGGTATTGATGTCTCTTACAAGAATTCTGGCCAGCGCTGCTCTGGCTTTCGGTCTGGTGAACGCTGCTATCGCCGAAGACAAAACCAAGGTTGGCTTCATCTACGTGGGTCCCATCGGCGACGGTGGCTGGACCTATGAACATGACAAAGGTCGCTTGGCAGTAGAGGAGCACTTCGGCGATAAGGTGGAAACCGTGTTTCAGGAAAGTGTGCCTGAGGGCGCGGACGCCGAACGCGCAATCACACAGATGGCCCTGCAAGGTGCTGATCTGATTTTCACAACTTCTTTCGGCTATATGGATGCCACGATCAACGTGGCGCAAAAGTTTCCGGACGTGAAATTTGAGCATGCCACCGGGTTCAAGACGTCCGACAACGTCTCGGTCTATTCCGCACGGTTCTATGAAGGACGTGCCATTCAGGGTCACATCGCCGGTAAGATGACCAAATCGAACGTCATCGGCTATATTGCCTCTTTCCCAATCCCAGAGGTCATTCGCGGCATCAACGCGGCCTATATTCATGCCAAGAAAGTAAATCCGGACGTCGAATTCAAAATCATCTGGGTCTTCACCTGGTTTGATCCTGCGAAAGAGGCCGACGCGGCCACAGCTTTGATTGATCAGGGTGCGGATGTTGTGCTTCAACATACGGATTCCACCGCGCCCCAGGCGGCGGCGGAAAAAGTCGACGGTGTGATCACCTTTGGTCAGGCCTCTGACATGGCGGAATACGCGCCACTACCCCGCGTGAGCTCAATCATTGATAACTGGGCGCCTTACTACATCGCACGCACCAAGGCGGTGATCGATGGTACATGGCAGAGCGGCGAAACTTGGGATGGTATTGCGCCCGGTATGGTCGAGATTGGTGAGATAACCGACGCTGTGCCAGCAGACATCAAGGCCGAAGCACTTGCCATGAAAGAAGCGATTGCGGCAGGCGAGTACCACCCCTTCACCGGCCCGATCAACAAGCAGGATGGCTCCGTTTGGTTGGCTGAAGGAGAGACCGCCGACGATGGTACGCTCCTTGGTATGAGCTTCTATGTCGAAGGGCTCTCTGGTGATATTCCACAATAAAACACGAAAGCCCCGCTTCGGCGGGGCTTTTCTATTGTGACGCAGAGCAAGCAACAAAAGCCTCGAATATCCTATGCGCAAGCGGGTGACGATGGACGTCTGCATGCGCCTGCAGCTGAGCGAAACGCACAGTCCATCCTTGCTATGCTGCGTGATTATGCGCCGCAAAAGGGTCATGCTTTGGAGTTGGCCAGTGGCACGGGTCAGCATATAGCGCTTTTTGCGAAGGAAATGCCGGGGCTCATCTGGCAACCCAGCGAAGTGGATAAAGTCCGTTTGGACAGCATCCGGATTTGGGGGGCGGAGGCGAACGTACCCAATCTGAGCGATCCGGTAGTCTTGGATGCCACAAGCCCCGGTTGGGCCAAAAAACATGAGGGCAATGATCTGATCCTGCTGGTGAACCTGCTGCATCTGATCGATACCCCATCTACTCAAACCCTAATCTCTGAGGCCGCTTTGTCGCTTGCTGCTGAAGGGCGTCTGATCCTCTACGGACCATTCTTGCGGGATGGACAGACGACATCAGACGGCGACAAGCGATTTCATGCCGCCATTCAGTCAGAGAACCCTGCACTTGGCTATAAAAACGATGCCGATGTGCTAGCGTGGCTGCGGGAGTCGGGACTACATTTTGTGGAGACGGTTACCATGCCTGCAAATAACCTGGCCATTATAGCTGAACTTCCAATCCGACAATGAGACGCGTTTGGTCTCTAGCTCTGGCCGCACTTTTATTCGCCTGCGCGCCCGCTCCGGTCACCGTCAATAGTATCTCTCTTTCTGAGAGTAACGCGCCGCGCTTCGCCGATAGCGATCCAGTGGACGACTGGGGCGGTCGACCGCCCTGGCGCTATGATGTTCACGGGCTCGACGTGTCGCGGTTTCAAAACGAAATCGACTGGAGCATGGTCGCCCGCTCTGGCATCCGCTTTGCTTTTATCAAAGCGACAGAAGGCGGCGACCTGCTTGATCCGAAATTCAACGATAACTGGCGGGCCGCGGCGCGGGCCGGTGTCGCGCGCGGGGCGTATCATTTTTACTATTTTTGCACCGCTCCGGAGGTGCAGGCGCTATGGTTCATTCGTAATGTGCCACGAACCAAAGGAGCCTTGCCTGCGGTCCTTGATCTGGAATGGAATCCGTTTTCACCCACCTGCCGCAAGCGTCCGCCAGGCCCAGAAGTACGCCGACAGGTGCGCATTTTTCTAAACATGGTTGAAGACCACTTCGGTCAACGCCCCATCATCTACACCACGCCTGAGTTTTACCGCCAGACCGGTATCGCACAGCTGCGAGAGGAATTCTGGCTGCGATCTACGGCTCAGACACTGGATGAAACCTATCCCGGGCAACGATGGTCTTTCTGGCAATACACCGGCACTGGTCGCGTTCCTGGTGTCGAGGGCGACGTGGATATCAATGTGTTTACAGGCAACGCGAGTGCTTGGAACACTTGGCGCGTGCGCCAAGCGCAATGACGCGCCGATGCGAAATCCAATTCTGATTTCCCCTTAAAGTTTGTCCGCTAAGCGCGCATTCTAGTCTCGATTTTAAGACTGCGGGGAAAACATGTCGATTTTGAAACTTTTGGAACAAGCACAGGGCGGCAACGGTCTCGCCCAATTGGCAAAGGAATTTGGCCTTGAAGGTGGTCAGGCAGATGGGCTTACAAAAATGCTCGCGCCTGCCCTTGGATCAGCAGCGAAGAAGCGTGTCGAAAGCGGGCGTGGCGCTGACCTTCTCGGCACTCTGATGGGGCAATCGCAAGGCCCAATGTTCGACGACGCACATGTGGCAGCAAGCCGTGAAGGACGCGTGCAGGGACAAAATTTCCTTGAACAGTTACTGGGCGGTCAGGCAGAGACTGAAGGGCTCGCGCAAGAAGCGGCCGAACGTAACGGCGTCGATATGTCGACAGTGATGAAGTTTCTTCCTGCATTGGCTGCCATGGTCCAGGGCGGACTTCAGAAGAACATGCCAGACAGTTCGCTTGAGAGCATGCGCTCGGGCCTTATGGACAGTGCACAAAGTGGCTCCGCTGGCATTGCAGGCCTTGTCGGCAGTTTGATGGGCGGCGCGAGCAAAAGCGCGGGTGGCGGGCTCGATGACCTCTTCAAGATGCTGGATGCGGATGGAGACGGCTCACCGCTCGACGATATCCTCGGCAAATTTATGAAATGAAGCTCTTTCTGATCACAAATGTCGAAAAGATCAGGTT
>JBCDDS010000029.1:0-32320 GCA_039180185.1 Pseudomonadota bacterium | reverse complement strand
GTCGCGGTTGAGGCGGGCGGGGTATTGTTTGGGAAAGGTTCGGAAAGACATCAAAGTTCCAGATGCTTTGATATGTTTGCCAGGATGACCTGGGCATTGACCAATTCTCGCGTCGCGCGACATGATATTGCTGGGATAAATTGTTGCCAATGACCTCGGGGCCTGCTTTGCTCCAAAAGAGTTGCCAAGCATGCGAAGGGGCAGAATTGACATCGTTTTTTTAGATTTGCTTTGGCAGCACTGATTGCCAGCGCTCCAACTGCTTCCCTTTCGTATTGCAGTGAACCATCCGTTTATGCTTCGGAGCCATCTTTCTCTGGTAATGAGCCGAGCGCGCCATCAAGCTTTCAAAAACCGGATGTTCCATACTGCCTGTCTTCATACAGCTACTCAGGGACACACGAGTGCGACGAATACGAACTCCGCGCCTATTTCGATGAGGTTGATGAATACGTCGAGGACCTAAAGGAGTATTATGCGGAGGCGATTACTTTTGCGCAGAAAGTCGTTGACTACGCCAACGAAGCACGGGCCTTTTCAGATGAAATTCAGTATTTTGCGAACGAAGTGTTAGAATACGCCAAGTGCGAAGCCGAAGACGTCAACACCCAGCACGAATAGACTAGCGCTAGATTTCATTCAAAAAGCCACCGGCACCGAAGCGATCCTCTGTAAAGACGACGTTTAACAGCTTGCAGGTAATAGTATTAAATTCCCGCAAAGCTGACCTATGCAAAGATTCTCTTAAAAGTGGTGCAACTGTCCCCCATGTGTCCCCCAAACGATCTGTAGCACCACGTCGGGAGAGGCGAGAATTTATCTAAGTGTTTGATTTATAGTGGTGAGCCGTACAGGATTCGAACCTGTGACCCACTGATTAAAAGTCAGTTGCTCTACCAACTGAGCTAACGGCCCACTAAGCGGCCTATCTAGAAAGCGGGGGGCTCAGGGTCAAGGGCAAAACCGCGTAATTTTAAAGCTATGACTGGATTCACAGCATCCTTCGAATTATATCGCGCCGCATGGGAAATTCTGATCTCTCCGGCATGCCGTTTATGAAGATGCACGGGCTCGGCAACGACTTTGTCGTATTGGATGGCCGAGCCGAAAGCATTGACGTAACCCCGGCTATTGCTATGGCTCTTGGAGATCGCCGCAGAGGCATTGGCTTTGACCAGTTAGCGTTGATTGAGCAGGGCGAAGGTGACGCGCATCTTCGGTTTTGGAACACCGATGGAAGTCTGTCTGCGGCCTGTGGCAACGCGACGCGCTGTATCGCGCGATATCTAATGGACGAAAGCGGCTCCAAGAAACTGCACATTACCACCGCGCGAGGCGATCTTTACGCGACAGATGCTGGGAATGGCCTCACCTCCGTAAACATGGGACAGCCGCAGCTTGATTGGCGTGACATTCCGCTTGCAGAACAAGTTGACATTAACGCGCTTCCGATTGAAGGCTCGCCGTCCGCAACAGGTATGGGTAATCCTCATTGTACTTTCTTTGTGGATGATGCCGACGCACTTATGCTTGAGGAATATGGAGCCAAGTTCGAGCATCACCCACTGTTTCCGAAACGCACCAATGTGCAGCTTGCGTCGCTCAAAAAGCCTGACCATTTACGCGTTCGTGTCTGGGAACGCGGGGTTGGTGTTACACTTGCCTCCGGTTCATCATCCTGCGCGGTGACCGTTGCTGCGGCACGTCGAGGTTTGACAGGACGCGAAGTCCGCGTCGAGCTTGATGGTGGTGAGCTGTTAGTCGATTGGCGTGACGATGGGGTCTGGATGACCGGACCGACAACCCATGTTTGCGATGGTATGATCACCGATGCTTATCTGGACGCACTCAAATGAACGTGCCCAAATTCACCACCATGGGGTGTCGCCTCAACGCCTATGAAACTGAGGCCATGAAAGAGATGGCTGGTGCGGCGGGGCTGGAGAATGCCGTGATCGTTAACACGTGCGCTGTTACCTCCGAGGCAGTTCGCAAGGCGCGTCAAGAGATACGAAAGTTGCGTCGTGAAAATCCCGATGCGCGATTGATCGTCACGGGTTGTGCGGCACAAACAGAGCCTGAAACATTCAATGCGATGGCTGAAGTCGATAGCGTTATCGGCAACTCAGAAAAAATGCGCCCGGATATCTGGCAGGGCATGGCCGCAGATTTCATTGGCGAGACCGAAAAATGCCAGGTCGATGACATTATGTCGGTGACTGAAACAGCGGAGCATTTAATTGACGGGTTTGGCACACGCTCTCGCGCCTATGTTCAGGTGCAAAATGGGTGCGATCATCGCTGCACGTTCTGCATCATTCCTTTTGGTCGTGGCAATTCGCGATCCGTGCCTGCGGGTGTCGTGATCGAACAGATCAAACGCCTTGTTCAGCGCGGCTACAACGAAGTCGTTCTTACAGGTGTCGACCTTACGGGTTGGGGTGCCGACCTTCCGGCCGAGCCCAAGCTAGGTGATCTGGTGATGCGCATTTTAAAGCTTGTTCCGGATCTGCCGCGATTACGGATCAGCTCAATTGACTCTATTGAGGTTGACGAAAACCTGATGCTCGCGATCGCTACTGAACCGCGATTGATGCCACATCTGCATCTGAGTTTGCAGCATGGCGACAATCTGATCCTCAAGCGTATGAAGCGACGTCACCTTCGTGATGATGCGATCCGCTTTTCCGAGGAGGTTCGCAAAGTTCGTCCTGAGATGACTTTTGGTGCAGATATCATCGCCGGATTTCCAACCGAGTCTGAAGCTATGTTTGATAACTCCGTTAAACTGGTGGAGGAATGCGCTCTGACCTGGTTGCACGTGTTTCCGTACTCGGCACGACAGGGGACTCCCGCGGCACGCATGCCGCAAGTCGACGGCCGGTTGATAAAACAACGCGCGGCACACTTACGTCAAATCGGCAAAGCTCGAGTCGCGACGCATCTGGCGGCGCAAAAGGGCCGGACGCACAAAGTACTTATGGAGAACTCGCGCATGGGTCGCACGGAACAATTCACCGAGGTCGTCTTTTCTAAAGACCAAGCAGAAGGTGAGATTGTCGATGCCCGGGTTACTGGTTTTGCAGGTAGTCAGCTGATTGCGGCTTAACGCTAACGCGCCAGTTTTGAGACCCATGCATTTGAAAAGCGGCTTGTGGTTAGAAACTTAAACTGACGCCAAAGTTCAAAGCATGCGTCAAAAGATTGGTGTTCAGTTCGCCATCCGGCTGTCCCGGCACTAATGGATCCCCATCAATTGTTATGTCGTTGTCCGACCAGGTGAATTGATACTCACTGAATAGAGCCCAACGCTCGGTTAAGTCATACTTTATACCCGCGATGCCACGTAACGCGAAACCGGTAGTCTCGAAGCCAAAAGTTCGGTTGCTTGCGCCCAACACCGTCGCATCGACATGAGGGACTGCGATCCCAACACCGCCGCCTAGGTACGGAGTGAAGTTCGAACCGCCGAAAGCTTCGGGCCAACGTCTCATTACGTTTGCGGTGAATACATTATGGCCGTCTGACAACTCAAATCGACCAAGACCAATCGAAGCTGCCTCATCATCAGGAGCGATCGCTTTGGTGTGCGTGCCTTCTATGCCGAATCCAAAGTTGTTGTCGTTCCACCACATGACACGGCCGCCGTAGTAGATAGGTGCGTCGAATGGCCGCCCCTTCCAATCGATGTCGCGATCAAATGGTGTGCCGTCAGGCAGGTTTCCGTCAGCGGAGTTTTCTCGAACGCTTTGAAGTCCAAAGTAGAGGCTGATCTCAACTTCTGCTGAAGCCGGAAATGCCAATGTTAGAAGGGCAATAGCTGAAGTTATCGCGGTTCTCATTGTGTGGGGCCATCCAGAGGTTAAATGCTAAGTGTTAACTTATGTTTACACATGTTGGACAGGTTGTTGCTGTTCGCTCAATTCGTGCCAAATCGATTGTCACGCAATCTCTATGATAGAGTACTGGACTGCATATTTGTAGCAAGCTATGTGCTAGTTTACTTTAGCTATCGTGCTGTGTGTTTTTCGCAACTGATGAAAACGTGCAGTCATGAGGGCAAGATAATGGAGAAAAGTACGTGTCCCACGCAGATCATCACGCAGGCACTCGAAGAGACTTCATTTACTACGCCACGGGAGGCGCGGGCGCAGTAACCGCTGGCGTTGCCGTGTGGCCGCTCGTTAACCAAATGAACCCGTCTGCCGATGTGCAGGCACTAAGCTCTATTCGAGTTGACATAAGCGGAGTTGAACCGGGTACGCAATTGACGGTGAAGTGGCAAGGTAAGCCTGTCTTCATACGCCGTCGTACACCGGAAGAGATTGAAGCAGCGCGCGACGTACCTGTGAGCGATCTTCCCGACAACACCTCTCAGAACGCTAATGACGAAGCAGCGGATGGTGCTGACGAAAATCGCACGCTGGATGAAGCGGGCGAATGGTTGGTGATGATCGGCGTATGTACGCACTTGGGATGTGTTCCTTTGGCTGACGCTGGTGAGTACACTGCCGATGGCATCGGCGGGTGGTTCTGCCCTTGCCATGGTTCGCATTACGACACGTCTGGCCGGATCAGAAAAGGTCCAGCGCCGAAGAACCTGTTTGTTCCTGTCGCTGCGTTTGTCGATGAGTCGACAGTGAAGTTAGGATAAGGGAGGATTACGAGATGGGCGGAATTCCTCACGACCATTACGAACCAAAATCTGGCGCAGAGAAGTGGCTGCACAGCCGTCTTCCAATCGTGGGATTAATGTATGACACATTGATGATCCCAACGCCAAAAAACCTTAACTGGATGTGGATTTGGGGTATTGTCCTCACGTTCTGCCTGGCGCTTCAGATTATCACGGGCATCGTGCTGGTGATGCACTACACACCACACGTGGATTACGCGTTCTCTTCCATTGAGCACATAATGCGTAACGTGAATGGCGGTCATATGATCCGCTATCTGCATATGAATGGGGCATCACTGTTCTTCTTTGCGGTCTACATTCACATATTCCGCGGGCTTTACTATGGCTCCTACAAAGCTCCGCGCGAGATCACTTGGATTATCGGCATGCTTATCTATCTTTTGATGATGGGTACGGCCTTTATGGGGTATGTGCTGCCTTGGGGTCAGATGTCGTTTTGGGGTGCAACCGTTATAACCGGCCTGTTTGGTGCGATCCCATTCATTGGTGAGCCAATTCAAACCTGGCTACTAGGCGGCCCGGCGGTCGATAACGCAACTCTGAACCGCTTTTTCTCTCTGCACTATCTTCTGCCTTTTGTGATAGCAGCACTTGTGGCGTTGCACATTTGGGCCTTCCATACCACCGGTAATAATAACCCGACTGGTGTGGAGGTTCGCCGCACATCGAAAGAAGAAGCAGAGCGCGACACTGTACCGTTCTGGCCTTACTTCGTGATAAAAGACTTGTTCGCGTTGGCGGTTATTATGGTCGTGTTTTTTGCGATCGTGGGCTTTATGCCGAATTACCTAGGCCACCCAGATAACTACATCGAAGCGAACGCGCTGGCGACGCCGGCACACATTGTGCCAGAATGGTACTTCCTACCGTTTTACGCCATCTTGCGTGCATTTACCGATGACGTCTGGATCGTGATTTTCGCGAATGTTCTGACCGGTGGTATAGTGGACGGTAAGTTCTTTGGCGTACTCGCCATGTTTGGAGCAATTGCAATCATGGCGCTGGCTCCTTGGCTAGATACATCCATGGTGCGCTCAGGTCGCTATCGACCCATGTTCAAATGGTTCTTCTGGATCCTTGTGGTAGATTTCATCTTCCTGATGTGGCTTGGTGCGCAAGAAGCTAAAGAACCTTACGCGAGCCTTTCTCTGCTGGGTTCTACATATTGGTTCGTTTACTTCTTGGTGGTCTTGCCACTGTTGGGTGTGATCGAGAAACCGAAGCAACAGCCTGCGACAATCGAAGATGACTTCGCAGCGCACTATCCTCAAAAAGCCACTTCTGCAGCGCCGGAAACGGCGGTGGCAGAACCAGCTGAATAAAGGAACTTAGCGATGCTACGAAAAATCGCGATAACAGCTGCAGCCGCCTTGACGCTATCGGCGCCAGCGGCTTTGGCGGCAGGCGGCGCCGGTGAAGTCAAGGACGTAGATTTCTCGTTCGAAGGTCCGTTCGGTCGTTTTGATGAAGCACAGTTGCAGCGCGGTTTGCAAGTTTACACAGAAATCTGCTCTGGCTGTCATGGCTTGCAATACGTACCTCTTCGTACGCTTGGGGATCACGGAGGTCCGCATTTCTCGGAAGAAGAGGTTTTTGCTTACGCTGAGCAAAACTTTGAAGTTTTTGATCCGGAACTTGACGATTTCCGCCCGGCGAGCCCGACGGACCATTTCCCCGGATCGCAGCTTGAAAATGCGCCTGACCTGAGCCTTATGGCCAAAAAGCGTGCTGGTTTCCATGGCCCGCACGGTACTGGCATTAATCAGCTCTTCAAAGGTATGGGCGGTCCGGAATACATCTATTCACTGTTGGTCAGTTACACCGGTGAAGAGAAAGAAGAAGCAGGCGCTTTGTTCTACGAAAACAAAGCATATCCAGGTAGTTGGATTGCCATGGGCCCGCCCCTATGGGGTGAAGATGTTGAGTACGCAGATGGCTCTCCGAATGATATCGAGAGCATCGCGAAGGATGTGTCCGCTTTCTTGATGTGGACAGCCGAACCCAAGTTGATGGACCGCAAGCATGCGGGTCTATCGGGGGTAATTCTGCTCTCAGTTTTGTCGGTTCTGCTTTACCTGACCAATAAGCGCCTTTGGGCACCGATCAAAGGTAAGAACAAGTCTGCGATGCCTGCTGAGTAAACAAGGCTGCTTCTTCTCGACACTTTGTGGTTCACCGCGGCATGGGATTGGCAGCTTTGTTATAAGCAGCCCATTCTGTGATTTCCGGGTAATACATGTTCCTCCAGCGTCGGACGCGTGGGTTCATGACCCGGCGCCAAAGCGGCGGCACCATCGCAGCCATAGTCATAACGGGATAACCGTGCGGCAACTGCGGTGCCTGGTCTGCTGAATAGTTTTGCAATAGAGGAAAGCGCCTTGTCGGCTTAAAATGGTGATCTGAGTGGCGCTGAAGATTGATCAGGAGCCAGTTTGACGCCTTCTGCGCTGCGTTCCAACTGTGATGTGGTCGAACGTGCTCATATTTCCCATTGCCCAGATGTTTGCGTGTCAGTCCGTAGTGCTCAACGTAGTTGACCAACTCCAGCTGCCAGATCGCAACTGCTGCTTGCCACAAAAAGAGCCCTACAGCAGCCCATCCCCCAATCATTGCGGCAAGTGTCAGCATGTAAGCTTGTAGGCCCCAGTAGAGCCAAAACGGATTGGTTATGCTGTACCAAGCTTTACCTTTGCGCTTAAGTTGCGCCACTTCCGCACCAAAAGCTGAGGTAAAGCAAGCCTTCAAAACGCGCGGGAAGAAGCGGTGGAACCCTTCATTATACCTGGCAGTTACAGGATCTTTTGGCGTTCCGACGTAGCGGTGATGCACCATAAGGTGTTCAGAGCGAAAATGCGAGTACATCACCATCGCCAAAAGTGCGTCCGCCATCGCCTTCTCAGTCCGGCTGCGTTGATGCATAAGTTCGTGGGAAAAGTTAATGCCGATTGTGCCAGACACAACGCCCATACCGGAAAATAATAGTATCGTTTCCAATGTGGAAAGGTGCGCCGTGCCTGGGCCTGTCGCATACCATAACATCCAGACCAAAAGGCAAAACTGAATAGGCGCCCAAACAATCGTGACTGCTGTGTAAAACCTCAAGTGACGGTCGCGCGTGTGTGGGTCAAGATTATCGAGCTCGAGGCCAATAACAGCGTCTAAGAGCGCGAAGAAATACCATGTGAAGACTGGTAAGAGCAGCAGAAACCATCCGCCATAAAGCGCACTGATCACGGCCAGCGGTACAAGCGTTAAAGCCGCCCAAAATGGCAGTGCACGCTGTAAGCTTTCGACTTTCTCGGTGGCTACGTACATTTTTACTCCTGCCATGGCGCAGTTACTCAGAAACTAGTTACCCAAATATTTGCAGCTCCGGATCTGCCAAGTCAAAAACCTTGCGCATAACTGTCGGCAACTGCCTTGGTTTAAAGGCGCTGTGTGGCACAAACTCGCCAATTTCAGGTGTAGCCGCTGATCCGACCACCGCGCAAGCCACGTTCAACTGCAAGTGAAAATGGGTGAACGTATGTCGCGCCTCCGCGTCGAGGGTTGACCAGTCTGCTTGCAGCGGCGGGGCAGGCGTTGGGGATGCTGACCAATCGCTGCCGGGCCAGCCCAGCATACCACCCAAAAGGCCTTTTTCCGGTCGACACTCCAGTAACCAGGCCCCATCATCGCGCCGCACGACATAAGCGATACCACGACGAGTGGGTTTGGCTTTCTTTGGTGCTTTTACTGGAAGATTTGCCTGAAAGCCTTCCTTGCGAGCTTCGCAAGGTTCGATCCAAGGACATATACCGCATGCCGGCGATTTGGGCGTACAAACAGTTGCTCCTAGATCCATCACCGCTTGGGCGTAGTCGCCTGGGCGCATTGTAGGCGTTAAACGTGCGGCGGCATTGCTCATTTCTGTTTTTGCTGCGGGCAAAGGCGTTCGAATATCAAACATCCGCGCCATAACGCGCTCTACATTTCCATCGACCACCACAGCGCTACGATCAAAGGCGATCGCGGCAATGGCGGCAGCCGTATAGGGCCCTATACCCGGCAGTTTTTGAAGCTCTTCTATAGTTTCCGGAAACTTGCCATCATACTCAGTGACAATTTCACGCGCACATTTCAAAAGGTTGCGCGCCCGAGCGTAGTAACCAAGACCCGCCCATTCGCCCATGACCTGCGCATCTTCTGCTGCAGCCAGGTCGCTTACCGTCGGCCAAAGGTGCGTAAAGCGCTCGAAGTAACTTTTGACAGCAGCAACCGTCGTCTGCTGCAGCATGATTTCACTGAGCCAAACCTCATAGGGATCCGGCTGTACACCATGCGCCTTTTCATGCGGCGACACACGCCAAGGCAATATTCGCGCATGACTGTCATACCAGTTCAGCAAGTGTGAGGTCAGACGACCGTCACGCATGTGTTACCTCTTGAATTGCCTGTAAGGACTGGCATCATCCCCGTGTTGGTTTATGATAGAGCACTACTGGCCAGAGGTCACGCATGACCGATCGAAAAAGTACGACAAAAGGCTTCAAACAAGGCGGTGTATTGCTTGCGCCCAAAATCCGTAAACTTTCGGAAAGCCGAGGCTTTGCAGTTTCTCGCGTGTTGACACATTGGTCTGAAATAGTTGGCGCACAACTCGCGTCTTGCACACGTCCGATAAAGGTTTCTTACGGGCGTCAAGGACTTGGCGCAACGTTGACAGTTCTGACGACAGGAGCTCAAGCGCCAGAGGTTGAAATGCAGAAAGAGGCTCTGAGAGAACGCGTTAATACTGCCTATGGCTTTAACGCGATCTCACGGATCAATATCACTCAAACAGCACCTACAGGATTCGCTGACGGACAGGTCAGTTTTACGCATCGACAAAGCCAGTTTCCTGTGTCAGAGCCAAGCGAAAAGGTACGTGTAAAGGCGGCGCAAGTGGCTGAGAAAGTAGAAGATCATAGTCTGCGCGAAGCGATAGAGCGTCTCGGTCAAAACGTTTTGAACAAATCGCAAACTTAGTTCGCGAAAGGATTGTCATGAAAAATATTGTCGTTATTGGCACAGTTGTATTGGCTTTGGTTGCCGGAGGGGCTTGGTGGTACACGTCGTCAGGCGAAACTCCGCAGAATACTGAGATCAGCGGTGTTGCGACCGAAACCGGCTTCGAGTCTTCGGGAGATGCTGAGATTGACACATCTGGCATAGTCGAAATGACGTTGGGGGAGGATGACGCACCGGTGACCCTCATCGAGTATGCGTCGTTTACATGTCCGCACTGCGCCTCTTTCCACATAAACCAATTCAAACAGTTGAAGTCCGATTTCATAGATACTGGTGTCGTCAAATTCATTCATCGCGATGTTTATTTTGATCGATATGGGCTTTGGGCGTCGATGGTGGCGCGTTGCGCGGGCCCAGGTCGTTTTTTTGGTATCACAGACATGATATATGAGCAGCAGCGTGATTGGCTCGCATCCCGTGACCCCGTTCAAATTGCAGACGAGCTTCGCCGTATTGGCAAAGTTGCTGGACTGAGCGAAGATCAGTTGGAGGCATGCTTGTCTGACGCTGAAAAGGCTGAGGCTCTGGTTGCTGTTTATCAGCAAAACGCGGAGGCCGACGATGTAAGCTCGACGCCCACCCTGATCATAAACGGCGACAAGCACCAGAACATGGCCTACGCAGAACTTAAAGGCATCATTGAGGGCTTGATCAACTGATGAAACCTGCTCCACTCACCGGAGTAAAAGTCATCGAACTTGCACGTATTCTGGCCGGCCCCTGGGCCGGCCAAACCCTTTCTGACCTTGGTGCTGAAGTCATTAAAGTCGAAAGCCCAGAAGGCGACGACACGCGTCAATGGGGCCCTCCGTTCATTGAACGAGAAGACGACACTGCGGCGGCCTATTACCATTCTTGTAATCGTGGGAAGCAAAGCGTCACCGTGGATTTTCGAACCGATGAGGGTCAGGCGCGTGTAAGGGACATGGTCCGGGGGGCTGACATACTGATCGAGAACTTCAAGGTCGGAGGATTAAAGAAATACGGGCTTGATTATCAAAGCCTCGCTGAAATCAACCCGCGGCTGATTTATTGCTCGATCACAGGTTTTGGACAAGACGGACCGTATGCGCACCGACCCGGTTACGACTATATTATTCAGGGCATGTCTGGCCTGATGTCCGTCACGGGAGAGCCGGGACGTCAGCCGGTGAAGGTTGGTGTCGCTGTCGCGGATATTTTCACAGGTGTTTATGCGACGACCGCTATTCTTTCTGCGATGCATCAACGTCAGACAACTGGACGGGGTCAACATATAGACATGGCTTTGCTGGACGCGGCAATCTCGATCACTGCAAATCAGGCGATGAACTATCTGGCAACCGGCAACCCGCCCGGTCGGCTAGGAAATTTTCATCCAAATCTTGCGCCCTATCAGGTGTTTGATTGTGCAGATGGGCATCTGATTGTAGCGGTTGGAAATGATGGCCAGTTTGCAAAATTCTGTGTTGTGCTTGGAGTGCCTGAGCTTACCGATCATCCGGATTACAAAACAAATCCTCAAAGAGTGATCAATCGCGATGCGTTGTCCACTACGCTGACAAAGAAGACGTCACAAATGGTAAAGGCTGACTTGTTTGCAGCATGCGAGGCAGTTGGCGTTCCAGTTGGGCCCATAAACAACTTAGCCGAGGTGTTTGAAGACGCACAAGTGAAGGCAAGAGGCGTACAAATTAACGCGGATGGTGTACCAGGAGTACGTACGCCAATTAGGTTTTCTGACGCTGATCTGTCCTTGGACAGAGCCTCGCCAAAACTTGGTGAGCACGATTAATTAATTTACGCCAAGCTTCGCGAGATGTTCTTCCATGGGTGTCCAGTCATGGACTTTTAAACGAACCGGCAAAGTGAGAACCTTACGTCGAAAGTCCGAAGGCAAGCGCGTCGCGTCTTTTTCCGTTGTCACGAGCTGCGCACCACGAAGCGACGCCTCGTTTTCCAACCGGGTGAGCAATGCCTTCGTCAGCGGTTGATGGTCTTCCAAAGCCTCTGAGCGCACCAAATCTGCACCAAGCGATTTGAGTGTGGAAAAAAACTTTTCAGGATGGCCAATACCCGCAAAGGCCAAAAGTGGTGTATCTGCCCAGTCCATGCCGGTTTCTAAGGGCATAATCTCTGCATTTACATGTGGAACGGTAATCTGTGTTGCCCAGTTCTTCGTAAAACGCTTTTGAGCAGGCTTTGTTCCAATTGAGACCAGGAGGTTTGCTCTCGCGAGTGCTTCACGTATCGGTTCCCGCAGCGGGCCTGCGGGGATGCAGCGTCCGTTTCCAAAACCCTTGACGGCGTCAACGACAATAACTGAGAGGTCTTTCGCAACGTCTGGGTTCTGATGGCCGTCATCCATTATGATCAAATCTGCTCCAGCAGCGTTTGCCGCCTTGGCAGCCTCGGCTCGATCTTTTGCAATCCATATTCGCGTGAACGCAGCGATTAGAAGAGGCTCGTCGCCAACATCTGCGGCGCTGTGCTGTCTTTCACTTACCTCGACAGGTCCGGTCAAACGACCACCATGACCCTTTGAGATTACAACTGGGCGAATCCCACGTGCTTGTAAGTGCTGCACCAGTGCGATGACCATGGGCGTTTTACCAGTGCCACCTGCGTTAATGTTGCCTATGCAGATCACTGGAACGTCGGCGCGATACCGGGTCGAGCGCGCAACACGCCTTTTTGTTGCGTTTGCGTACAATGTACCCAGAGGAGATAAAAACCGCGCCAAGGTCCCGGGCGTTTCTGGCGAACGATACCAAAAGTCTGGCGCGCGCATTAGTTGCCCTCTAGGCTATCGAGCCGATCATTTATGCGTTCTGCGATTTGATCCGTTAAACTCGCGCTTCGCGATGCAACTTCCCACGCCGCATGTGCCATTGCTGCTGTTTGGTCCGGTGGGATCAATTGCTTTACGGTGTTGGCGAGTTCGATTTCGTCTTTGACGAGGCGCGCCGCTCCCGCTCCTCGGAACCTTGTGTAGCTTGCCTTGTAGCGCTCGATGCCAGGCCCATGAAGAATAGCGGAGCCATGCGCCGCGGGTTCATTTGGATCGCAACCCCGAGCATTAGCGTCCAGGGACGAGCCCATGAAACTTATAGGAGCCAACCGGTACCAAAGACCCATTTCACCACGTGTGTCCGCAAGCACGACTTGCGTGGTCTCGTTTGGAAATTCGCCCTCAGACCAACGAATGTACCTCTGTCCCGAGTTTTCCAAATGGTCTGCGAAAACGTCACTCATCTCAATATCGTCGGGCACTATAATCACAAGCGCGCGATGCGACAGCCGACTGACCTCAACATGCGCTTGCAGAATGCGTTTGACTTCCTGCTCTTGCGCCATGGCTGCGAGCCAAACTGGACGGCCTAGCAAGATGGCCGCCAATTCTTCCCTGTCACTTTCGTTAACCGGAAGCGAAACTGCTCCGTCCAAGAACCGACCTGCTGTTGTAATAGCATCGTTTGCGACACCCATGCGCCGCAAAAACCGTGCAGACTTTTCGTCTCTGGCCATGACAAATTCGAACCGGCGTAGCAGGGCTCTTGGCAAGTCTGGGAACCAGCGCCAGGACGGACGCGAAAGCAGGTCTTCGTCCGCGTCCACGAGTGCCATCGGAATGCTCATCTCCGCTGCACTATCGAGAAGTGCCGGTTGCAGATCTCCTCCTGTCCACAGTGCCAGATTGGGTCGCCAGTGTTCAAAAAAAACCCTCGCATCTGCAACGCTGTCGTAAGGCAGTCTTTCAAAAATCACCTGCTTACGCCGATAAAGCTGACTTTCGGCCAACTGATCAGAAGTTGTCAGCAACAAGGAAAGGTCTGGCCGCATTGCAAGAAGTCTGTCGTGAAGTTGCAGAAGAGCGTTGACGTGGATTTTTCTCTCAGCATGGCCCCAAAGTAGCATGCCTTCCGGGCGCTCGTCTGCCGGCTCAAGATCAGACTTACCGCTTCGCTTTGAGTAGGCGAGATAAGCAGAAAGGCTGAGCGAGCGCGCCATCTGGACCTAGCCGAGTTCTTCTGTAGCCGACGCTGCAGTGGATTCATCACGCAGACGATGCAAGTGAGCGATGAAGTATCGCATATGTGCGTTGTCGACTGTTCGCTGAGCTTCGGCCTTCCACGCTGAATATGCCGTGTCGTAGTCTGGGAAGATGCCCACTATGTGCAATCCTTCGACATCTTTGAACACATTCTGTGAAGGATCGATAAGCTCCCCGCCAAAGACAAGGTGAAGTCGTTGGACCATTGCGTTTTCCCTATAAATTTCCGTCCGACGTGCAGCGTATTGTTTTGCATCAATGCGTCAATACGGCCTTTGTCTTGACGCCAAAGGTCAAACCCGTCAACCAGTGAGAAATTTTTTGGGCATACAAAATGAGCAAGCCGTTTTTGATCCTTCAGTTGCGACCAGAGACGGAAGCGGCAGATGATGAATTTGAGGCCATCCTTCGCAAGGGGGAAATTTCCTCAGAATGCGCGTACAGAGTTCGGCTTGATCAACGTAGTTTGCCGCGCGATTTGTCCCTAAATGACTTTAGCGGCATCATCGTTGGCGGTGGACCGGGCTGCGTAAGTGACGCGCCTGAAAAAAAGTCTGCTATTGAGGCAAGGATAGAAGCAGAAGTGCTTTCGCTTATGCCGGAAGTTACGGAACAAGATTTTCCATTTTTGGGTTGTTGCTATGGGATCGGTATTCTGGGGCAACATCTGCAGGGTGACGTTAGTAAGCGCGCTTTCAGCGAGCCAGTTGGCACCTCAGCGTGTGAACTGACAACAGATGGCAAGTCCGATCCATTGCTCGACGGAGTGCCCAGCTTGTTTGACGCCTTTGTCGGCCACAAAGAGGCACTGCAGTCCTTACCCAAGGACTGCGCGCATCTTGTCCGGTCAACGGCTTGTCCGTTCCAAATGGTACGGTACGGATCAAATGTTTACGCTACGCAGTTTCATCCTGAAGCGGACGCCGACGGTTTCGAAACACGGATCAAAATCTACAAGAATCGAGGCTATTTCCCGCCTGAGGAAGCCGATTCTCTCATAGAGATGTGCCGTAAAGCAGATGTTTTCGCGCCGGAGATCGTCCTACGCAACTTCGTTTGTCGATACGGTTGAACTGTTAAATTCTGAAGAAAGGCTGCGCGAGCCGTGGCAAAATAGAGCGGAAGCGGAGTTTTGCATCTGTTGCGGCCAAGCAAATGCAATCCTCACCAATATCAGCCACAGGTGTGTGGTCGTGATCCTCGTCAGCAATCTCAATATCACCTCGGGCAAAACGATCTTCTTCGTCAAAATAAGCGCCCTGCAATACCAAGGTCATTTCCATTCCACTATGACCGTGGTCCGGTATGGCCGTTCCCGCTGGAATATACAAAAGCCTGGCGGTCGCGTCTTTTGATGTGGGCAAAATTGCCTGCTTTACACCCAAACCAACCGAGCGCCATTTAATCGCCTCGACGTCACCACCAACATAGTCCCGCAATGGCTGCGGCAATACACTGTTGGTCGACATTTTGGTTTCCGCAACGATTGGATTATCGGTGTTTTCAATCATCGCCATTGTAGCTTCGAAACTATTCGATGACATTTCCACGGCATCGCTGGTTTCAATAAGCGAGCCACCTACACTGTCGAACGCGCCTAAGCGCGCGCGGCTCTCATCACAAAGCGATATGTGCGTGGCAATTGTTAGGCTGAAGGCCTCGGGCAGGTTGCCTGCGGAATAGGCCAACAGCAGTTCGTCACTTATCTGGTGTTTGATCTTATCTGTCATTAGCTTTCACTTCATTGTGTGGCGTAGACGTTCAAGCGCCAAACGGATCCTCGATTTTATTGTCCCAAGCGGTAGGCCTGTGACTTCTGCAATCTCGCTGTGACTAAGATCGCCAAAGTAAGCCTGTTCGATCAGTTCTCTCTGTTTCTCTGGAAGCTCTGATATTGCAGCTCCCAACTTCGTACTTTCTTGTTGCAGGGCCAGAACATCTTCTTGGTCTGGCTCGCCTTCGGGACCCCAAGGTAAATCCTCAGGCTCCGGTCGTTTCATTTTGCGGATCGCATCAATCTTGCGGTTCCGCGCGATAGTAAAGATCCACGTTGCCGCGCTCGCACGACTTGGATCGAAAAGATGCGCCTTCTGCCACAGTGTCGCCATTACCTCTTGCGCACATTCCTCTGCGAGTGACGTATCTGCGCCAGATCGCATGAGAAACGCTTTCACACGAGGCGCGAAATGAGTGAATAGCGCCTTGAATGCTTGTTTGTCCCGTTGGTCGCGTATTTTAACGATTAACGCGCCCCAGTCTATCTCCATTTCCGACTTATGCGAACTCACGGTCGTCAAACCCTTCACCCTTGAGCCCACAGTAGCATCGCGTTGTATTTTCGCGACATGCAACTGCGTTGCTGAGGCAGTTTGACGCTGGCGTGTTGTCGCATCAGCTTCACTATACATACCTCCTTTACGTGCCGAAATTTACATTGGATCAAAAAGATAAAAATCCTTGTTTGTCATCCGTTTTGAACTCCAACGCGTACATCTAAAAACAACAAACACGGGTTTGACTTTCTATGCCATTCGAAAACGCAGTAAACCAGCGCAGAAAAATAGCAATAGTAGGCGCTGGTATCAGCGGATTGGGCGCGGCATGGCGTCTGGCGTGTGATCACGACATTACCATTTTTGAGTCAGAAAAGCGACTTGGCGGCCATGCCAGAACGAAAATGGCGGGTAAATGTGGAGATCAACCAGTCGACACTGGTTTTATAGTGTTCAACTACGCGAACTACCCCAACCTGACTTTGCTGTTCGATGCGCTCGATGTCCCAGTTGTGAAAAGCCGAATGAGCTTTGGCGCATCAGTGCGGGGCGGGTCGCTAGAATATGGACTCGACGGAGCGCAGGCGTTTTTCGCCCAGAAGCGCAACGTGCTTGATCCACGTCATTGGTTTATGCTGAGAGATATTTTTCGGTTCAACGCACGTGCTGTTGAGACATCCAAAATATCTGAAGATTTAAGCATCGGTGATCTGCTGGACAACATGGGTCTCGGTCAATGGTTCCGTGATTTCTACTTGTTCCCATTGACCGGCGCGATCTGGTCAACACCAACTGAAAAGATACTCGATTTTCCCGCGCAGGCGATGATCCGCTTCATGGAAAACCACGCGTTGCTTGGTTATTCGGGCCAACATCAATGGTACACTGTCGAAGGTGGATCTCAGGAATACGTTCAACGATTGGAAGGTGCCTTACGCAGTGAAGGTGTCCGTTTCTTCACTGGTGCTCCTGTTGCAGCTGTGCGCCGGAAACCGGAATTTGCTGAAATTCGTGTCGAAGGAGGCGAATGGCAAAGTTTTGACGAGGTAATTTTTGCCACCCATGGTGATGTTTCATTGAAGCTCTTGAGTGATGCATCAGATCAGGAACACAAAGCTTTGAAAAAAGTGAAGTACCAGGCAAACGATGTCGTGCTGCACGCCGATACATCCGTTATGCCGAAACGTCGCGCCGTGTGGTCTTCTTGGAATTATTCGGAAATCCCAGCAAAGCGCAGTGGTCAGATTGACATCACCTATTGGATGAACAGTCTTCAACCGATCCCAATGGATGACCTGCATTTTGTTACGCTTAACTCCACGCGTGAAATACGCGACGAACTGATCTATGATCAAACGGTGTTGCACCACCCGGTTTATGACATGGATATGCTGGAGGCACAGCGTGCAGTGCGCGGGTTCAATGGCAGCCAAAATACCTGGTTCTGTGGCGCTTGGATGCGCAACGGATTTCATGAAGACGGATTGGCAAGTGGGCTAGACGTTGGAGACGCAATCCTCGCCCGTTACAGAATGGCGATTGCCGCAGAATGAGTCAGGTCGAACATATCGCCGGCTACACGTGGCATGGTCGCAAGGGCGCGATTAAAAACGCATTCCGCTATGGCGTGGATTTTGTTTTGTTGGACGCAGAACAAAAGATACGGTCGTCGCTGTTTTTCGGTCGCAATCGGGTAGGTCTTTTCTCACTGCGTGACGTCGATCACGGCGGCTCCCCGGGAGAAGGGGTGGGTGCAAATTGGGTTCGTAGTGTTCTGGAGCGCCATGGATTGCAAGACGCTCATAGCATTGAACTTTTGGCCCAACCACGCGTCATGGGCTATGTGTTCAACCCGGTTTCCTTTTGGCTTTGCTACGATGATCAGCGCAACTTACGCGCGGTTATTTCTGAGGTTACCAATACATACGGAGACCGGCATTCTTATCTTTGTCATCGTCCGAACCATGGCCCGATCACCGCGCGCGATCGGATGCAGGCGCAAAAGATACTTCACGTCTCGCCGTTTCAGAAAATTGAGGGTGGTTACGAATTTCGTTTCGACATTCGTCCTGACCGCATCGCAATCTCTATCGATTTCAGCGGTGGGAAAGGCGGCGTAATCGCAACACTAGTCGGCGAACGCAAGCCATTGAGCGCACTTAGCGTCATTAAAGCTATGCTGCGCAGGCCATTCGGTACACGCCGCGTGATGGCTCTCATCCACTGGCAGGCCCTGATCTTGTGGTGGAAAGGCGCAATATTCAAAGCGCGCCCCGAACCTCCGACGCAAGAGGTCAGCCGTTGAGCAAAACCTCTCACATACCGAGCCTTCCGGCCTACGCGCTTTTTGCGGCGATGCTTTCGGCTGTGGGTTTGCCGTTGTACATGCACGCGCCAAAATTCTTCGTCGAAGAATATGGTGTGTCGCTGGCGGCTATGGGGGCAGTCTTATTTGCCCTCCGTTTGATTGATTTCGTACAAGATCCTTTGCTTGGAAGGCTTGCCACGCGACTTCAATCCAACCGAGCAGTGTCTGTGCTTGTCGCGGGTTTGATTATGGCGATTGGTGTTGTTGGGCTCTTTGCAGCGAAGCCGCTTTTGCCGCCCATCTGGTGGTTTGCGATTATGCTCACCCTGGTCTTTTCCGCATTCAGTTACCTTACCATATGTTTTTACGCGCAAGGCGTTTCCGCTGCCGGAGCGTTATCGGGACGCGGGCATTTGCAGATTGCGCGTTGGCGAGAAACGGGAGCGTTGCTGGGTATATGTGCTGCCGCAGTCGCACCGGTCGCGATCGGTGGGTATGCAGGTTTTGCAATAGGATTTTGCATTCTGACCATGCTGGCTCTGTGGGTGATGCATACGCAGTGGCACGGAACGGTCCTTCCATCTTCCGACATGCGTTCTGAAATGGGCACTGTGATTGCGGACAGCGTCGCGCGGCGGCTTTTGCTTGTCGCACTCGCAAATTCCGCACCCGTTGCTGTTAGCTCCACTTTGTTCCTCTTCTTTGTTGAAGACCGGCTTTTAGCGCCCGGATGGGAAGGACCTCTTTTGCTCCTGTTTTTCCTCAGTGCCGCAGGCTCAGCCCCGGTTTGGGGCCGCCTCGCCGAAAAGTACGGAACCCGGCAGGTTCTGATTTTTGGAATGGTGCTGTCAATCGTAGCCTTTGGATATGCAGCAGCTCTTGGGCCAGGAGACATCATTCCATTTGGGGTCATTTGCTTTGCGTCTGGTGTTGCACTTGGCGCGGATATGACCCTGCTACCGGCGTTATTTGCAACGCGTATGGCTAAAATCGCGCCGGGCGCTGCCGAAGGTTTCAGCCTTTGGTCTTTTGTCGCCAAATTCACTTTGGCAATCGCAGCGATTTCACTTTTGCCCCTTCTTGACTTTGCGGGCTATCAGCCGGGGCAAACCAATTCTGAAGACGCACTTCTGCGTCTCAGCCTGCTTTACGGGGCCGTTCCTTGCGTCCTCAAACTTGTGGCAATCGCGCTTTTGGTGACAACGCCAAATGCGTCGATTGCCTCTCTTCCAACTCCAGCCAAAGAAAGGAGTGCCAATTGATGTCAGCGCTGACTTATATCGGGATAGGTGCAGGACTGATCATTCTGGTCACTTATCTTCGCAAACGTTTCGCAGATTTCTCTGCGCAAACACCGAGTGATTATGCGGAAATCAAACCAACGATTGATCTACGCGAACACCTGAACGGACCAATACGGTGCGAAGGCGTAATTTACGGTCCTATGGGACGCGTAACCTCACGCTTCTCTGCCGACTTTGAAGCCCATTGGGATGGGAACAAAGGCATTATGAAGGAGCATTTCCGTTATGATAGCGGAAACACGCAAGATCGCGAATGGCGGCTTGAGCTCGGAAATGACGGATCAATTAAAGCTTCGGCTGATGACCTGGTGGGTGAGGGCTCAGGTCAGCAATCCGGTCCGAGCGTTCAGTTGAATTATCGCATTCGACTGCCGGAGGAAGCTGGCGGTCACGTGCTCAACGTAGTCGACTGGATGTACATGACACCGGGCGGAGCAATCGTGAACCGCAGCCAGTTCCGTAAGTTTGGGATAAAAGTTGCTGAACTAGTTGCGACAATGCAGAAGCTGGAACCAGTGTGAGCGTAGACTGGACCGGTAAACGTTATTGGCTTGTTGGGGCGAGCGAAGGTCTTGGTGCCGCGCTCGCCCAAAAATTGAGCGCGGCAGGTGCAGAAGTTATTCTGTCTGCACGAAATGCCGATCGCCTGGCTGATGTGGCTCGGGCGCTTCCGGGAAAATCCGAAGTTCTACCCGTGGATATCGCGGATGATGCCAGCGTCGCGGACGCAGGCAGCAAGCTTGGTGAGATTGACGGGATTGTATTTCTCGCCGGGGTTTATTGGCCAATGTCGTCCAAAGAGTGGCGCGCGGAAGAAGCGGTGGCGATGGCAGATGTTAACTTTACTGGTGCTTTTCGTGTGCTTGGCCAAGTTGTTCCGGGGATGGTGAAAAAAGACAGTGGTCACATCGTGATCACCGGATCACTCTCTGGGTTTCGTGGATTACCGGGTGCCGTCGGCTATGGTGCCTCAAAGGCGGCAGTTATGTCGTTGGCTGAAACGATGCGCGCGGATCTGTGGCGCACAAATGTCCGGGTTCAATTGGCCAATCCCGGATTCATTAAGACACGGTTGACGGATAAGAACACCTTCAAGATGCCGTTTCTAATGACGCCTGAAGAAGCCGCGCAGGAAATGTTTGAACTTATGTGCGACGAGGGCGCCTTCGACCGGCATTTCCCACGCGTATTTTCATGGCTTTTCCGGCTGTCGCGTTTCATGCCGAACTGGCTTTATTATAGAGTCTTCAGCTAACTTAAGAGGCGTGGTCCACGACCTGCAGAAACTGCGCCTGTCGGTCCACCTCGTTCAAAAATCTTAGCACTAATTTAGCATCGCTGGGTGCGGCGCTTACACCTGTTGCGATTTCGTGGTTCAATATGGCTTCGACTGCAAGCGACACCGGAATAGAGACCAGCCGTGCCATGGCCGTGCCACGTTCATCTCCCCAAGCATCCATGGTGAAGGTTTTGTGCCAAACCGTTTGTCCGTCGTGCTCCGCCTTCAGATCAACGCACAAAACGACACGGTCTGGCTCATCCTTGTTGTACGCGTGGTCCTGCCATAGACGATCTGACAACTCTTGAAGCTGCTCATCTGCGTAGTCGCCTTCAAGCCGCTCGATGAATGAGAAAACTTCGGTCCATGCCTCTGCCCAGCCGTTGAGGCGCAGTGTGCCTCGCACGAACTCTTTCACGCGCCAGTTTGGCTCAAACCCATATTCATCCAAGTAAGGGAAAGAGTCGCGATTTGGATAAACTTCGAAAGTTTCCGGTGGTGTGAGCGGGGCGTCGTAGGAACTTGTCGCTTCCCAGGGCCTCGTCACTTTGAGTTCGGTGAAGTGTCGGATCGAACGCGAAGGGGACTTCAACGCTTTCAGGACTCCCAGGGGCGACCAGCTAAACTTGTAGCGGAAAGCGTTTGTCTCTTTTGGTACGCCCCCGCAGTAAGAGAGAAACGAAAGATCATTCTCTGCATTAAATGCATCTGAGCCGCGATATGCCGAAACCAGATGATGCGCCATTAGATGATCTATACCTGGATCGAGACCGATCTCATTTACGCAACATACGCCGCGTAACAGAGCCTTGGCATGCACAGATTGCATTGCCGGTGAAGTGTAAGAAGAAGAGACGAAATGCGCACTCTTATTGATGCACATGTCCGCCAACGGAACATGCCACTCGCCGGGTAGCATTGAAACTACGACATCGCCTTCAATAACGCTTTGGGAAAGCTCGTCGAAGTCAAAAACGCGAATATCCTCGCTTAAATCGCCAACCGCGGCTTTAGCCTTGTCCAAACTCCGGTTCCACACGGAGACTGAATGACCCGCATTGATCAAACGCTTTAGGCCAGGAATTGCAGACAGACCCGTTCCACACCAATGGATCGTCATGAATCAGACCTTTTGAATGTGCGAGTCAAATTCGTGCCTCGCGCGTTGCCATACACCTTGATCAAGACTGTCGACGCTCAGCAGATATGGCAAGAGCTGGTCGGCGAAATCCTGCGAAGACTCTCGCGGCAGTAGCGAAGGCAGGTTATCGATAGCCATAACGTCAAGTGGCGGGTTAATATGTACACGGGTCACTGGCCGATCCCATGTTGTTGCTTCGGAATAGACAGGTACTGGATTGTAGTCGCTGTCAGGATCACAGGCTATATCCCCAACGATGCAGAGCCTTCGCGCAGCACTTAAGGCCGATTTCGGCACGAATACAGGCGTACCAAAACGTGCAAGAATGCAGTTCAGAAATACGTCATGGCTTAAAATTTCGGGAAAAGGTGCACCACGTGCAGTCTCTTCGATATCCCACTTGGCGACTTGAAGGCCCGCGCTTTCGCAAAGGTCGGAGGCGCCTGTTCCAACGCGCCCCAATGCTCCGATGACAATGGCCGACACGTCCATGCCTTGCAATGCGTCCCGTGCCCCTTCAACCATCTCTGATTGATTTGCGAAGGCTTTGACAGGCGGGCAAATGCGGCCTTTTTTCTGTGCCGCAAGCGCTAAAAGGCTCACCGCTGCTCCTGCGAATCCGGCCCAATATCCGAAGGCTGCAACGCGCCGCCCGTCTTCATCGGTAAGGTATTCTAAATCGTAAAGCGTTCCGCCTCCCTCTTTAAAGCGATGCAAAAGTGTTTGACCTGAGTGCTGCCCTTTAAAAGCATGTCCGAACATGATGTGCCGGTGTTTCAGTCGAGAGCCATCTTCGGGCAGTTCTTTCAGCCCTAGGATGATCGCGTCGTCTGGCGCATTATACCAGCTGCCTTCCGCTGCTATATCGCAACCAATGTCGGCATAGTCTTGCGTTTCGATCACGCGTGATTGGCTATGCTCAACGCTGACCTTGAAGCCTCGCTTGAGAAGCGCAGCTGCACCTGACGGCATCAACCCTGTACGATCCTCGTTTGGGCGTCGCTCGGCACGAAGCCAAATGTGGGTCATATCAAGACCCTCACGGCAACAATCCATATGCTTTGATCGTTTTCACTGATGATCGCCGCATCATCATTTCAAAATGCGTGTTTAACTTTGGATAGTCAGCGATATCTACGCCATCGCCACCAAGCCATGTGCATATGGCGAAGAGCCAAGGATCCGCGACAGTGAATGTCTTGCCCATGACAAAAGGAGTTAGAGCGCAGTATTCCTCGATAAAGGTACAGCTCGCGGACATGGTTTCAGGAACCTTGGCCTTCATGTCTTGCAAGGATGCATCATCATTGGCCCAGCGGCTTCCACGTGGATTGTGCGCGTGATTGACGTGAAAGGTCGATGCCAGATAGTAGCACACGGCTCGCATTTGAGCGGCCTCGAAGGCGTTTTGAGGCACGAGGCCAAGTTCTGGTTTTTGCGCTGCGATGAATTCAGCGATTGCACCTGTTTCCGTTAAAACTCCTTGATCCGTTTCCAAGCTGGGCACACGAGCTTTCGGGTTGATCGCAAGATATTCAGGTTTGGTTTGATCTCCATTGGCGAAACTCATTGGGCACTTCTCGTATGAAAGACCCGTCTCTTCGAGCAAAATGCCGGTTGCGATCGAAATGGTACCAGGGGCGTAGTGAAATTTCATGAGATTTGAGCCAGTTTCTTAAATGTATGTTATGGAGTCAGAGCGTTCGGGTGCGTCAAGATGTGGCGTCGCGTTAAAACCGCCCAGCATCAGCGTCTCATGGACGTAGCGCAAAGTGTGCACGGAACTGTTCGAGATATGTAGCATGATCTTCGACATGCCTGCGATATCAAGGCCAAGTGCATGGCGTACTGCCATACTGATGACACCTCCAGACGTCACCAAAAGCACGCGATCTGTCGACTCGCATTGCTCATCAATCATCTCTTTCACTGCGCCAGCAAATTCTTCAAAGCTTCGCGGCGCATCTTGAACTTTGTCTTGCGCCCACAATTCGATCATTTCCGGTAAGAATCTGACAAACTCAGACGCCTCCTTAGGTTCAGGCAAATTGTGTTCGCGTTGCACTGCTTTAACCAAGTCGAAATATGGAAGTTCATCGAGACGATGATCACAGCGAAAGTTTTCAAAGCCCATGTATTTTGCTGTTTCCACCTGCCGGGTAAGCGTCCCTGTAATGACGCGATCGAAACCGTTCGCACGACCCGAAAAATGTTGGCCGAGCCAGCGCGCCTGCGTTTTACCCAGTTCGGATAATTGATCGTAGCCTTTCTCGTCTGAGGCGTGAGAGTTGGCTTGCCCATGACGCACAAGTGTTATTTCGGCCAAATCTTTTGTTCCTGAGAAATCATGCTGGTCATTCTTTAGCGAGGGTTTGGTTGAGCTGAAAGGGTCGGTGTGGTCTGAAGGAGGAAACTCTACTTTAAATCACAGGCAATTCTCGAATAATTGACCATCTGTTCAATTAAATATTGACGATCTGGCTCCATCTTGCAGGAATACCAAAAAGGATTCGCAGCAAACTAAAATTTGACCATAATCGTTGCGAACCACGGGAGGTTACAATTTGGAACGCGCGTCTCAAGCCAATAAAGAGCTTGTTTCCATTCCTGCGCTTTTGAAGCGGAACGCAAAACTCTTTGCGGATCGCCCAGCATATCGGGAAAAGGAATATGGAATCTGGCAATGCTGGACGTGGTCTGAAACTGCTGAAGAGATTGAGTCTTTAGCTCTTGGGCTTCTCGAACTTGGTGTTGCGGAAGGTGACTTTATAGCAATCATCGGGCGTAACAGACCTTACTTTTATTGGTCCATGGTGGCGGCACAGTGTGTGGGCGCAGTACCAGTGCCTGTGTATCAGGATTCAGCTGCTGAAGAGATGGCTTACGTGCTTGAGCATTGCGGCGCCAGATTCGCTGTGGTTCAAGACCAAGAGCAGGTTGATAAGGTTATCGAAATCCAAGATCGCCTGCCGCAGTTTGAGCAAATGATTTACGTCGATCCGCGCGGTCTGCGAAAATATGACCACACCAAACTACACCAGTTCGACAAACTACAAGAACGTGGCAGATCGGCCCGTGAAAAGCACCAGAAGGCGCTTGATGCGCTGCGAGACAAGTTGGATTACAGCTCGACCTGCGTGATGCTCTATACCTCTGGCACGACGGGTAAGCCGAAGGGCGTCGTCCTGTCCAATCGCAACATTATTGAGGCGTCAAAGTCGTCTTCTGAGTTTGATGCGCTGTCGCGTGATGAAGAGGTGCTGGCCTATTTGCCTATGGCCTGGGTGGGTGATTTTATTTTTTCCGTTGGGCAAGCGTACTGGAGCGGTTTCTGCGTAAACTGCCCGGAAAGCACGGACACGATGCACGCGGACCTGCGCGAAATTGGTCCGACGTACTACTTCGCGCCACCGCGTGTTTTTGAGATGCAGCTGACTAATGTGATGATCCGCATGGAAGATGCTGGGCGTTTCAAACGTTGGTTGTTCGAATATTTTATGGATCACGCTCGAAAAGTCGGACCCGCGATCTTGGATGGTGGGTCGGTTTCGGCTTGGGACCGTATGAAGTATAAATTGGGCAATTTATGCGTTTACGGCCCGCTTAAGGATACGCTTGGCTTTGGCCGGGTGCGCGTCGGATACACCGCGGGTGAGGCGATTGGACCAGAAATCTTTGAATTTTACCGTGCGCTTGGGATCAACCTGAAACAGCTTTATGGTCAAACCGAAGCCTCGGTTTTTGTCACCTTGCAGCCAGATGGAGAGGTCAGAAACGACACGGTTGGTGTGGCAGCCCCCGGTGTTGAGCTTCGTATTGCAGAAAACGGTGAGGTGTATTACCGCAGCGAGGGTGTTTTTGAGGAGTATTACAAAAACCCTGACAGCACGGCCTCTACAAAAGACTCAGAGGGCTGGGTGGCCACGGGTGATGCAGGCTTTATTGATGAAAACTCCGGCCATTTGCGGATTATCGACCGGGCCAAAGATGTGGGCAAAATGGCGGGCGGGCAAATGTTTGCGCCCAAATATGTTGAGAACAAACTGAAGTTCTATCCCAATATTCTTGAGGCGGTCGTATTCGGCAATCAGCGTGAGGAATGTACGGCGTTTATCAACATCGACCTTAATGCGGTTGGGAATTGGGCGGAACGCAATAACATTGGGTACGCATCCTACCAGGAGCTTGCCGGACATGACGCGGTGCTCGGTACGATCCGAGGCCATGTCGAAGAGGTCAACGCATCCTTGGCTGATGATCCGATGTTGGCCCATTGTCAGGTGCACAGGTTTATCGTGCTGCACAAGGAGCTTGATGCAGATGATGGTGAGATGACCCGAACTCGTAAAGTGCGGCGCGGAGTGATCTCTGACAAATTTGAGGATTTGTTGGGCGCGCTCTACGATGGCTCCGATGAGATATTCACGACAACAGAGGTGACCTATGAGGATGGTCGAAAAGGTTCAATCAGTGCGACGTTGAAAGTGGCATCGGCCGAGGTGGTCACACCGCGCCAGCAGAAGGTGGCAGCAGAATGATGGATGACGGACGACGCCCCTTGACCCTGCGGGCAAGAGCGCCCCGCCCGCCATCCCGCGACTTGAGCCTGGGAGGTCAATGTCATGCTTGATGCATCCGAGGGCTATACCACCGAAGACGGCCGCAAGATCGGCGGAGTTGTGATGGAGATGAAGAACATCACCCTGCGCTTTGGTGGCGTGATGGCGATTAAGGACATCTCTTTCGACATTCGGGAGGGCGAAATCCGCGCGATCATCGGGCCGAACGGCGCTGGCAAGTCCAGTATGCTCAACGTTATCTCGGGCTTCTATCACCCACAGGAAGGCGAGGTCTGGTATCAGGGCAAGAAACGCCCGAGCATGAAGCCCTATGAGGTGGCCCAGCAGGGCATCGCGCGCACGTTTCAGAACATTGCTTTGTTCGAGGGTATGAGTGTCCTTGATAACGTCATGACCGGCCGCCTGCGGCAGATGAAATCCGGTTTGTTTGCGCAGGCACTGTGGATGGGCAAGGCGGAAGCCGAGGAGGTTGAAAACCGCGAATTCGTTGAGAAAATCATCGACTTCCTGGAAATTCAGCATATCCGTAAGACACCTGTGAGCCGTCTGCCTTACGGTTTGAAGAAGCGTGTGGAGCTTGCTCGCGCTTTGGCGGCCGAGCCGTCGATCCTGCTGCTTGATGAACCGATGGCGGGGATGAATGTGGAAGAGAAAGAAGACATGTCGCGCTTTGTGCTCGATGTGAATGATGAGTTTGGAACCACGACGGTTCTGATTGAGCATGACATGGGTGTGGTCATGGACCTGTCGGATCGCGTTGTGGTGATGGATTACGGCGAAAAGATCGGCGACGGTACACCATCCGAGGTGCGCAGCAATCAGGCGGTGATCGACGCCTATCTGGGGGTGAGCCATGATTGATCGCTTGGGAGAGAACGCAAATGCCTGAACAGCTGCTTTTTGCCACTGAGGTGATCTTAAACGGGCTGATGGCGGGCGTGCTTTATGCGCTGGTCGCGCTGGGTTTTGTGCTGATCTACAAGGCGTCGGGCATTTTCAACTATGCGCAGGGCGTGATGGCGCTTTTTGCCGGGATGACGCTTGTCGGGATCATGGAAGGCCGTGTGCCCTTTGCACATTTGATCAACACGATCTTTGGTACGGAAATTCATCACTTTGGATGGCATGCGCCGGCGATCCTCGGGATTGTGTTGACTGTGATCGTGATGATCGGGCTGGCCTGGATTGTGAATTCGATCATTTTCAAGCGACTGGTCAATCAGGAGCCGATCATCCTATTTATGGCGACCATTGGTCTTGCCTTCTTCCTAGAAGGCTTTGGTGAAACGATGTGGGGCAGCGACATTAAAAAGATGGATGTTGGCCTTCCACAGGGGATCAACGCCTGGATTGATGAGACGACCTATAACGCCTTTGACTACGGGTTTTTCATCGACAATCTCGATATCGTGGCGACGGTGATTGCGGCGGCGCTGGTATTCTCATTGATCGTTTTCGCGCAATACACCAAGGAAGGCCGCGCGATGCGGGCGGTGGCGGACGATCACCAAGCAGCGCTTTCTGTTGGTATTTCGCTGAACTTCATTTGGGTGATGGTGTGGTCTCTGGCGGGATTTGTCGCACTGGTCGCGGGCATAGTCTGGGGCACTAAGTCAGGCGTGCAGTTTTCACTGTCGCTCATCGCGTTGAAAGCGCTGCCGGTGTTGATGCTGGGCGGGTTCACCTCTATTCCCGGCGCGATCATCGGCGGGTTGATCATTGGCGTGGGTGAGAAGCTTTTTGAGTTTTCCATTGGCCCGCTTGTGGGCGGGGCGACGGAGAACTGGTTTGCTTATGTGTTAGCGCTTTTGTTCCTGGTCTTCCGACCGCAGGGTTTGTTCGGGGAGAAGATTATTGAGAGGGTTTGAGAATGCCTGAGGTTTCGCTCGAGGATAGGGTAAGCGCCCTGGAAAAAGATGTTGAGAAATACAAAAAGTGGTTTGCCATAGCAGTCGGCGTAACAGCGATTTTGTGTGCCGTTTTTGGCTTATCATATGTTGGCATAGGCGCTGAGGTGAACGCTGCGTTAAATGAAGCTGAACGAAAAGAAACCGCAATCTCAAATATACACGATTCAGTAGAAGCCGAGGCCAAGGTATTCAGACAAACTGTAGCGACTGCAATACAGAACAGAACCAAAGAATTTGAGAACCTTAAAAGGCACTTGGAAGTCCAAATTCAAGAAGTTTCGGTTAGCGCAAATCAGGTTTCGGAGATAATAGATTCGTTTCCAATTCGAGCCGTAAACATTTTGAGTAACGATCACAAAAGCGGGAAGACTGGCGAATTTTTTAACTTTCAAGCTGCTGAGATGGACGCAGCCGCGGGTCGAGTAGACTGGCACTGCCTTACATTGACCAGTTTGAACAGTCGAACTGGGTACTTGGGTACGGTCATAGCCTGGCGTGCTAACAATGGGGGAAGTAACGGTGATGCTCATGGTCGTTATGAGTTTTCAGATGATGTTCCTTTACCGCAAATCGATCGCTGGCAGGGTGGCGACCGTCTTTTTTTACTGCACACTGGGCTCAAATCACGAGGTTGTAACTAATGCTCTACCGTGAATCCGGCGACTTCTCGACGACCTACGCTCAGGACAGCCAGACCTTTCCGATCCGGTTTGACCGGTATCGCTATTACGTGGTGCTGCTCATCGCCTTCGCGATTGTGCCCTTCGTCATCAATGACTACTGGGTCAACGCGATCTTTCTGCCGTTTCTGATCTATTCCATCGCGGCAATAGGGCTCAATATTTTGACCGGATATTGCGGGCAGGTGAGCCTTGGTACGGGCGGCTTCATGGCGGTGGGTGCCTATGCCTGTTACAAGCTGATGACCGGCATGCCGGATGTGAATATCTTCTTTCACATCATCATTTCCGGTGGAATTACAGCGGGTGTTTGCGTTCTTTTTGGTCTTCCATCTCTTCGGATCAAGGGCTTTTACCTCGCGGTGGCGACGCTCGCGGCGCAGTTTTTCCTTGTTTGGCTCTTTAACCGGGTTGGCTGGTTTTACAATTACTCCGCCTCGGGTCAGATCAACGCGCCGGAGCGGACCTTCCTCGGCGTAGCGGTGACTGGTCCAGAAACCATGCCATGGGCCACCTATCTGTTCTGTCTGGTTTTCACCGTGGTTTGCGCAATCATTGCGCGCAACATTACGCGCGGTAGCCAAGGACGCAAATGGATGGCCATTCGCGATATGGATATTGCTGCAGAAATTATTGGGGTCAATCCGCTCAAGGCCAAGCTGTCGGCCTTTGCTGTTTCGGGCTTCTTCGTTGGTATATCCGGCGCGCTTTTTTTTGCCGTTTATCTTGGCGCGGTTGAGGTGGGAGAGGTGTTTGGCATCAACAAATCCTTCCTCGTCCTCTTTATGATCATCATCGGCGGTCTAGGCTCCATATTTGGCAGCTTTGCAGGCGCGGCTTTTCTGGTGCTTTTGCCGGTGCTTTTGAAAAACGTGCTGGTCACCGGCCTGGGTTGGCCCACGGATTTGGCGGCGCATCTGGAATTCATGATTGTTGGCGCGCTGATCGTGGTATTCCTGATTATGGAGCCGCACGGGCTTGCGCAGCTTTGGCGCGTGGCGAAGGAGAAATTACGATTATGGCCGTTCCCGCATTAGCGAGAGGCCACGTGGGTTTTCACCCACCCTACGATTGGGCGCGAAAGCGTCTAAAGAAAACATCGGATAGAACCAAGGGAGGATTAAACCGATGAAATACAAACTACTGACTGCAGCGGCAGCGGTGATGATGGCAGCAGGACCGGCGCTAGCCGATCTTGTGATCGTCTCCACCAGCTATCGCACTGGGCCTTATGCGGCGAACGGTATTCCGTTTGCTGATGGTTACGAGGACTATTTCACGCTGCTTAACGAACGTGATGGCGGCATTGGCGGTGAACCTGTCCGTATGGTCGAATGCGAAACCGGCTATAACACGGAAAAAGGTGTTGAATGCTACGAGGCGACCAAAGGCGAAGGTGCTTTGGTGTATCAGCCGCTTTCAACCGGTATCACCTATCAGCTTATCCCGAAAGCGACGGCTGACGGTATCCCGCTTCACACTATGGGCTATGGTCGTACGTCCGCTAAGAACGGCGAGGTTTTCAAATACGTCTTCAACTATCCTGTGAACTACTGGGATGGGGCCTCTCTCGCGATCCTGCATCTGCTAGAAGAAAATGGTGGTGATCTCGGCGGCAAGAAGGTCGCGCTGGTCTATCATAACTCCGCCTATGGTAAGGAACCGATCCGGACGCTCGAAAAACTATCCGAGAAACACGGTTATGAGCTTATGCTGCTGCCCGTTGACCACCCAGGTCAGGAGCAGAAGTCGCAATGGCTGCAAATTCGTCAGCAGAAGCCTGACTATGTGCTGATGTGGGGCTGGGGCGTGATGAACCAGGTTGCGGTTCAGGAAGCCGTGAACATCCGTTTTCCGATGGAGAATTTCATCGGTATCTGGTGGTCCGGTTCCGAGAACGACGTGAAAGCCGCAGGTGAAAAGGCTAACGGTTATAAAGCACTCGCGATGCATAATCTTGGCAGCGACTACCCGGTTTATGCCGATATGCAGAAATATGTCGTTGATGCGGGCAAAGCAGCCGGCGCGGGCGATCAACTTGGTACGGTTCTTTATAACCGTGGAATGTACGCTGCGATGCTGGCCGCCGAAGCGATCAAGACGGCTCAAGGCATTCACGGCGTGACTGACATTACCAGCCAGCAAATGCGCGATGGCATGGAAGCGCTGGAAATTACCGAGGCGAAAATGGCGGGTCTTGGTTTGCCAAACTTCGGACCAGAATTTTCGGTGAGCTGTCAGAACCACGGTGGTAATGGCTTTGGCGCGGTGTCTCAGTGGGATGCGGCGGCTGGTGAGTTCAAACTCATTACCGAGTACTATCAGTCTGACCAGTCGGTGATTGAGCCTCTGGTTGCTGAAGATTCTTCTGCCTTCGCAGCCGAAAACAACATCGAAGCTGGCTGCTAAGCCAGCTTCTGTACCGGCCGCTGCGTAACGTGGCGGCCGGTTTGCTTTGAGAGTGACAAGAAAAGAAAGCGAGCCTCATGCTGGATTCAGCGCGAACTGACGAGACGCTTCTCGAAGTGAACAATATCGAGGTGATCTATAACCATGTGATCCTTGTATTGAAGGGCGTTAGCCTCAATGTACCAAAGGGAGGCATAACGGCCCTTCTTGGTGGTAACGGCGCTGGCAAAACCACCACGCTTAAGGCGATTTCAAATCTGCTGCGTTCTGAGCGCGGTGAGGTCACAAAGGGCACTATAATGTACCGCGGGGAACGAGTGCAGGATTTGCTGCCCTCTGATCTGGTGAAAATGGGTGTCATACAAGTGATGGAAGGCCGTCACTGTTTTGAGCATTTAACGGTGGAAGAAAATCTTCTGACTGGGGCCTACACGCGTGGATCTTCGCGTGGCGAAATCGAGGCTGATCTTGAACTCGTCTATTCTTATTTTCCGCGTCTAAAAGACCGACGCAGATCGCAGGCAGGCTATACTTCTGGCGGCGAACAGCAGATGTGCGCGATTGGGCGCGCCCTGATGAGCCGTCCTGAGACGATCCTGCTCGATGAGCCCTCCATGGGCCTTGCACCGCAGTTGGTCGAAGAGATTTTCAACAT
>JBCDDS010000028.1:0-32411 GCA_039180185.1 Pseudomonadota bacterium | reverse complement strand
GTCGCCCGTCGTTTCGCCAGTTTCACCGCCAATGATCGTTATGGTACTTGCGCCCGCCTCGCCCAAGTCGTTGAGAATAAAAAGATCATTGCCATCGCCGCCATCGGCAGTGTCGCCTTCGGCCACCGCGAATTCGTCATCGCCATCGCCACCGGACATCTGGTCCGCACCAGTGCCACCATCTAGCGTGTCATCGCCTTCTTCACCGGAAAGCGTGTCGTCACCGGCCCCACCATTCAGCACGTCCTCCCCATCCACAGAAGGAACCGCATCGAAATGGACATCTGTGATGTTGAGCCCGTGCGTGCCGGTTAGTCCGTTGGAATAAATGATTTCTACTTGCGCAACGGGTCCTGCAATCTCGACCAGAACAGAACCATTTGCATCGTCTGGATCATCAAGCGCTCCACCGGCAGTGATGGTATTCCCGACAACGGTTTCGTCCCCGGCCACAGTGAATACAATTGGTACCGGGTTGCCGTCTGCGTCAAAGGCATTGACGGTAATGGTGTCGATATGGTTGCCCGCAAAGCTATCGATATCGTTCAGTCGGAACTGAACATTTTCCACCTCGTCTTGATAAACGCTGCCTGGTGCAGCAGCGAAATCCAGCGTGACCGTCGCGGTCGCACCATCGCCATTGCCAAAAACAGCGGCTCCAGAAGTTGTGTTAAACGGCTCTCCTGCCTCCGTGTATTCAGTGTCCGTGCTTTCAACAGTGAACGTGGGGTTATTGTCGCCGTCGTCAGTGAATCCGACATCGACAACGATTTCACCGGTTTGTTGAGAAAACCCTGCAGCGATGCTCGCCTCATCTGCTCCAGCGGCAGACCAGTTGAGGAACTCAGCGCTGGTTGCGAAACTTCCGTTATTTCCCCCGATAATGGTATCGTCTCCGTCACCACCATTGAGCGTGTCAGAACCACCCGAACCGATGATTGTATCATCGCCACCGCTGCCCACCACGCTGTCGTCGCCGTCGCCCGTACTGACAAGGTCATCGCCGTCGCCGAGGCTATCGCCATCATCATCAGAATAGGCCAGATCAATGACGTCGTCGCCGCCGGTACCCTCAACCCCAAACCCGGTTTCATCCACGAAATTATCGATATTGAACGCAGGATCGCCGGCCAGAACGTCTGCATTGTTGGTGAACGCCACCACTTCGTAGTTGCGACCAACCACGAGCGGTTGCTCGGACAGCGTGTAGTATCCGGTCGCTGGTCCGTCATCGACACGCAGTGTAATCAGTGTAAAGGTTTTACCGGTTTCGGTATCAAGCAGCGTCCATGCTTCTTCGGCATAAACGCTTGCACCGATTGAAGTGTTTCCGCCTACCGTGACGTCGCCTGTTGCGGTCTCTCCACCGGCAGCCGCATCATCAAGGGTTTGTCCCTCGATCCCTGCTTCATTGTCAGTGATTGTGGCTGTACCGCTTGGCGATGCTTCTCCGGTCCATGCCGTTGTGGCACCTACTGTTGACGAGATCGTAAACAGCGGGTCGTTATTGTATATATTTACCGTGTACGTCGGCATGACAATTCGAAATTGAAGATATTCCCCGACCGATCGGGGCAATACAGCAAAATATTTCGTCCCTTCAAATGACTTTGTTTCCAATTTCGATACACAGTGTGCGTGTTCGGAAAACGGTCTGTTTGGGGCAAATCTGGGGAGAATTAAGGCACGTTTTTGCCGGGAAATTCCGACTAAATGCCTAGTTCTGCTCGCGTTTTACGGGTCAGTTTCGCCACGACCATGTTGTATGACATACCAATGTGTTCCTTGAGCTCTGGCTCTGAAAGGCCCGGTTCGTCATAGACTTGCAGCCATTTCATGCCTCTCGAGGCGAGATAAGGCGCCGGGCGAATGCCTGGCTGATCCTGCAGAACTTCATAAGCGATGTCGGAGGCCTTGAACGTGTAGGCGTCCTTGCCGTCATTCCATCCGGCAATGGCAAACACTTTACCCCCGACCTTCCAAACATCGGCATTGCCCCACTGTACGACATGTGTGCTGGCATCGAAGGTTTTGCAAAACGCATTGAAGTCCTCGCGCGCCAACATCAAAAGTGCCCGCCGGCAATTTCGATGGCCTGACCATTCACGTTCTGCGAGCCCTGACCACAAAGCCAGAGCGCTGTCGCAGCAACGTCTTCAGGCGTGATCAGTTTGCCGTGCTTGTTCGCGCTGATCATGGTCTGCTTTGCGGCATCTGTGCTCATACCGGTGCGCTGGGCGATCGCTTCAGCATTGCGCGTGACGATATCGGTATCGACATATGCCGGACAGATCGCATTGAAGGTATAGGGTGTGCCGAGATAATCCTCCGATAGTCCTCGGATCAGGCCGCTGAGCCCATGTTTGCTTGCGGTATAGGCCGATGCACCTTTCAGACCCTTGAGACCTGCAATAGAAGAAATCGCTATGACCCGGCCCCAATCAGTCTGCCTCATAGACCGCAAGGCCTCGCGTATCGTCAGAAACGCGCCATCCAAATTTGTCGACATGATTTTGCGCCAGAATTCTACATCGGTGCTATGCAACGCGTTCCCCTCAGCGATGCCTGCATTTGCCACACAAATCTGAACCGGGCCTCGTGCCTCGGCGGCTTCCATGAATGTCTTAACTACCTTTGCTTCATCGGTCACATCCATGACCATCGGAAAGAGACTTTCGTCGGCCGCTTCCTTCAAAATACTCGCGCGGCGACCGGTGATCGTGACCTGCGCGCCTTCCGAGGCAAACGCTCTAGCAATGGCCAGTCCGATCCCAGTACCACCTCCTGTGATAAGTGCGTGCTTACCCGCTAACATGTCTCTAACTCCCGTTATCTGCGCTTGACCTTAAACCAAGCAAATCGCAAGGAGTAGGCATGCTGAAATGGCTTGATCTCCCGCCGCTCTGGCTTGTCGCGTTTCTGTTGCTCGCAAGAACTCAGGCGAAGCTTGCACCAATGGGATTGAGTTTTGGTATGCGTTGGGCAGATGCGCTCGGCGTGATGTTAATTGGCGTTGCAACTGTTTTGGCTATTGCGGCGATCATCGAGTTTCGTCGTCACCGCACGACGGTCATCCCACACATGCAGCCATCTGAACTGGTCAGCAGCGGTGTTTTCGCGCGCAGCCGAAATCCGATTTATCTGGCCGATGTACTGATTTTGACCGGATTTATCTTGATATGGGACGCAGTTGTTAGCGTTATGCTTATCCCGGTTTTCGCGATGTTGATCCAAAAGCGATTCATCCTGGCTGAAGAAATGCGACTTAAACAGGCGTTCCCGGAAGCATTTGAGGAATACTGCCGCGCTACGCGACGTTGGATTTGACAGGCTGCGGCATTCCACCCATTCCAACTCGTGAAAAGATGTGAAATAAGCCGCGCCTGACCTAAGTGAACCGCATTAATGCAATACACCGGGCCGCGGATTACACGTTGCCTACGACTCGGGAGACGAAAGAAGTGAAGATCGGAACACCCAAAGAGGTGATGGAGGGAGAGGCGCGTGTCGCAATGACACCAGACTCGGCGCTGCAACTCCAAAAACTTGGACATGAATGCATCATCGAATCCGGCGCAGGCGCGCTGGCAGGGTTCTCGGATGCAGATTACAAAGCTGCCGGTGTGAAGGTTTTGAAATCCGCAGCCTCGCTTTGGAAAGGTAGCGACATTATCGCTAAGGTACGGGTCCCGACCGATACAGAGGTGAAACGGCTCACCGAAGGTCAGACCCTGATTTCGTTCTTCAATCCCGGTGGCAATGAAAAGCAAATGCAAATGGCTGCCGGTAAGGGCGCGACTGTTGTTGCGATGGAAATGGTGCCACGCATAAGCCGGGCGCAGAAGATGGATGCGCTGAGCTCGATGGCTAATATCGCGGGCTACCGCGCGGTGATCGAGGCGGGCAACAACTTTGGCCGGTTCTTCACCGGGCAGGTCACCGCGGCGGGCAAGGTTCCACCTGCAAAGGTGCTTGTTGTCGGCGCCGGTGTGGCCGGTCTGGCCGCGATAGGCACGTCGACCTCGCTAGGTGCGATCACCTACGCCTTTGACGTTCGCCCGGAAGTGGCAGAACAGATTGAATCCATGGGTGCTGAGTTTGTCTTTCTCGATTTCGAAGAGTCACAAACAGACGGCGCCGAAACCGGCGGGTATGCGGCCCCCTCAAGCCCGGAGTTTCAGGCCAAACAGCTCGAAAAATTCCGCGAGATGGCGCCCGACATCGACATCGTCATCACTACCGCGCTGATCCCGAACCGTGATGCGCCTATTCTTTGGACCAAAGACATGGTCGGGATGATGAAACCGGGCTCAGTCATCGTAGACCTTGCTGCGGAGAAAGGCGGCAATTGCGAGCTCACCAAAATGGACGAGCGCGTGGTGACGGACAACGGTGTAATCATCATCGGCTACACCGATTTCCCAAGCCGGATGGCGGCGCAATCGTCATCGCTTTACGCCACCAACATCCGCCACATGATGACTGATCTGACGCCAGAAAAAGACGGCAAGGTTGTTCATGACATGGAAGATGACGTCATTCGCGGCGCGACGGTGACGCATAGTGGCGAGGTCACATATCCACCGCCCCCGCCGAAAATTCAGGCCATTGCAGCGCAACCCAAAAAGGAAGCGCCCAAGGAACTGACACCAGAGGAGAAAAAGGCGCAGGAACTGGCCGAATTCAAAGCGCAAACGCGCAATCAGGTCGGCCTATTGGCGCTCGGAGGCTTTCTTGTTTTACTCGTTGGGCTTTATGCACCGGCGAGCTTTATGCAGCATTTCATCGTTTTTGTACTGTCCGTGTTCATCGGCTTCCAGGTGATCTGGAACGTTGCGCACAGCTTGCACACACCGCTTATGGCGGTAACGAATGCAATTTCATCGATCATTATCTTGGGCGCGCTGATTCAAATCGGTTCCAGCTCTTTCCTGATCACTATCCTTGCCGCGTTGGCCGTCTTTATGGCAGCTATTAATATTTTCGGCGGCTTCCTCGTGACACGGCGCATGCTCGCCATGTTCCAGAAATCGTAAGGGGGCAGGGATTATGGAATTCGGATTTACAATTGCGGCCTATGCTGTCGCGGCAGTTCTTTTCATCCTTTCGCTAGGCGGTCTTTCTGGACAGGAAAGCGCCAAACGTGCGGTCTGGTACGGGATCGCGGGGATGGCCATCGCCGTGGTTGCGACGCTGATCGGACCGGGCTCTGGTCTGAGTTTCCTGTCGCTTATGCTGATCCTATTGGGCGCTGCTGTAGGCTATCAACTTGCCACACGGGTGCAGATGACCCAAATGCCAGAACTTGTGGCGATTATGCACTCGCTTGTTGGTCTGGCTGCGGTGTTCGTGGGTTTCAATGCCAACGTGATGATCAACAATGTGGCCGGTATTTTCGCAGATAACGGCTTGGTCATGGGCGCGCAGGCGGCCGACGGTGCGTTCGTCAAACTGCCCAAAGAGATTTATGACAGCCTGTCTTCCTTTGGTCAGTTGATCGCAAAGAAGACGCCGGTTGAGATCAACATCCTGAAGGTCGAGTTGGTACTTGGCATCTGGATTGGTGCGGTGACATTTACGGGCTCAGTGATTGCCTATGGCAAGCTTGCGGGTAAGGTGGACACCTCTGCCAAGAAACTGCCCGGCGGACATATCCTGAACGCAGCGGCTGCCGGTCTGTCTCTGCTCTTTGCGATGATGTATCTGGGCGGTTCTGGCACGTGGACGCTGATCCTGCTGACGCTTCTGGCGCTTTTCATTGGCTACCACCTGATCATGGGCATTGGCGGCGCGGACATGCCGGTCGTTGTCTCTATGCTCAACAGCTATTCAGGTTGGGCCGCAGCAGCCATCGGTTTCTCGCTCGGTAATGACCTTCTGATCGTTGTCGGCGCGCTTGTGGGGTCCTCAGGCGCGATCCTGAGCTACATCATGTGTAAGGCGATGAACCGATCGTTTATAAGCGTGATCTTGGGTGGTTTTGGCGGGCCGGCTGGTGAACAGCAAGCGGTTGAAGGTGAGCAAGTGGCTATCGACGCGGATGGCGTTGCTACCGCCCTAAACGAGGCAGATAGCGTGATCATCGTTCCCGGCTATGGCATGGCGGTTGCGCAGGCGCAGCAAGCGGTAAGCGAGCTCACCACGCAGCTGCGCGGCAAGGGCAAGAGCGTGCGCTTTGCGATTCACCCGGTCGCGGGCCGTCTACCTGGGCATATGAACGTGCTTTTGGCCGAGGCGAAGGTTCCGTACGATATTGTGCTGGAGATGGATGAGATCAACGACGACTTCCCAGATACGGACGTCGTGATCGTTATCGGCTCCAACGATATCGTGAATCCAGCTGCGCAGGACGATCCGAATTCTCCTATCGCCGGCATGCCGGTCCTTGAGGTCTGGAAATCCAAGCAGGTCTTCGTTTCCAAGCGGGGGCAGGGCACTGGGTATTCCGGCATCGAGAATCCGCTTTTTTACAAAGAGAACACGCGGATGTTCTACGGCGATGCCAAAGACAGCGTGACATCGCTTCTGACCCGTATCGGGTAAGCATTCAATAAAAGACAAAGCCCGCCAATTCGGCGGGCTTTTTGGTTTGTGATGCTCAATTGCTGGGCTCAAATGGCAAATTCAAAGGTTTTGAACACCTTAGTGCATCCATTTGGCGCCGTTGGCCGTATCAGGTGCATTATGAAGGACAAAGCACCTATGAACGGCATTGTGGATCATCCACTGCGGTATGATCTATCGCATGAATTGCATGCGCGGCCCTACCCGACGGTGGCGGCGCCAGCAGCGGCGGCTTTTTTAGCGCTGAAGAAAAGAGCTGATGCGGCAGCAAGGGACCACGAGATAGATCGCCAGCATCTGATCAATTTGCTGGATCGTCATGGTGCGAGCCACCCAAAATCGGGTGCAACAACACATACTGCAGATATTGGGCGCCACCAGATCAAATGGGAAAGCCACTCTGAGTTCGTCACCTACACCGCTTATCGCAAAGGTATCAGCAATCGTCCCTTTGATCCGTCAGAGTTCGAAGTCTTTCCTGAAGACTGGCTCGCCGACGCGCCCGGCGAACGCCTGACCTCTGCACTGATCCACATTGACCGAATGAAAGCGGAGAAAGAGATCGCGGAAGACGTACTTGATCTCTTCGTTAACGAAAGCGTGGCGGTGTCTTACGTTGCCGACGATAATGCTGTCATCGCAGGGGATTTCCGTATCGACCCAGCGGGTCACCTGCGCTTTATGATCAACGCTTCAGAAGATATCGGACGCCGCAGGTTGGGTCGCATCATGACCCATCTGTGCGAGATTGAAAGTTACAAGTCATTGTCGATGCTTGGCCTTGCGCGATCGCGGGACATGTCGCCGCGCGTCGGTGAATTGGATCAAAAACTCAATCAGCTTGTTGGCGATATGCCGGGGGGGTCAGTTTGCGCCGAGGATACGCTTGATGCTTTGCTCAACATCTCTGCGGAACTGGAAAGCATCGTCGCCCAATCGTCTTACCGGTTTGGTGCGACCATGGCCTATGCCGACATCGTGAAACAACGTATCTCAGTACTGCGCGAAGCGCGTTTTAACGGGCGTCAGACATTTGGTGAGTTCATGATGCGCCGGTATGAGCCGGCCATACGGACTGTGGCATCGACCAGCGAACGACTTGAGAATATGTCGCAAAGAACCGTCCGCGCGGCTGAACTTTTGCGCACACGGGTCGACGTGGAACGCAGTGCGCAAAACCAGGATCTTCTGGAAAGCATGGATCGTAGAGCCGACGCCCAGCTTCGCTTGCAACGCACGGTGGAGGGGCTATCCGTTGTGGCGGTCAGCTACTACGCGGTCTCTCTGGCCTCGTTTTTGGTCTATCCGTTCGCGGAACCCAGCGGACTCAGCAAAGACATGTTGACCGCGATGATTGCCCTTCCCGTGGTGGGACTCGTGTGGTGGATGATCCGCCGCATTCGCAAGAGTATTGGCTAATGTCGTCGCGTAGATCAAGTGTGTCGCGCTTGGGAAAAGCCTCGTTCCAACGCGCACTTGGGAAGTCAAAACCTACGCAACTAAGGTAGGTTTTGTCGACATCTCATTTTGTTGAGTTGTGTTCTCCAAGGGGCTGTTTTTCAAAGCAAGAATATTGAGCAATAGGGTTGCGAGCTCGCACTTTGGTTATTCGACTGCGTTTGACCCGATGACGGGCGATGACGCAGACAAAGTTATTTCCTTCGCTGGGTTTCCTGCAACAACACCCCCGTCCTCTACATTCTTTCGCACAACAGAACCAGCGGCAACAATTGCGCCTTCTCCTATGTGGACGTCCGGTAAGATAACTGCTCCGGTTCCAATCAGTGTTCGGTCGCCGATCCGCACATTACCAGCCAGTGTTGCGCCGGGACCGACGCTTGAGAAATCGCCCAAAATACAGTGATGCCCAACACTGGCAGATCGGTTAACGACAACATGTTCTCCGAGAATTGATACTCCACCAATCACGGCGCCCGCATTTACGTAGCATCCGGCTCCTATACGCGTGCTTTCCGAGATTGTAGCAGTCGGATCGAAAAGGCCAGCGTGTGCGGCGTATCCATTTTTTACAGCGAGAATGCATAGATCTTCGCGATTTCTCGGAGTGAAGGCGCAAGCGATGAACCGACCATCACAACCGCCATTCTCGCATTCCGACAAGGTTTTAAGTTTGTCGCGCCGCCACAACCGAACCTCATCCGATACGGAACAAGCCGCGGTCAATTCTAAGCCGCACCGGCGGATTGTTTCCTCATAGTCAACGACCAAAGGGCTTTTCACCCCAAATAAGATAATCGAGCTACTGGAACTCATCAAAGTCTCGCAATCATTTTCGATTTCTGTAGTCTTTCAAAGATGATGAAGTATCAAGTGCTCTGTTACAAAGAGTTTGTGTTTTGATGTATTTAAAGTCTTTACAGGTTGGCAATGGGGCTATTGGCGCATCAATGGTCGATTTGAATCGGGCGAACTCGCTTGAAAAAATGGAAATTTTCACTCAACTCGATTGCAATTTGATAGTCGAGAGAGCGTTTATGTTTGCTTTGGTTATCGACAGTGAATTTTAGGACAAGCGTATGGATTTTGTACTTGATACGCGTAGTTCGAAGGTGCGTCGCGATAATGACGTTTTTCATATCTCACCCCACGAAGAAGCAATCCTATTCTGGTTGACGTCCGGCACGCCGCTTTCTCATTTTCAAAGTGTTACCAAAGAAGACCAATCACGTCTTGAAAGCTGTGCGGCAGAGCTTGCGGAGCGATTTGGCATCACTCTAACTGATCTTGCCAAATCAAAACTGCGCTTTGATTTTGGTAAAGCCCCTGCGCCCAGCAGACCATGGGCACAGCGCACGTTGCCGTTATTGGTGCATGACAATCTGTCAAAACGCGATCCTGATGAAATTTTCATTCTTGACGCATCAAGTGGTGCAGTTTCGGTGGGTGAAACACTGGCGATCGTCTACCGTATTCGTGCCGCGCTGCGATCTTGTGGTGTGCAGGCTGGAGATGTCATTGCCTTAGATAGCGCAATTACGTTTGAGACTTATCTGATTAACCTTGCCGCGTGGATGCACGGTGCTGTTGTGCTGCGCCTAAACAGCAATGCGTCGGTCGACGTCATCCGGTCTCAATTAGAGATCCATCCGCCAGACGTTGTATTTTCTGCACGCCTTGACCTTTCAAAGAGTTCAAAACACGGCTCAAGACTAATCGCTTTGGCGGATAATCATGATCAGGGCGCGACGAGTGAATTTTTACGTTGGGTGGCCGAATCTCCTGAACCAACGGTCGAGGAAAAGCACCCGGCCGATGTGTCGCCTTCGGATCTTTGCGTTGTGTCCACAACCAGTGGAACGACTGGCAAACCAAAGGCGGTATTGCTTTCACAACACTCTGTTTGGTGGGGATGCGACCGCTCTTCCAGAAAGGGGGAGTTCTCAAAATCGGATGTCTTTAGCTCCGCGACTGACTTCATTGGAGACTGCTCGACCTATGTCATGACTGCCATGCCCTTGCTAGCGAGGGCAAAGGTCGTGATTCCGCGACATGTTTCTCGTCAGTCACCACTTGAGTTTGCCAATGATTGCATGGTTCACAAAGTGAATTGCGCAATGCTTGTTCCTACAGCTCTCCGTTCGATACTGGCATCGGGGAAGCGTTTCGCGACCCCATTTTTAGGGTCCCTTAAATATTTGATCTCAGCTTCAGCGCCATTTGGCGCGTCGATGGCGCAATCTTTCCGAGAGTGCTCGCAGGCAGAAATTATCGAGTACTTAGGCGCACGCGAATATGGTGGAGCGCTTGCGGCGCGAACGGTCGGCGCCGACGTTATTAGCGCTGGCGGCGGGTTTGAAAACGAAGTTCTTCTTCGGATCGTAAATGAGAAAGGTCAAACATGTGCCGTCGGTGAGACTGGTAGTATGCTTATCGTTTCATTGGGCATGATGGACGGCTACAAATTCCCGAAGGGACACAAGCCGGTTGAAAGCAATAACTCTGAACTGGAGGCGATTGGCTACGGCTTGTGGTACAACACCCAAGACCTGGCGTGTTACGACGCCCGTGGCGGCGTGCGAATCCAGGGGCGAAGTTCTGATTTGATGAAAACGCCTGACGGTCAAATCGTTATGCCAATCGAAATTGAGAATATTATTGAAAGTGATGAAAACGTTCGCGAAGCTTGTGTGTTCTCAGTAAAAGATAACGACGGTTTTGAGCATATTGGAGGCGCTGTGATCCCAATCGCCGGGCAGCTTCCGGAGCGTTTCGACACGTTGCTTCGTCAAAGAGTACAAGATGCTTTGGGGCACCTAAAGACTCCTCGGGGCCTTATGCTTCTGGATCAATTTCCACGCGCAGCTCAGAACAAGCCTGACAAAAAAGCTCTAACCGCGTTGTTTTTTGACCAAGTATTGACCGCAAAAAAGACAACATGAAAAATCAATGTCTCGTTTCAGTGTATTCAACATAACAGGTATCTAATTTGGTGAAACCGAACACCGTAAATAGTCTCGAGCGACACAAAGTGAACTTGACGTGGATCGACAAGTGTTTGGCTCAAGCTGATCCCAAGAAACCATTTATAGTCTCTGATGATAAACCGTTCTCTTACGGTGGCTTCTCGAACAAGGTCAAGAAACTAACAGCCGTCTTGTTAGACACCTGTGATACGACCCGAGGTATGGCTATTGTAACGCAGTCGCCTGTTGAAATGACTTGTCTTTTCGTGGCTGCCCTTCGTGCTGGGATACCAGTCATCAACGTTAACCCTGACCTCACATCGGCCGAATTCGGTCGAGTTTTGCGAAGCTGTGATGTGTCGCATGTTTTTATTGATGCAGAACTCGCGGAAAAGGTGGAGCTCGCTGACGGCTTAGTACGAACGATAATCGATCTATCAGCACCCCAAAAGATCGGTCTGGTTGGAAGACTATTGGGCGGGCAAAGGGAAACGGAAGCCCTTACGCCTTACGAAGCAATGATCGAAGCCGCGCAACCAATGCACGATGCGCCTTCCATTGACCCAGACCAAACGGCGATGTTGCTAATGACATCTGGCACGACCAGCGATCCTAAGGTCGTAGAATTGAGTCACAAGAATATTGCTGCTCAACTTTATGAGTTTTCTCTTGCCTACGACTTGGACGCAAAAGACAGAGTGCTCAACCCTCTTCCCTTGCACTTCACGGACGGTATTCTTCATGGTCCGCTGCACACACTGTTTGCGGGCGCAACTTTGTTCCGGCCTTCAAAGTTTAGTTTTGAGAAGCTGGATGACTTGCTTTTATCGATTTACAGAGACCGCATTACGCACTTTTTCACTGTTCCCGCTGTTATCGCCATGATCAACAACATGCCGGACAGTTTTAACGACGCCTTCAGCGCACCCGATTTCAAGATGATAAGAGCAAGCGGAGACCGCCTTTCGGATCAGATTTGGGACGTATTTGAAGAACGTTTTTCAGTAAAACTCAGTAATGCGTATGGACTTTCCGAAACAGTAAGCGAAGCGACGTATTGCACACCGCAATCAGGCACATATCGCAAAGGAACTATTGGTAGGCCGATTGGATGTGGCGTCAGAATAGTCGCAGATGATGGGTCAGAGGTGGAGGCTGGTGAGACTGGGGAACTTGTGATCAAAGGGGACGTTGTTGCCAAAGGATACCGCAATAATAAGTCGGCGACGCAAGAAGCGTTTGTTGATGGGTGGTTCAAAACAGGGGATTTGGCGATCAAGGACGACGATGGGTATCTTACTGTAGTGGGTCGGAAAAGCAGAGTAATTATATCCGGAGGCATCAACATCAACCCGTCTGAAGTATCCGATGTTTTAATGGGCCATCAGTCCGTAGATGACGCAGCCGCTTTCGGGTTGGAGGACCTTACATTCGGCGAAAAAGTGATTGCCGCGGTGCGTACGAACGGCGCGCAAACAAACGAAACTGACCTCGAAATCGATCTGCTCGAATGGTGCCGCAAGCAACTCGCTCCTCATAAGTTACCACGCGAAATTTTAGTCCTGAAGGAAATACCGCGCACACCATCCGGCAAAGTAATCGTTAGAAAGCTTCGCGAAATCGCCACACAACGACCTGGGAAAACCACTCGCCACAAGGTGGATTTTGAGAAAGACATCATCCTACTGGCTGCAGAAGTCTTCAACTGTGATTCGGGCGACCTGAATTTGCGCTCCGCTCCAAAGAGCACCTTAGGATGGGACAGTTTCGCGCATGTCCAGTTGATTTTGGAAGCGGAAAAACGCTACGCCTTGGAGATACCCCCAAGAGAGTTTCTATCAATAAAAACACTTGGCGATTTGGCGAATGTTTTGAAAATGCACAATGAGTAAAAATCAACAAAACTCAGAAAGCGGAAGCTTCCTCGATAAACACTACGAGGCTGCGCCGGTAAGGTCTTGGATCATTGCGTTCGGTTTAATCGTCGTGCCGTGCATGTCCTTTCTGATCTACGAATTCGTTTACTAGCAACGGTTTCTGACTGTGGAGTTTGTTTCACTAACCTGGCTCGGATGGATGTGGGGCACCGTCGCGTTGTACTGGCTGGCCCCCAAGTATTTGCGCCTTTATCTTTTGGCTCTGCTTTCCTTGCTTTTTTTGGCCTCCGTGTCGTGGCAGTCAGCATTACTTTTGAGCGTTTTCACCTTGGTCAGTCACGTCGCTGGACGTCGTCCGGTGGTTACACAAAAGTCTTTGGTGCTGGCAGTAGTATTCTTTGTGATAACGCTGGTGGGTTTCAAACTCGGCATCACGAATGACAGCGACACATTTCTGCAGACGACTTTGATCCCTTTGGGTCTCAGCTACTACACGTTTCGTTGCATTCACTTCCTCATGGAAAGGTTTTCGGGGCGGCAACCCGTGTGCAGGTTTGGAGAACTCGTCGCATATTTGTTCTTTCTGCCAACAATACCAGTAGGTCCAATCCATCGTATTGACGATTTTTTGCGGGATATGAAGCGACAGCGATTTGACACATCCATGCTGTCCGACGGAGCGGAACGTATACTGTATGGGTATGTCAAAATCGTCGTTCTAAGCAATTTTCTGGTTGAACGTGTCTTTGGAGAGTGGATTTGGGAGTTACCTTCACAGGACGGCGCGTTGGTCAGCTATCTGACGATAGTTAAGAATGGTTTGAATATTTACCTTCAGTTTTCAGGGCATTCTGACATAGCTATCGGTTTGGCTCGATTATTGGGGTTTCGCATCATCGAGAACTTCAACTGGCCCTATCTTCAAGCAAATATAAGCGCCTTTTGGCGCTCATGGCATATCTCGTTGTCAGGTTGGTGCCGCGATTACATATACGAACCGGTTGTGAGTACGACGCGCAACCCTGTGCTGGGCGCCTTGGCAACAATGATCGTGATCGGTTTGTGGCACGAAATTTCATTACGCTATCTTGTCTGGGGCGCATATCATGGAATGGGTATCGTCGCGTGGCAATACTGGCAGGGCTTCAAGCACCATCTACCAGCTTTTCCAGACAGGTTTTCTCCTGTTACCCAAATCATCTCTGTCGGCTTAACGGTTCACTTCGTGTGGTTTGGATTTGAGATCATCAACGCGGATAGTCTTCAACATGCTTTTGAAACTTACGTCTTAATTCTAATCTGGTGGGTATGATGTACGGTTACTTTAGACTCTTTTTCGGAGAAGCATTGGCACCTTGGGTTTTTGGCGCTTGGGTGTCTGTTTTGATTTTTCTCGTGTTGCTTTGTCTCAACGAAGCACCTGCTGAATTCAGGTACATGGACCTTTGACTATTCGAGCCACAGATCCGCAGCGTCGGCAGGAGTTGACCTTTGTCGCATGCATGGTGTTGTTGCTATGTTTCTGTCTGATTGCAGCGGAGGCGTTTTTAAGATCAGGTGCGAACCAGCTGTTGGGACCTGAGCAAGAGAGAGTGAGACCCAACGAGCTATACAGACAAATTGGTTATCGCGAAGAAGGTATTTCAACGTATCGCATGATGCCAAACACTTCATATCGTCACATTTCCACCAACAAGTTTGGCCTAAGAGGACCCAATCTACAAATCCCAAAACCGCAAGGAAGAGTGCGCATTGCTATCTTAGGCACTAGTACCGTTTTGGGAGCTTCTCTGGAAGAAGCGCAAACACTACCGGCCAAAGTTGTCGAACATCTCAGATCACAAAATCCAGCATGCAGCTTTGACTACATCTCTGTCTCTGGGTCTGCCTATACACTTGTCGATCATGTCTGGTTGCTGAGAAATGTGTTGCCGGAGGCGGAGATCGACCACATCGTCATCCTAAAATCAAAAGTGCACAGACGGCTCACTCCAGCCTCAGATAAAAAGAACGCTGCGAGCCATGAAAAAGAGACTGTTCGTTGGCAGCCTTCCATACTGAAAAGGTCGGCACTTTATTTTAAAATCATGCATTCAAGTGCAACAAAACAAGAACCAAAACTGCGGTCTTTGCGCGATGCTCTTTCACGCGAGCACGCGGCTCTACGTGAAATCATAAAACTTCTGGGTGTCCAGCACGTTTGGTATTTTGAGTTTTCAAACAGGCGCCGTGGTTTGGTCGATGAAACTCGGTCCCCATGGGCCAAGAAGGCGCGTCAGGAAATGTCTAAACACGACAACACAAGCTACTCTGAAGTATTAAAATCTGTACCGCCAACTCGTGATCACTACTACGTCGGCGGGTCAATGTCGCACTATAAACCTCGCGGAGCAGACTTGGCAGGACAGTTGATTGCTGGTCAGTTTGCCGAGACTTATGGTTCAGAAAACAATTTATGCAATTCTTCTAGATCTGCTCGACCGTGACTTTGCCAGCAGTTGAATGATTAGTGGAGTGGAACTTCCGAGTGCAACAAGCCTTTAAGTCACGCATTGGCAAATGACTTTGGAGATTTTGTTACAATAGCGACTTGAAGCTTTGTTCAAGTTTTAACAGTCTTTTTACCGAAGAACGTCTTGCAACCTATCCGATCATAGGTAACTTGCGGCAACTGTTGTTGACAGTTCATCCTTGGGGAAAGATGACCAAAAAAGTTAGCCAGTTAGCCAGGTTTCTAATCGCCGTGGACCTGTTCATCGTTTGTATGTTCGTTCTGCACAGTGCGTTCGATTTATCGCCCGGGGTGTTTAACTTAGACGGTGAACAAGTCCTAGGGGCCTGGTGGGGAGGTGGAAAACTATTAGTTGCAGGTGCATGTGTCGCATTAATTCCTCTGTTCGCACGTGATCGGTTGGTAACTGGCGTTTCGATCTATTGGGCGTTTTCAATTGGCCTTGCCTTTTTGTCGGCCGATGAAGTTCTCATGCTACATGAGCGCATAACATCATACAATAAAGAATATGGTTTTGGGTTGCCGATGTTTCGAGGAACAAATGGGGCTTGGGTATCGGTCTATGTGACCTTGTTTGTCTTATTAGCTTTGATTTTCCATCGTTCGATTCTGGCGGCCATGCAAGCAGACCCAAAGTCGTTCTACACTATCGCAGGCGGCTTAGCTGTTTTCGTCTCGGGAGCAGTTGGCGCTGAGGTGATGGGATATTACGGATTACTTTCCGGCAAAGGCTCCCCATTGCAACTCATCATAGAAGAGGGTTTGGAACTGATTGGCGTAAGCGTCGTTCTTCTCGGTTGCGTGAGACATGCTGTGTCGTCGCTAACTGCTTGAAAAGGGCACTTTACTGGGTTCAACGGCCCAGTCTGTAGAACGTCAATCGTTGTATTTGTTGCTGAACAACTTTCTGATAAAAAAATAATTTCCGTAACTTGTTTGCGAAAATGAACTATAACGTGACATGCAGTTTGACCCAGAACAGTAGGAACAGTGGGCTGCCTGAAAGGTGTAGCAGGACCGGATGCGCTCAATCTTGTTAAGATAAATGTCTCTCTGACCGGTACCTGCTTTCAGCACAGTGTAATTTTTAGTTCCGGGTCTGTCGTGGAAACCGTTTCTGGATTTCAGAAATATAAGGACGCCATGCGACGCAAGCTGCTGTGTGAACTCGCTCCGGCTATTGCAAGCTTGTACGGACCTATTGGAGCGCGCTTAGCCCATCCTGACGCGCCATATGGTCGAGCACAGCATTGACGAAACTGGCTTCTTTGCCCTCGGGATAGAAACTTTTGGCAACATCGACGAATTCGCTGATCACTACTTTGGGTGGCGTCTCGGAAAGTGTGAGTTCTGCACCTGCAGCGCGGAACAGTGCCCTCAGCGTCGGATCAATCCGCCCAAGCGGCCATTTTTCTACCAGCGCCGCGTCGGTCATTTGGTCGATTTTAGCCTGAAAGTTTACCGCCTGCTCCAATAGCCCGGTGAACACATCCACATCGCCCTCATTGAGCACAACGCCGTCGTCAATTTCTGAACCAAAGCGGTAATCGAGGAATTCGTCGCGTACTGCGTCTAGGCTTTGGCCAGAATGCTCCATTTGAAACAGCGCCTGCACAGCATAAAGACGAGCTGCCGAACGCATTTTTCTTTTCTGATTGCCGGACAGCTCGCTCATGCAGTTGTATCGCGGCTCGGATCACCAGCAAGGCGGTATTCTTCAGAGGCCGGTTTGAAACCGACGTTTTTGCGTGCACCACCCCACTTCCGCGAAAGTGCGATGAGGTGGATCGCGGCGGCGGCGGCGCCAGCTCCTTTGTTCATTTGATCTGGATCGGCCCGTACCACCGCTTGATCGCGGTTTTCTGCGGTCAAGATGCCATTTCCGACACAAAGCCCCTGAAGTCCCAACAGAGTGAGACCCCGCGAGCTGTCATTGCAGACCGTTTCATAATGGGTGGTTTCCCCGCGAATGACGCAACCGAGAGCAACATAACCATCAAAATTGCTCATGCGTTCAGCGATCCCAATTGTAGCGGGCACTTCAAGCGCTCCAGGCACTTCGACGAGTTCCCAAGTACCCCCACTAGCCTCAATCTCTGCCTTCGCACCCGCAATCAGCTGATCGGCGATATCTCTGTAAAATGGAGCCACCACGATCAATAGTTTCGTGGGTTTATCCAGTTCGACTCGCGGCAGTGTGTATTCTTTCTCGGCCATAGCTCAGTCTTCGTTCAGCGGACGGGTACCTACAATAGAGATACCATAAGCATCAAGACCGAGATAACGGGTGTCGGGACTATCGGTCAGGAGGATCAGCTCGTGAATACCCATGGTTGACATGATCTGCGATCCCAAGCCGGTTTGTTTGATGATCCGCGGCCCGTCATCCTCATCCATCTCACTGGACAGGCTAGGGCGCGGCTGTCGGAAGAGGAACACCGCTCCACGTCCTTCGGCCGCGATTAATTCCATCGCACGGGGGAGCTTCCCAGAGGGTCCATCGCCGTCAGAGACGAGTCCAATTCCCAAGACGTCTTCGAGCGCATTCAGCGCATGGGTGCGAGCCAGTATGGGTTTGCCGTCACTGATATCCCCTTTGGACAAAACAACGTGTTCGGTCCCGGTGATTTGGTCGGCGTAAATGCGCATGTCCCAGTCGCCACCATGGGAAGAGTTGACTGTCTCGCGACGAACTTCGCGTACCAGATTGTCGTGTTTATGGCGGTAGGCAATAAGGTCAGAAATCGTGCCGATTTTCATGTTGTGTGTTCTGGCAAATTCGATCAGATCGGGAAGACGCGCCATTGTGCCGTCTTCCTTCATAATTTCACAAATCACACCGGAAGGGTTCAAACCTGCCAAACGAGATATATCTACGGCCGCCTCCGTATGACCAGCACGGACCAGCACGCCGCCAGGTTTCGCTTTCAACGGAAATATGTGCCCAGGCGTGGCGATGTGAGCTTCTGTGTTTTGCTCATTGATCGCGGTGGCAACAGTAAGCGCACGGTCAGCGGCGGAAATCCCCGTACTAACACCCTCGCGCGCCTCTATACTAACAGTAAAAGCAGTTTCGTGGCGCGATGAGTTGTTCATCGACATCATCGGCAGACCCAGCCTGTCAATCCGCTCTGACGTCATTGGCAAGCAAATCAAACCGCGCCCGTGCACGGCCATGAAGTTGACCATCCCAGCTGTGGCAAATTCCGCCGGGATCACCAGATCGCCCTCATTCTCGCGATCTTCATGATCGACAAGAATATACATCCGTCCTGCGCGCGCCTCCGCAATGATCTCCTCGGTCGAAGAGATCGCTTGGCTCATCTCGGCCTCAACCGGGCCGGGGCGCTGATAGGCTTGTGTGTCTGACATAGGGATCTCAGATTTCAACGTTCTGCCAGATAGCGCAGGGTGGCCCGGATGGCCAGAGGCGTGTTGTCACTCAAATACGATGGCACGAATAGGCGTGGGGCCGCCACCGGCAGCCGGGTTAAGTTCCTGAGGGCAGTTTGAAAGAACCGCGATCAGGTCCATTTCCGCGCGCATGTCGACATAATCGCCAGGGCGCGAGGTGCTATCGACGATCTCGGCGTGCCCGCTTTCTGACACCGGCACATTCATGAAGAAATTTGCATTGGCCACGACATGTTCCGGGCCCAATCCATGGCGCGACATCTCACGTTCAAAATTGCGCTGACAACATTCGCTATTTTGTTTGCCGTAACGCATTTGATCCACGGCAAAAGAACAACAGCCGAAAATCGTATCATGCCCGCCACAGCTATCCTCGGTGATCGTCATCATTGGTCGGGCGAATTGCGAATAGAGTACGGACCCCTGTCCGAGTAGAATGTTTTTGGGGATCTTGATCGTGTTTGGCATGTGATAGCGCTCGACCTGACCTTGATGCTCTTCAACACCAAAACACAAGAAGTCGATTGCTTGCTGACCTTCCAGATCTATCAAGCGCAGGTATTGCCCCTTTTTCATAAGCACGCTCCAAGGTTTGCGTGCAGCAACCACCGCGTCCTCGACTACATTTTCTGTGGGACGTGCCGGTGCTCCGGTTACTAGCGTGTCCATCTCAGTCCTCCGCGATATCTTCGTTCCAAAGCTCCGGCTTTTCTTTGATGAAGCGTGTCATCAGCGCAATGCAATCGGGATCGTCGGCAACAATCACTTCCACGCCTTTTGAACGTAGGAAGTCCTCATTGCCGCCAAACGTTGTGTTCTCGCCAATGACAACCCGTGGAATACCAAACTGAATGATTGTACCGCTGCACATCATGCAGGGTGACAGCGAGGTGTAGAGCGTGGTGTCACGATAAGTTTTCTGACGTCCCGCTTTTCGTAAAGCGTCCATTTCGCCATGGGCAATCGGATCGCCCTTCTGAACCCGCTGATTGCGCCCTTGAGAGACGAGTTCCTCCCCTCGGGCCAGAACTGATCCAATCGGACAGCCGCCTTCATCATAACCGCCCTTGGCTTCTTCGTAGGCAATACGCAGGAATTTCGTGTCGGTGTCTGACAGCACGAGCGTCTCCTTTATTGGGCAATGCAAAGCAATGGCTTTGATCACGGTATCATTTACGCGGATGGCGTCTAGATGGTCCGTTTTCCAACCGTGTGCCGGATGGTCGCTTCACTTGCTTCATTGCCCCGGCGAAGAGCGTGTGGTCGCAGAAGTCGCATGATGCCAGAATATGTAATTTGCCCTCTAGTAGCATCCCGCTGATCCACTTGCCCAATTACTACCATTTACCTTCAGCACGGCGCCTAAATACTAAACTTCCGGCGTGTTTTTGAGTGGAACAGTTCCAATCCAGACCTGATTGCTACTGAGCCGATCACGATGGCGCCGCCCGCAACCGTTGCCTTTGTCGGCGTTTCAGCAACGAATAACCATACCCAGAAAGGGCCGAGTGCAAACTCCAGCAACATGAACAACGTCAGCTCCGCTGCAACAAGATGTTTGGAAGCAGCGATGAATAGAGTGTTGGCTAAACCCGAAAGTAGACCACCAAGTAAAAAACAAAGCAGCACGTCTTTCAGCGAGATTGATAAGTCGCCCCAGCGTAGAACCAGCGCAATAACCATGACGACGGTGCCAGAGACTATTAGCGCAGGTAACATCTCGATTCCCCGGTGGCGACGCACGATGATCGCATAACAAGAGAAACAAAGGGCCGTTAGAAGTCCCATCACGTTGCCGTAAAGCGAACCCGCTGTGATTCCCCCTGATACCATCACCACGATGCCAATTGCCGCGGCACACATCGCCAAAACGGTTGAACGTGTCAGCTGTTCCTTCAGAAGTAACCTGGCCAAAGCGGCGGTGAAAAAAGGAATGACGCTCAGCATGAAAAGTGTGTTCGCCACACTTGTGTTCGTGATGGATTGTAGAAAGGATATGCTCGCACCAGCCAGCATTACACCCGCCAACAGGCCGGGGCGCCCTATGCCACGTATGCGATCGGGTGTAGCGATACCGTGGCGCCATACCATCAACAGAAAAGTTATGACGATCAAAGCGATCGCGCGATAAAAATTGATCTGCCACGCATCCGTTGTCTCAATCGTTCGGATCACCAGGCCACTGAAGCTTATACCCACAGAACTAATGACCATTAGCCCCATCGCCCAAGCGCGCTTCGATGATTGTGGCAGGGTTTCTGAAGGGGAGGTCATCGGCGCGCTAACCGACTCGATTGGATTCTCAGCAGAGGCATTGTAGAGGACGGTAGCAAAGTGTCATCTCTTCGGCATTTTGATCCACGACAAACGGCGTCGTTTTCGGACCATCAGTTCTGATCCGCGATCGGCACCTATGAGATCAATGTCAACTTTCACCGAAATGCAGTAAATCGTTTTGCTCGAAAGAACACCGATCTGACCTCTTGATCCATACTCCCAACCCGTCTATACGCCCCCGGTGGTCAATAACCACGCGAATAAATGTCAAGAAACGCCGTGGTTGGCCCAATACGCTTCGGGGGTCACATCCGGCTAAGGAGAAGCGATATGAAACTCAATGAATTGCATGACAATCCAGGTGCGACCAAACGCAAAAAGCGCGTTGGCCGTGGCCCTGGTTCTGGCATGGGCAAAACCGCAGGTCGCGGTATCAAAGGTCAGAAATCCCGTTCGGGCGTGGCTATCAAAGGTTTCGAAGGCGGCCAGATGCCGCTCTACCAGCGTTTGCCAAAGCGTGGCTTTAACAAACCGAACCGCAAGAAATTCGCCGTGGTCAACCTCGGTTTGATCCAGAAATTCGTCGACGCAAAGAAACTCGACGCCAAGAAGGCGATCACCGAAGACGCGCTTGTTGAAAGCGGTTTGGTGCGGCGCAAACTCGACGGAATTCGTGTGCTTGCTAAAGGCGATGTTTCTGCCAAGCTGAAGCTCGAAGTCACAGGCGCGTCCAAGGCTGCTGTTGATGCTGTCGAAAAAGCGGGCGGCTCGCTCACTGTCGCGGCGGTACCAGCAACTGAATAATTCCTTGTGAGCGCGGCTTCCTGCGCTTACATATTCCGCTAGTTTCCTGCAGGCAGCACAAGGCATGCGTTCTGCCGGTGCATATGCGTAGAAAAAAGGGCTAAAGAGACCGGCACATGGTATCCGCAGCAGAACAAATGGCCGCCAACACGAGTTGGTCGGCATTCGGCAAAGCTACAGAGCTTCGCAAACGTATCTTCTTCACCATCGGACTTTTGATTGTCTATCGCATTGGTACGTATATCCCGGTGCCTGGAATTGATGGAGCTCAACTCCGTTTGTTTATGGAGCAGGCCTCCACCGGTGTGGGCGGTATGCTGTCGATGTTCACCGGCGGTGCTTTGGCCCGAATGGGTATTTTTGCATTGGGCATCATGCCCTACATCTCTGCCTCGATCATTGTGCAGCTTATGACGGCCATGGTGCCTGCGCTCGAGCAGCTCAAGAAAGAGGGTGAGCAGGGGCGCAAGAAGATCAACCAGTATACGCGCTATGGCACGGTTTTTCTCGCCACGTTGCAATCTTATGGTCTTGCCGCTTCGCTTCAGGGTGGCAACCTTGCGCTTGATCCCGGCTTTTTCTTCATCGCCAGCTGTATGATTACAATGGTCGGCGGCACCATGTTCCTGATGTGGCTTGGTGAGCAGATTACCGCGCGCGGTGTGGGCAACGGCATCTCACTGATCATCTTCGTGGGCATTATTGCAGAGCTTCCTGCCGCCCTTGCGCAGTTCTTTGCCTCGGGTCGTTCGGGCGCACTGAGCCCGGCTGTAATCATCGGTGTCATGGTTCTGGTGGTTGTCACTATAGCCTTCGTGGTCTTCATGGAGCGCAGCCTGCGCAAGATCCATATTCAATACCCGCGTAGGCAAGTGGGCATGAAAGTCTATGATGGCGGCTCTTCACACCTGCCGGTTAAAGTTAATCCGGCGGGCGTTATTCCTGCGATCTTCGCGTCATCGCTTCTGCTTTTGCCGGTGACAGTCAGCACATTCTCTGGCGATCAGGCCACCAGTCCTTTCATGTCCATACTGCTGGCTTACTTTGGCCCCGGACAACCGGCCTATCTGCTCTTCTTCACGGCAATGATCGTCTTTTTTACGTATTTCTACACATACAACGTTTCCTTCAAGGTGGACGATGTCGCTGACAACCTGAAGAACCAAAACGGTTTCGTCCCAGGAATTCGTCCTGGCAAAAGGACCGCCGAATACCTTGAATATGTCGTGACGCGTATCCTTGTACTTGGCTCCGCCTATCTGGCGCTGGTCTGTTTGCTGCCGGAAATCCTGCGTGGACAGCTGGCCATACCGTTCTATTTCGGCGGCACCTCGGTTCTGATTGTGGTGTCGGTCACCATGGATACGATCCAGCAGGTGCAATCGCATCTTCTGGCCCATCAATATGAAGGGCTGATTGAAAAATCACAGCTCAGCGGCAAGGGCCGCAAACGCGCGCGGAGAAAAGGGACAGCTCGGCGATGAATATCATTCTTTTGGGCCCGCCAGGAGCGGGCAAGGGCACGCAGGCGCAACTGCTTGTCGAAGAGCGGAACATGACGCAGCTGTCGACCGGCGACATGCTGCGTGAGGCAAAGGATAGCGGCTCCGAAATGGGCAAGATCGTTGCCGATGTTATGGCACGCGGTGATCTGGTCACGGATGAGATCGTCATTGGCCTTATTCGCGAGAAAATTTCAGGCGAAAATGGCGGCGGGTTCATCTTTGATGGCTTCCCTCGCACGTTGGCGCAGGCCGATGCACTTGGTGCGCTGCTGGAGGAGACGGGGCAAAGCCTCGATGCCGTCGTTGAGATGCAGGTTGATGATGACGTGCTCGTAAAGCGCATCGTAGGCCGTGCTGAACAGGCCCGCGCAGCGGGTAAGCCCGTACGCGCGGATGACAATGAGGAAAGTCTCAAAATCCGGCTGATGGAATATTATAAGAAAACCTCACCGCTCATCGGCTACTATCACGCCAAAGGACAGCTCAGATCGGTTGATGGTCTTGGTGAGATCGACTCGGTGGCATCGTCGATCAAGGCCGTTTTGGGTTGATTGTTCAATTGCATTCCAAGACTTGAAAGAATTGCTCCGATCGATTGCCTTGTGCTATCCCTTTTCTAATTTGAAGAATTTATTTGGAGTAATTTATGTTTCGACGGGTCTTTATTTCTATCATCGTATCATTTTTGAGTTTCGCTGGAGCGTCCCAAGCTGCAACCGTATCGATTTCGTTTTCAGGAAATGTCGGATCAGGATCCGGCTTGCCATTTACAAACTTCTTCCCGCTTGGAACTACTATAAGCGGCGATGTCCAACTTAATGTTAATGACACGACGAATGCCGTTGCCGTAGACAACTTTTCGGCGACCGTTGGTTTAACAACCTTTTCGCAGACCCCGCTTGGATCAAGCACTGTTGAGATTTTCGACAATGGCGCGCCTCTCGCCGGCCCAATTTCAGCAGATGGCGTGCGTGTCATAACCTCCGACGTCCAGGGGCCGATGCTTTTTGGGATCACGGCAAGTACAATGAATTTCAGGATTCTAGATTTCTCTGACATGGCATTTGACACCGATATGCCGTCAGCTTTGGATTTTCTTGCTTTGAATTCCGCCACGATTTCCTTCAGTGGACTTTTCATTATCTTTGAAGATGCGGTTGGTGATATCGCAGGGTCATTGGAGCTTGAGAATTCTGATTTAAGTTTTCAGATCACGACTGATGCTGTTCCACCTGTTCCGTTGCCAGCGTCTGGAGCACTGCTACTGACTGCATTCGCCATTCTTGCATTTGGTCGAACGCGAACCAATGTTTGACCGACCCTCAGGGGCCGCCTGATACGATTGAGAATTCGCGTCTTTTACTGTTGAGAAATGTGTTCTTGCTCAGGTTTTTCGACCTATTGGAACACAAGAGCCAGAGCTCGCAAAACAAATAAAAACAAGGGGCTTGACGCTTTAGTCAATCCCCTCTAACACGCACCATCTCTTAAGAGACTTGATTCCATTGGCGGGTCGCGCCTGTCCTCCGAATCATCGATCTGAATTCGATCCTGGCCCGGCGCAATTAGCTCGGGCCAAGCGTTTGAAAAGAGTTGTGAAAAAAGGTTCTGGGATTACGGAACCGCAACCGAAAAGGATAACCTACGTGGCACGTATCGCCGGTGTAAATATTCCGACCCACAAACGGGTCCCGATTGCGCTCACATATATCACAGGCATTGGCCATTCCTCGGCCAAGGCTATTTGTGAGGCGGTCAACATTGATCAATCTCGTCGCGTGAACGAACTCAGCGATGCCGAAGTGCTCGCAGTTCGCGAACATATCGACGCCAACTACATGGTTGAGGGCGACCTGCGCCGTGAGGTGCAGATGAACGTCAAACGCCTGATGGACCTTGGCTGCTATCGCGGTCTGCGTCACCGCCGCAACCTTCCGGTTCGCGGTCAACGCACGCACACCAATGCGCGCACGCGCAAAGGCCCGGCGAAACCGATCGCTGGCAAGAAGAAGTAAGGGAGGGCTTGAGTTATGGCACGTGAAGCACGTCGCGGTAAGCGCAAGGTTTCCAAGAACATCGCCACTGGTGTGGCGCATGTGAACAGCTCGTTTAACAACACCAAGATCCTGATCTCAGATGTGCAGGGCAACGCGATTGCCTGGTCGTCGGCAGGTACCATGGGCTTCAAAGGGTCGCGTAAATCGACACCTTATGCGGCTCAGATGGCAGCTGAAGATGCGGGCCGCAAGGCACAAGAGCACGGCATGAAGACCCTAGAGGTCGAAGTGCAGGGCCCGGGGTCTGGTCGCGAATCCGCGCTGCGCGCGCTGGCGGCAATTGGTTTCAACATCACTTCTATCCGTGATGTTACCCCGATTGCGCATAACGGCTGTCGCCCGCCAAAACGCCGTCGGGTGTGAACAGAATTCTCGTGGGGCCGCGCGCTGCGATGGCCCCGCTCCGTCATTTTAAACCTCGGGCGTTTCCGACCACTGGACATGCAGTCGGAAACAGGAATGGAGGGACCGCATGATCCATAAGAACTGGGCCGAACTCATCAAACCAACGCAACTCGAAGTGCGCCCCGGCAATGATCCGATGCGTCAGGCAACGGTTGTGGCAGAGCCGCTTGAGCGTGGTTTTGGCCTGACCATGGGCAACGCGCTACGCCGCGTTCTGCTTTCCTCGTTGCAAGGCGCGGCGATCACGTCGGTGCAAATTGACAATGTGCTGCATGAGTTTTCGTCAGTGGCCGGTGTGCGTGAAGACGTCACCGACATGGTGCTTAACCTCAAAGGTGTCGCGCTTCGCATGGAAGTGGCCGGACCAAAACGGCTTTCGGTTTCTGCCAAAGGTCCTGGCGTTGTCACCGCTGGAGATATCTCCGACAGTGCAGGTATCGAAATCCTGAACAAGGAGCACGTGATCTGTCACCTCGATGACGGCGCGGACCTCTTCATGGAACTCACCGTCAACACCGGCAAAGGCTATGTCGCGGCAGACAAAAATAAGCCGGAAGATGCACCAATCGGCCTCATTGCCATTGACGCGATCTACTCGCCTGTCACCAAGGTGAGTTACGATGTTCAGCCAACGCGTGAAGGTCAGGTTTTGGACTATGACAAACTGACCATGAAGCTTGAGACAGATGGTTCGATCACACCAGAAGATGCGGTGGCGTTCGCTGCGCGTATTCTGCAGGATCAGCTGTCAATCTTCGTGAACTTCGAAGAGCCTGAATCGGCAAGCCGTCAAGATGAAGATGACGGGCTTGAGTTCAACCCGCTGCTTCTGAAGAAAGTTGATGAGCTGGAACTGTCCGTGCGTTCCGCCAACTGCTTGAAAAATGATAATATTGTCTACATCGGCGATCTTATCCAGAAGACCGAAGCGGAAATGCTGCGCACACCAAACTTCGGCCGTAAGTCACTCAACGAGATCAAGGAAGTGCTGTCAGGTATGGGTCTGCACCTCGGCATGGACGTCGAAGACTGGCCACCCGACAACATTGAGGACCTCGCCAAGAAATTCGAAGATCAATTTTAAGGTCGGGCCGGGATATCCCGGCCTGCCAAACATCTGGGCAATCCTGCCCCAAGGAGAGTTGGTGACACGCATCGCCAGCCGGACAAAGCAAAATGAAAAAGGACTAGAAAAATGCGTCACGCAAGAGGCTATCGCCGCCTGAATCGAACCCATGAGCACCGTAAGGCGCTGTGGGCGAATATGGCCGGTTCGCTTATTGAACACGAACAAATCAAAACCACGCTGCCCAAGGCAAAAGAGCTGAAGCGTGTGGTTGAAAAGCTGGTCACGCTCGGCAAGCGTGGAGACCTTCACGCGCGTCGTCAGGCTGCGGCCCAACTGAAGCAAGATCAGCATGTCTCGAAACTTTTCGACGTGCTTGGACCGCGTTACAAAGAACGTCAGGGTGGCTATGTCCGCGTGCTGAAAGCAGGATTTCGCTATGGCGATATGGCCCCGATGGCCATTATCGAATTTGTTGAGCGTGATCTTGACGCCAAAGGCGCAGCAGACAAAGCACGCACAGCCGCCGAAGAAATTGATATCGCCGAAGAAGAATAGTCTAAGACGGTGATCTGACGGTGAACCCTCGCTCATTGGGCGGGGGTTTCTTTTTTGCAAGCAGCAAATAAACTGCCGTTAAAACGGAGTGTTTTGATGTTGGATCATACTCTGCCAGTGGTGTTCGAAGGACCATCGGCTTGGATTGGTAGAGACCTTGCGGAACACCCGGAAAAGTGGCTCTTCACCCTTTCGTCCGAAGATATCGCTGATCTGGAGCAAGCCGCCCACCACTATCTTGCAAAGGACAAGGACATCGGTGAAATCGACGCCGCGTCGTTTCCGTTGAAGCATTTTGATGCGCATCTGAGAGCAATGCAAAACAAGCTTTTGCATGGTGTCGGGGTAGAAGTGCTGCGTGGGCTTCCAGTTGATACCTACAGTCTCGAAATGGGTGCTGCGATCTTCTGTGGTATCGGCGCGCATATCGGTTCTGCCCGTTCTCAAAACGCCGCTGGCCATATTCTGGGCCATGTGCGCGACGTTGGCGCCGATCCGAATGATACGAAAACCCGCATCTACCAGACCAACGCGCGCCAGACGTTCCATACCGACAGCGCCGACGTAGTCGGTCTACTTTGTTTGCGAGAGGCAAAGGAAGGCGGTGACTCGCTCCTTGTAAGTGCGGAGGCGATCTATAATCGGATGCGGGCTGAGAGACCTGATCTGTTGGAGTTGCTCTTTGATCCGATTGCCACGGATCGACGCGGCGAAATTCCTGAAGGAATGAAGGCTTTTATGGAAATTCCACCATTGAGTTGGCACGAAGGCAAGCTAACGGTGTTTTATCAGCGCCAGTACATCGATAGTGCACAGAGGTTTCCCGATGCCATGCGATTGACGCAAGATCATGTTGCGGCATTAGATATGTTCGATGCTTTGGCCGATGACCCTGAATTGCACATCAAAATGCGCCTGCAGCCCGGTGATATGCAGTTTGTCTATAATCACGCGCAGTTGCATGACCGCACGGGTTTCATTGACTGGCCAGATCCGGACAAGCGCCGTCATTTAATGCGGCTATGGCTTGCTTTGCCCGGCGACCGACCTTTGCCGGAGTGTTTCAAACAGCGCTACGGTTCAATTGAAATCGGTAATCGTGGCGGGATCATCACGGCCAATACGCGGCTGCACGCACCTCTGGATTGACGGCCTGCTTGCAATCGAGTGTTACGCTAAGCATATCAAAATAGTATCACGCGGGTGGAATTGACATGATGCGTTTTCTGATCGGATTTTTGATCGCCGCAATCGGTACCATTGCTGTGTCGGAAACACGCGTGCCCGAAAGTCAGGCTGAAATCAGCATCGGCTTTGTGCCGGTTGTCCAGAAAGCTGCACCAGCCGTCGTTAACATTTACGCGCGTCGCGTTGTGAATGGGCAGGCTAGCCTCTTCCGCAACGATCCATTTTTTCGTGATTTCTTTCGGAACTTCGGTTCTACGCGTCCGCGTGTACAGAACTCGCTTGGCTCAGGCGTAATACTGAGCGACGATGGTATTGTTGTTTCCAACTTCCACGTGGTTGGCGGAGCCACCGATATACGCGTTGTGCTGAACGATCAGCGTGAGTTTTCTGCAAAGCTGTTGTTGTCAGATCAGGAAAGTGACCTGGCGATTCTGAAATTAGAAGATGCAGAAGCCATGCCTGCGTTAACTTTACGCGATAGTGACACCGTTCAGGTGGGGGAGCTGGTTTTGGCTATCGGGAACCCGTTTGGTGTAGGTCAGACGGTGACCAGCGGTATCGTCTCCGGGTTGGCTCGTTCTGGCTCAGCCGCTGGTGGCGGACGCGGTTATTTCATACAGACCGATGCACCGATAAACCCTGGCAATTCTGGCGGCGCGCTGGTCGATATCAATGGACATCTCATCGGGATTAACACACGAATTTTAAGCCGGTCAGGTGGGTCAAACGGCATCGGATTTGCCATTCCTGCGGCACTCGTGGAACAGTTTGTCGCCCAAGCCCGCGAAAACAAATCGCGGTTTGAGCGACCCTGGGCTGGGATCAGTGCGCAGCCAGTGACGTCTGATGTTGCCGAGGGCTTGGGTATAAAAGGTCCGGGTGGGATCATCATAACTCAAATTCATCCGGCAAGCCCTTTTGCTGAGGCGGGGTTCAAGACCGGAGATGTAATTGCCGAAGTTGATGGCGCAGCCGTAAATACGGCGTCAGAAATGGTATTTAGAATGGCAATCGCAGGATTGGGTGAAGAGACTAAGATACGCCGCCTTCGCGAAGGCATAGACGAGCAAGTGACCTTGAAACTTGGTCTGCCGCCGGAAGACCCGCCGCGTGCAACCCAAAAAATGAGCGAGGGCACGCAATTGCCCGGCCTGGAGATTTCAACGATCAATCCTGCGGTGATCTCGGAACTCGGATTGCCGTTTAATGCAGAAGGCGTGGTTGTGGTTGACCCAGGAGCGAAAGCCGCCCGCGCTGGTCTGCGCAAGGGCGATATCTTGCATGAAGTGAATGGTGAGTCTGCTTTGAATCCTGCAACAGTGGAAAAGGCCTTGATGCGTACGAGCCGCTGGCTTTGGCTCGAAGTGCAGCGCGGCAAACGGCGCTCGTCGCTGCGTCTGCGTCTCTGATGGCCGACCTCTTTGATCAGGGGGCGGAGAGCACGCCTGATACCGCGCCTAGACCCTTGGCAGATCGCCTAAGACCAAAAACGCTCAGCGAGGTGATTGGCCAGACACAGGTTTTGGGATCAGACGCACCGTTGGGCGTGATGTTGGCTTCGGGCAGTCTGTCTTCACTGGTTTTCTGGGGTCCGCCCGGTGTCGGCAAAACCACAATCGCGCGGTTGCTGGCGGCGGAGACGGACCTGCATTTCGTTCAGATCAGTGCGATTTTCACAGGCGTGCCGGACCTACGCAAAACCTTTGAAGAGGCGAAGCTACGCCGCAGAAATGGGCGTGGAACGCTTCTTTTTGTTGATGAAATTCATCGTTTCAATAAAGCACAGCAAGACGGGTTTCTACCGCACATGGAGGACGGTACCATTGTTCTGGTCGGTGCCACGACTGAGAATCCAAGTTTTGAACTAAATGCCGCCTTGTTGAGCCGTGCGCAGGTAATGGTTCTGGAGCGACTTTCGCTGGTGGACCTGGAGCATATGGCGCAAAGAGCTGAATTGGAGTTAGGTTCTAAACTACCGCTTGGTGGTCCAGCGCGTGAGGCGCTTTTGGAAATGGCTGATGGCGACGGTCGCGCCTTATTGAACCTCATAGAACAGATTACGGCCTGGAGTATTGAAAGCAAACTTGACACCGAGGCTCTGACAGCCCGTCTCATGCGGCGCGCGGTGAAATACGACAAATCAGGTGACGAGCATTACAATCTGATCTCTGCATTGCATAAATCTGTTCGTGGTTCTGATCCCGATGCCGCGCTTTACTGGCTCGCGCGGATGCTCAACGGAGGGGAAGACCCCCGATATCTTGCGCGCCGTATCACGCGGATGTCGGTCGAAGATATCGGCCTGGCTGATCCACAGGCGCAAGGGATTTGCCTGCAGGCGTGGCAAACCTACGAGCGGCTTGGCAGCCCTGAGGGGGAGTTGGCCCTTGCGCAAGCGGTGACATACCTTGCGCTCGCGCCCAAATCGAACGCGGCGTATGTCGCCTATAAGGCGGCAATGCGAGAGGCAAAGTCCAGCGGTAGCGCACCGCCACCAAAACACATTCTAAATGCGCCCACGCATCTCATGAAGGATCAAGGCTATGGTGCCGACTATGCCTACGACCATGATGCTGAAGATGGGTTTTCAGGGCAAAATTACTTTCCAGAGGAAACTGGGAGACTGTCACTATATTCGCCTGTCGAGCGCGGGTTTGAACGCGAACTGAAGAAGCGTCAGGCGTACTTTTTGAAACTGCGAAACCGAAAGACTCAGTGAGTTTCGAGCACCTTTCAAAGGACTTAGATGCCACGATACCTAGATGTCGTTTTTTGACCATTTGGTCATGAATCCGGTTCAATCCTATAGGAAACCTAATGCTTAAAGGGATTTAAGGTTGGTTCTTAACTAATAAAATCTTGCGAAAAAATTGTGTTTGGCGATTTAAAGGGGTGGATGCACGGATTTTTTCGTGATTTGTTAACAATATGTCGCAAACGGGCCGCGCGAAAAAATACGAAACGGTCAACATGGCCGAACTTACACTCTGAAGTTGCTCAAGCGGCTTTAACGACAGAGAAACAGGGAGACAACATGACAAAGGTTAAAGATCAAATTCTGCTAGATCGGCTAGCGGATGCGGCGCGGGATGGTAAAATCTCCCGGCGCTCATTCATGCACTACGCCGCTGTAGCAGGCGTTACAACGACGACGGCTACAGGGCTTTGGACAAGCTCGGCAAACGCTGCGCCTCAGCAAGGCGGTAAGTACCGTATGGCACAGCACGATGGTAACACTTCGGACCAACACGATCCGGGCCAATACCAGTCGAACTTTGAGATCAGCCTGACGCATACATTCCGGTCGTATCTGACGATGATCAACCCGGATGGCTCGCTTGGCGGTGATATCGCAAGCGAATGGTCGGCAACGCCTGATGCAAAAGAGTGGACATTCAAGATCAATCCGAATGCCACCTTCCACGATGGCGCCAAAGTCACTACTGCGGATGTTATCGCATCGATGAACCACCACCGTGGTGAGGCATCCACATCAGCGGCAAAAGCACTCTTAGCTGGTGTTGAAGAGATGGTCGACAACGGCGACTCGGTAACGTTCAAGCTGTCAGCACCGACCGCTGACTTGCCTTGGATTATGCCTGACTATCACCTGGCGATCGTACCAGCGAATGCTGATGGTACAGCCAACTGGCAGTCTGGAATGGGTTCTGGTCCTTACAAAATCAAGGATTTGGAATTTGGTGTTGGTGCGACGCTTGTGCGCCACGATGGCTGGCACGGCGAAGGCGCGTATTTCGAC
>JBCDDS010000027.1:0-33111 GCA_039180185.1 Pseudomonadota bacterium | reverse complement strand
TTCATGGAACAGAAGTTTCGAGAAGTCGGAAAGTTATTGACGGTGTTCTTATTCATTCGAGCGGTAATTGAATTCCAAATTTAGTCTCTCTACGTCTTCGCGAAATTAAACCCGCTCCCGTCGATCAGTGGTGATACACTAAATGTCGAGTCCCGGAGCACGGAGCACTCAGCTACCGCCGAGGCGGTTCAAATAAGACGACGCTTGAGAGGAAATAACAATGTCGCTTCGTATAAATGATACAATTCCGAACCTGAATGTCACCACGGACCAGGGGTCCTTCGATCTGCACGATTGGGTTGGTGACAGCTGGGCCATTATTTTCAGTCACCCAAAGGATTTCACCCCTGTTTGCACAACTGAATTCAGCGCTGTGGCGCAGCTTGCCGATGAGTGGAAGAAACGCGGCACTAAGGTGCTTGGCGTGTCAGTTGACGGTGTTGAGGACCACGTGAAGTGGAAGCGCGACATCGAAGCTTTCGGTGGCGCAACCCCGGATTTTGCAATCGTGGCAGATGACGGTCTGGAAGTGGCTAAGGCATTTGACATGCTGCCATCCGAGTATGTTTTGCCCGATGGACGCACGCCTGCCGATAGTGCAACAGTGCGCACGGTCTATATCATCGGACCGGACAAGCAGGTGAAACTCAACATGACCTACCCCATGACGGTGGGTCGAAACTTTGCCGAAATTCTTCGCGCCTTGGATGCGCTGCAGTCCAGCACCAGTAAAGGGATTGCTACCCCCGCCGACTGGCAGCCGGGACAGGATGTAATCATTCCTCCTGCGGTCAGCAATGAGGACGCCAAAGCCAAGTTCGGCGAGTTCGAGACCATCCTGCCGTATCTGCGTGTGATCAAAGAACCAAACTAAATTAATCACACCGGGCGGCGGCGCGATCTGCGTTTGCCGCCCGATTTGTCTGAAAAAGTCAAAATGAGATCTAGCCATGCTCGACAATCCGTCATCTCAGCCAGACCTGATCGTTGAAGGCAAACTTGCCGACAACGAGCGTATGAAGAAGGGGTCGAACTTCCTTCGAGGCACGATTGAGGAAGATCTCAAGGACCCGATAACAGGTGGCTTTTCTCCCGATAATTTTCAGCTGATCCGCTTTCACGGCATGTATCAGCAGGATGATCGTGATATTCGGTCCGAACGCACTAAGCAAAAGCTTGAGCCGCTGCACAACGTTATGCTGCGCGCGCGGATGCCGGGCGGGATCATCACGCCAGACCAGTGGTTGACGATCGAGAAATTTGCCGAAGAGCACACGATGTATGGCTCTGTGCGCCTAACCACGCGGCAAACATTCCAGTTTCACGGCGTTCTAAAACCGCATATCAAAGACATGCATAAGATGCTGAACTCCACCGGCATCGACAGCATTGCAACGGCTGGTGACGTGAACCGCAACGTGCTTTGCACAACAAATCCAGTTGAAAGCGAGCTGCACGAGGAAGCATACGAATGGTCGAAGAAGATATCGGAGCATCTGCTGCCGAAGACCAAAGCCTATGTCGAGATTTGGTTGGATGGTGAAAAGGCCAAGACGACCGAAGAACCGATCCTTGGTGAGACGTATCTGCCTCGCAAGTTCAAAACGACGGTAAGCATTCCACCCAACAATGAAGTGGACATTCACGCCAATGACCTGAACTTCATCGCGATTGCGGAGAATGGAAAGCTTGTCGGTTTCAACGTGCTGGTCGGCGGTGGTTTGGCCATGACACATGGAGATACGGCGACTTATCCGCGCAAGGCTGATGATTTTGGTTTCATCCCGCTGCAGCATACACTGGCCGTGGCAGAACACGTCGTTTCAGTCCAGCGCGACTGGGGTAATCGCGTCAACCGCAAGAACGCCAAAACGAAATATACATTGGACCGCGTCGGTAGTGATGTCTTCAAGGCCGAGGTAGAGCGCCGCGCCGGTGTGAAATTTGAGCCTTCAAGACCTTATGAGTTTACTTCGCGGGGGGATCGCTTTGGCTGGGTTGAGGGCGTCGATGGCAAACATCACCTGACGCTTTACCTGCTCAACGGTCGCATTCTGGACTATCCAAATCGCCCGCTGAAAACCGGGCTGCGCAAGATTGCGGAGGTGCACAAGGGCGATTTCCGGATGACGGCAAACCAGAATCTTGTGATCGCAGGTGTTCCCGCAAAAGAACGAAAGAAGATCGAGAAACTGGCGAGGGAACATGGTCTCATTGATGACTTCCAAACCCCACAGTTGAAGAACTCGATGGCCTGTGTGGCGCTGCCGACGTGCCCATTGGCCATGGCCGAGGCCGAACGGTTTTTGCCTGATCTGGTCGCGTCGGTTGAAGGGCTTTTGGAAAAGCACAAAATTCCGGAGGACCACATCATCCTGCGCGTTGTGGGCTGCCCAAATGGCTGTGGCAGGGCGATGCTGGCCGAGGCCGGTCTCGTCGGCAAGGGTCCGGGCAAATACAATCTCTATCTGGGCGGTAACCGCATTGGAACGCGTATCCCGAAGCTGCATATCGAGAATGCCAGCGCCGATGTCATCCTCGCAGAGCTTGATACGTTGATCGGTCGCTGGGCCACGGAACGTAACGAGGATGAAGGATTTGGCGATTTCTGCATTCGTCAGGGCATCGTGGCAGAAGTGAAAGTGTCAAAAACCGATTTCCACGCCTGAGTAAAACTGAGGTGCGAACGGGGAACCTGATATGACGTCTAAGCTGAGCCTTGCAAATTTGCCGCCAGATGCGCGGCGTACGGTTCTCGGAGAGTATAACTCTTGGTTGAAGACCCGTAAGCCTCAGGCAAGGATCGAGTGGGCTTTATCGTATTTGCCTGGCAATCACGTTGTTTCTTCAAGCTTTGGTGTTCAGTCTGCGGTGATGCTGCATCTGGTGACGCTGCAGCGGCCAAACATCCCGGTTCTGCTGATGGACACGGGCTATCTCTTTCCCGAAACGTACCGTTTTGTCGATCAGTTGAAAGAGCGGTTGAACCTAAATCTGCGCGTTTTCCGGGCTGAGAAAAGCCCAGCATGGCAAGAAGCGGCGCATGGGCAGCTTTGGGATCAGGGTGAGGACGGGCTTAAGAAATACAATAAGATCAATAAAGTAGAGCCGATGCAGCGCGCCCTGGAGGAGTTGAACGTGTCTTCCTGGTTCAGTGGCTTGCGCCGGGTCCAATCCAGATCACGCGCAACCCGACAGTTTGTCGAGGTGCAAAGCGGCCGTATTAAAATGCACCCGATCGTGGATTGGACAGACCGCGACATTCACAACTACCTCAAGGCGCATGACCTGCCGTATCACCCACTTTGGGACCAAGGGTACGTCAGCGTTGGTGACGTGCATACGACGAAAAAACTTGGTGCTGGCATGAGCGATGAAGAGGCCCGTTTCTTTGGCCTCTTTCGCGAATGCGGCCTGCATACCTAGAGCGAGGAAGATCTGTGCTTCACACCCCAATCCCGAATGGTCTTAGCCCTTTGACCGCCGAGCAAAGCCAACAGATGCATACGCTGTTGTCCTCGCTCAATCCGGTGCAGCAGGCCTGGATTAGCGGCTATCTTGCGGCGACAGCAAACAGCGCTGTTGGTTCCGTGACATCCGCAGTGGCTCCTGCGGCAGAAGCAGCGCCTTTGACAGTTCTTTATGGTTCGCAAACCGGCAACGCCAAGCATGTCGCGCAAGAACTGGCCGAAAATGCGAAAACGCGCGGTCTTGATGCGAAGCTTGTCAGTATGGCTGATTACAAGCCTAACCAGCTTAAGAACGAAAAGTTTCTGGCTATCGTGGTGTCCACGTATGGTGAAGGCGAGCCGCCGGAGCCTGCCGAAAAGCTCTATGATTTTGTCGGTTCCAAAAAGGCGCCGAGGCTTGATGGTGTGAAGGTCGCCGTGTTGGGTCTAGGAGACTCAAGCTATGAGTTTTTCTGCCAGACAGCCGTAGATTTTGAAGAGCGCCTTACGAAACTCGGTGCCGATGTCATACATGAACGCGCATTGTTGGACGTGGACTACGACGACCACACGGAGGGCTGGATTACCGGTGTTGTTGATCAGTTTGAGCCAGAGCTGAAAGTCTCAGGTAACACTAACAATGTCGTGCCTATAGTACCGGATGTTGGCGAGATTGCGCCGTCTGCGTCGCATTACTCCAAGAAAAACCCCTTCACTGCTGAGGTGAGCGCAGTTCAGAAGATAACAGGGCGCGACTCAACCAAGGATGTGCGGCATGTGGAAATCTCACTTGAAGGGTCTGGAATAAGCTACCAGCCTGGTGACTCCCTTGGAGTCTACTTCGAAAACGATCCATCAGAAGTGGACGAGGTGCTGAGCCTTCTGGAACTCGATGGGGCTGCCAACGTGAAGCTTGGCGACAAAGAAAAATCCCTGCGCGTTGCGTTAATCGAGGATCTGGAACTGACGCAATCGGATCCGGGCTTTGTCGTGAAATACTCGCAAGCCACCGGCGTGGAGGCTTTGGCCAAGTTTGCAGACGACAAGGCTGCGATGCGTGGCTATATTGAGGACCGGCAGATTTATGACGTGATCCGCGAAAACCCGTCAGCAATTGCGCCACAAGCCCTCGTTGACGCCCTCCGCAAAATCCAACCGCGGCTCTACTCCATTGCCTCTAGCCAGCAGGAAGTCGAAAACGAAGTGCATCTGACACTCGGTGTCGTTGAGTATGAAGCCTTTGAGCGCAACCACCTAGGCGGCGCCTCAGGTCATCTCGGTCGTCGTGTGGATGAAGGCGAAGAAGTACGAGTTTTTGTCGAAAGCAATGATAGTTTCCGGTTGCCAGAAAACGTTGATACGCCGGTCATAATGGTTGGTCCCGGCACAGGGATCGCTCCATTCCGTGCGTTTTTGCAGGAACGGGATGCTTTAGGCGCAGAAGGCAAAAATTGGTTGATCTTCGGTAATCCGCATTTCACCCAGGACTTCCTTTATCAGGTGGAGCTTCAAGCCTATCTAAAGTCAGGATTACTCAGCAAGCTCGACATTGCCTTCAGCCGGGATCAGGCTGAGAAGGTTTATGTACAACACAAGATCATCGAACAAGGTGAAGAGCTTTACCGTTGGATGGAAGAAGGCGCGCATTTCTATGTCTGCGGAGATGCCAAGCGCATGGCAAAAGACGTTCATGATGCCTTGATTGAGGTTTTCAAAACGCATGGATCCATGAATCAAGAAGCCGCTGAAGCGTACTTGGCAAAGCTACGCGACGAGAAGCGGTATCAGCGCGACGTCTACTAATCCCTGCATTGATAGCCTTCGCTAAAGTAGCGATGGATCACCTCTCTCATTCAAAATATATATAATAAAAACAAATATATAAATGTACGTAGCCGATGATATAATCTGTTATGGTTAAGGTGTTCGCGTGCGCAAAAATTTACGTTAAGTTGTTTAAAATTTTTTACACTATACTTAAACGATATTAAGTAATACGGTGCCTAAAGGGAGTTTAATAACTGGATTGGTAGATTGATCGGTTCGCTGACAGACCTGTCTGACCGGGGTGAAGGCACATACGAGACAGTAGCACTCAGAACACTGAATGCATTCGCCGTCGATGTGATGACTATACCAAATTCTGAAGACTTGTTTTGGTATGTTGCCCAAAACGTCGTTGGTCGATTGAAGTTTGTCGATTGCGTGATCTATCAAGCGAACACAGATCAAACGGAGCTCGTTCAGGTAGCGGCGATGGGTGAAAAAAACCCGTTTGGTCGCAGTATTATCAACCCACTCAAAATCCCTTTTGGCGAAGGGATTACAGGCAGGGTCGCACAAACGCGCGAGCCGATCATTGTCGACGATCTTTTGGAAGACCAAAATTACATCGCTGACACGCAACCGGCGCGATCCGAAATCTGTGTTCCAATGGTGTTCGGCAATCGTGTGGTCGGTGTGATCGACAGTGAGCATCCCGACATTGGGGCTTTCGGTGATACAGAGTTGGAAATTCTAATAACCGTCGCCGCGATGACGACTGCTAAGCTTGAGCTATTAGCCGAGGCGGAGCGTTCAAGCCGACGTTACTACGACCTCGTGCATTCGCATAATAAGCTCACCGAAGAGATCAATAATCGAAAAGCCTTAGAAGCCAAACTTTTCGAGGCGCGCAAACTAGAGTCTATCGGCAGACTTGCTGGTGGTCTTGCACACAACTTCAATAGTCTTTTGACTGTCGTATCCGAAAAGCTTCAATTGCTTGAAAAAGAGGTGACCAGCTCTGAGGCAAAAGGACACGTCACGGAAGCACGGAGTGCTGCAACCAGCGCTGCAAAGCTGGTGGATGATACACTCGCATTTTCCCAAAAGTCCAATCTGAAGCCTGAACAAACAGACCTGGACACACTTGTTGCGCAGGTCGCTCAAACAGCTGAGTTAATCTTTTCAGATCGCACGGAATTGGCCCTTAGCCTCTCAAAAAAGAGCTGGTCGGTCGAAGTAGATGTAAGTGCCACAAAGTCCGCTCTCCTGAACTTGATGATTAACGCGCATCAAGCCATGTCCAATGGCGGAAAGTTAGTCATTGGCACAGAAAATCTTCGACTGACTATGGCGGATATTAGATTGTTGTCTGTTGATTTGACGCCGGGAAACTACGTCTGTGTCAGTTTGCAGGACAACGGCGCCGGGATACCGCTTGATCGTCTGCATAAGATATTTGACCCATTCTTCTCAACCAAGTCGTCAACTGCTGGCAGCGGGCTCGGTTTGTCTACGGTTCTGGGTTTCATGAAGCAGTCTGGAGGAACGGTGGCAGTTGGGTCTTCGGCCGGACAGGGCACTACATTCAGACTTTATTTTCCAGCCAGCAAAACTTCGCTAGCAGCGGTGAAGTAACGCTTTACTGCCGAAACTAAAAAAAGGGGTGAACTTTAACCTTTAACAATGGGATGGGTGGCATGGAACATATTCCGACAATTGACGTATCAGGCTTGCACAGCGGCAGGCTGAGTGAGTTTCAAGCGGTTGCAAAAAAGATAGGAGAGGCAAGTAGAGAGATTGGGTTCTTCCGCATTTCCGGGCACGGGATCAGTCTTGATCTTATTGAAGACACGTATCAAGCGGCAGCACGCTTTTTCGCATTACCTGATGCAGTAAAGCGCGAGTACTACATCGGATTGAGTACAAATCATCGCGGCTATGTACCGTTCACGGAAAAAGGTGATTATCCGGATGAGGCCAACCGGAGTTATGAAGCCTTTGATTTGGGGCTCGATCTGCCAAGTGATGATGTGGACTATTTATCTGGTAATCGCCTGCTCGGTCCAAATGTTTGGCCGGAGCTAGAAGGCTTCAAGCAAACTGTATCAGCGTACTACGATCAGATTTCGAGCCTTGGGCGTCAGATTTGTACATGCCTCGAAATTTTCTTGGGCCTTCCACGCGGAAAGATCGCCCGTCAGATGGACAAACCGATTTCCCAGCTCAGACTGCTTCACTATGTGCGGCAGCAGCACATCAAAGACCATAAGTCTGTAAACATGGGTGCGCACACTGACTACGAGTGCCTGACACTGCTTCATACCAGAAACAGAGGTCTGCAGGTCATGACACGCGATGATCTCTGGATTGATGTCCCGGTCGAGCCAAGCTTCTTTGTTGTCAATATTGGCGACATGCTAGAAGCTTGGAGCAATGGCGTGCTGCGTTCGACACCACACCGCGTTTTGAATTTAAGTCCAGAACGCTTCTCATTACCATATTTCGTAGCTGCCAACTACGACACAGTGATCAGACCGTTCAATGAATTGGTCGACCTTCAAAACCCCGCAAAGTATGAACCGTTTACAGCTGGGGAACATCTAGAACGCATGCTGATCCGTGACTTCCCTTACTTACGACACGCGTCGCTTGATGGTATTCCACCCAGTGGCGATCCCGCAGTTATGTCGGCAGTGAATCCCTTCGAATGTCGTTTAGATAACGGATTGAGTTAACCAATGCCCAGCCTTGAAGCCATTCTCGCAGTCACTCTCGCCGGCTTCGCACTAAGTGCGACGCCCGGTCCCTCAATGCTTTATGTTTTGTCCCGCAGTGTGGGGCAAAGCAGAGCCGCTGGATTGGCGTCCGCGCTTGGCTTGGGGCTTGGTGGAGTTCTGCTTGCTGTGGCAACCGCTCTTGGCTTGGCAGTCGTGTTGACGACATATGACTGGTTGCTTTCGACGCTGAAGTATTTGGGATCAGCTTACTTGATATATTTAGGTGTCGAGATGATCAAGGATGCACGCGCCAATTCAAGGATGGACCTCAAGGTGGAGACGCTTGAGCAGCAACCATTGGGCCAAATCGTCGGCCAGGGCATCTTCGTTGAGCTTCTCAACCCTAAGACAGTACTGTTTTTCGCATTGTTCTTGCCACCGTTTGTGAGTGCAAGCGGGCTTGCTGGAACAGATCCCATGGTAAAATGGCAGCTGCTTACGCTAGGTGTTATCGTTCCTTTGACAGCTTTGCCGGCAGATATTGTTGTCGCTTTTCTTGGTGGAACGATGGCGCAGGCGCTTCAGCGAAACAGAAGAGTGAGAGAGTGTCTTGCTTGGGCTGCTGGTATAATACTGGTTTGCATCGCTTTTAATCTGCACTTGAACATTATCTAGACCGCAGTTGATTTCATAGACAGAGCGCGAAACCTAAAAAACTAAAGCATTGTTTCGGTCGCATTATTACAGAAAAGCGCGTTCAATGGATTAGGTTTTACTGCAATTCGAGCGCGCGACTTTCTTTTTGTCTAAGTCTTGCGCTGAGCTTAAGGTGTTAATATTGCAAGAAATTCGACCGGCTTGCCGTGCGATTGCGCAATTGGGGTCTTGTGAAACAAGCAATGAAACCTTCACACAAATGTGCCACGCCTTGAAACAAATGAATGCTTGGTATACTTATGCATACAGCAAGCCTGCTCAACGCCCGCAAGATAATAAAGCGCCCTGTTGATCAAGCTTTTGGAACACTATTTTGGTCGAGGTCGTCATGAGCTTGTACACAGATTATCTAACCGAAATTGAAACCCGCAAAGAGCAGGGTTTGAACCCGAAACCTGTGGAAGATGGGGCTCTGACAAAAGAGATCATTGCCCAGATAAGGGATGCTGACAATAAGCACCGCGATGCCTCGTTGGAGTTTTTTATCTACAATACCCTTCCAGGAACAACGAGCGCTGCTGGCGAAAAAGCCGAGTTTCTGAAAGATATCATTCTGGGCAATGCCTTCGTTCCCGAAATTTCGCAGACTTTTGCGTATGAACTACTGTCTCATATGAAAGGTGGCCCTTCGGTTAGGGTACTGCTTGATCTTGCTTTGGGAAAAGACCAGCAAACTGCGCGCGACGCTGCTGAGGTACTGAAAACACAGGTTTTTCTTTACGAGGCCGACACAGACCGGCTCAGTGAAGCCTATGACAATGGCAACGCAATCGCCGAGGACATATTGCAAAGCTATGCGAAAGCGGAGTTTTTCACAAAACTGCCTGATATCGATGAAGAAATCGAAGTCGTTACATATATCGCCGCAGAGGGTGATGTATCCACAGACTTGCTTTCGCCCGGCAACCAAGCGCATTCGCGGTCTGACAGAGAACTGCATGGCAAGTGCATGATTTCTGAAACGGCCCAAGCCGAAATTCAAGAACTACAGAAAAAGCACCCTAGCAAACGTGTTATGTTGGTGGCCGAAAAAGGCACTATGGGCGTAGGTTCCTCCCGGATGTCGGGGGTCAACAACGTGGCATTGTGGACCGGCCAGCAGGCGAGCCCCTATGTACCATTTGTTAACATCGCGCCGGTTGTTGGTGGCACAAATGGTATTTCACCCATATTCCTCACCACCGTCGGTGTAACAGGTGGCATTGGCATCGATCTAAAAAACTGGGTCAAGAAGCTTGATGAAGATGGCAATCCGATCCTGAACAACGACGACAACCCAATATTGGAACAGCGCTACTCGGTTGAGACCGGCACAGTCCTTAAAATCAACACCAAGGACAAGAAGCTCTACACAGAGGATGGTAGCAAAGAACTGGTTGATGTGGCTTCGTCTTTCACACCGCAGAAAATCGAGTTCATCAAGGCTGGCGGCTCATACGCGATCGTCTTTGGTAAGAAGCTACAAAATTTCGCGGCTTCCACTTTGGGCATTGAAATGCCAGCGGTTTTTGCACCTTCGAAGGAAATTTCGCATGAAGGGCAGGGCCTCACCGCGGTTGAAAAGATTTTCAACAAGAATGCTGTGGGTGTTTCCGAAGGCACGGTTTTGCACGCCGGATCAGACGTGCGCGTCAAGGTGAACATCGTCGGATCGCAGGATACGACCGGCCTGATGACAAGCCAAGAACTAGAGGCGATGGCCGCTACCGTGATTTCCCCAACTGTAGACGGCGCATATCAATCTGGCTGCCACACCGCGTCGGTCTGGGACATAAAGGCGCAAGAGAACATCCCGAAACTCATGAGCTTCATGAACAAGTTTGGACTGATAACTGCTCGTGATCCCAATGGCGTCTATCACTCGATGACCGACGTGATACATAAAGTACTAAACGACATCACAGTCGACGATTGGGCCGTAATCATCGGGGGCGACTCCCACACTCGTATGTCCAAGGGAGTGGCATTTGGCGCGGACTCGGGCACTGTGGCACTCGCTTTGGCCACGGGCGAGGCGACAATGCCAATCCCGGAATCAGTCAAGGTTACCTTCAAAGGTGAACTGAAAGATCACATGGATTTCCGCGATGTGGTTCATGCCACGCAAGCGCAGATGCTCAAGAAGTTCGGTGATAACGTCTTCCAAGGTCGCGTAATTGAGGTCCATATCGGCACACTGATAGCTGACCAAGCCTTCACATTCACCGATTGGTCCGCGGAGATGAAAGCAAAAGCATCTATCTGTATTTCGCAGGATGACACGCTGATTGAGTCGCTTGAGATCGCTAAAGATCGCATCCAGATCATGATTGATAAGGGCATGGATAACGAAGCCAAGACTCTCGCCGGGCTAATCAACATTGCTGAAAACCGCATTGCAGAGATCAAGTCAGGCAAGAAACCTGCTTTGGCACCAGATGACAATGCCAAGTACTTTGCCGAGTTTGTTGTCGATCTCGATGAGGTTGTCGAGCCTATGATCGCGGACCCGGATGTAAACAACGCTGATGTGTCAAAGCGCTATACCCACGATACGATCCGCCCTGTTTCCTACTACAAGGGCGAAAAGAAAGTGGACCTGGGTTTTGTCGGCTCCTGTATGGTGCACAAAGGTGACTTGAAAATCGTTGCACAGATGCTGCGTAATCTCGAAAAGTCCGGCAAAGAGATCAAGTTTGAGGCACCTTTGGTCGTTGCCGCACCAACCTACAACATTATTGATGAATTGAAGGAAGAGGGCGACTGGGCGATTTTGCAGAGATACTCCGGGTTTGAATTTGACGATGCGCTTCCAAAGAATACCGCACGTGTTGAGTACGAAAACGTGCTTTATTTGGAACGCCCCGGGTGCAATCTTTGCATGGGTAATCAAGAAAAAGCGGAAAAGGGTGACACTGTGCTCGCCACTTCGACACGACTTTTCAAAGGTCGAGTGGTTGAGGATACTGAGCAGAAAAAGGGCGAATCTCTTCTCGCGTCCACACCGGTTGTCGTTCTTTCAGCCATCCTTGGCAGAACCCCGAATATGGAGGAGTATAAGTCTGCCGTTGAAGGGATCACGCTCACTAAGTTTTCCCCACCGCTGACGAAACCGCTCGATCCATTGTCTGTGCATTACTAACTGACCGATCAGGGTTCGATTTAAGCCGTCGACACGCTACACTTTTGGGCGATGATTACCTGCCAGTGACGCGAAGTCTTTGAGCCTCGCGTCATCTCTACTCTGATTACGAAAGTGTTCTTAATGGCCGCCAACTCCCCAGACGTTATTCTTCACAATTATCCGCAGTCGCCAGTTGCTGAGAAAACCCGGGTCGCTTTGGGAATAAAGGGACTAAGCTGGCGTTCTGTCGAGATTCCCCGGCTTGCGCCAAAACCGATGCTCACAAAACTAACCGGCGGGTATCGCCGCACACCGGTTATGCAGATCGGAGCAGATGTTTACTGCGACTCGCAATGCATCATGCGAGAATTGGAAAACCGCTTTCCGTCCCCCACGTTTTTTCCAACATCTGACGCGGCCTTGGTTTGGAGTTTGAGCCGTTGGACCGATGGTTTGATGTTTGATCTTGCTGTGAAGCTTGTACTTGGTTCAGTGGGAGACGATCTGCCAAAAGACTTTGCCCAGGATCGTGGACGACTCTATCTAGGCCCGAATTGGGCCGATGGGTTGAAAGCGGTCGGAGCAGAGCTCCCACATTTGGCTTCGCAATTCCGAGCTCCTTTGCACTGGATGAATGATCAACTCTCCGATAGACGAAAATTCCTGCTTGGTGGCGCGGCTGGTGCCATAGACGCGCAGCTCTATCACCTGGTTTGGTTTCTGCGTGACCGCTGGAGTGAGGGGCCAAGATTCTTGTCGGAGTTTAAGCATTTGGAACGCTGGGCGAATAACGTCGCCGATATTGGACATGGCACGGTCTCAGAATTGTCGCCTGAGTCTGCCTTGGAGATTGCAAAGGCAAATCAGCCGCAAACGCAGACATCTACAGACAAAAATGACCCTCAAGGGCTTCAACCGGGCGATAGTGTCGTTGTCGCACCTGATCTTGATGGTGGTGAAGAGCCGGTCGCGGGAACGGTCGTATTTGCCAATCACGAAACCATTGCTGTACGTCGATCTGATCCTGATATCGGCGACATCTGCGTTAATTTTCCGCGCGTAGGATACCGGGTTGATTTGAAAGCGTGAGCTTTTCTAGCTGAACGATGTTTTGCGTTTTCAATTTCGCTGCGTGCTGCCGTGTTTTCGAAAGTGAGTTCATCGCAGAAAAAACCCCGGCGCCGCAAGGCACCGAGGTTCTCGATCTGTGATAGTCTGTTCAGTGTCCGAGGATCTGGCTCAAGAACAGTTTGGTCCGATCGCTCTTCGGGTTGTTGAAGAACTCTTCGGGTTCATTCTGTTCCACGATCTGGCCTTGGTCCATGAAGATCACGCGGTTGGCGACCTGACGTGCAAAGCCCATCTCGTGGGTTACACAGAGCATGGTCATGCCTTCCTCGGCGAGCGACACCATAGTGTCGAGCACCTCTTTGATCATCTCAGGGTCAAGCGCCGATGTAGGCTCGTCAAAAAGCATGATCCGTGGGCGCATACACAGCGAGCGAGCAATCGCCACACGCTGTTGCTGACCACCTGAGAGCTGACCGGGATACTTATCGGCCTGCTCCGGGATCTTCACCTTTTCAAGAAAATGCATCGCTGTTTCTTCGGCTTCCTTCTTGGGCGTCTTGCGCACCCAGATCGGGGCCAGCGTGCAGTTTTCCAGGATCGTCAAATGCGGGAAGAGATTGAAGTGTTGGAACACCATACCAACCTCTGACCGAATCGTGTCGATGTTTTTGATGTCGGAGGACAGGTGCGTGCCGTCAACCACGATCTTGCCTTGCTGATGCTCTTCCAGTGCGTTGATGCACCGGATCAACGTCGATTTACCAGAGCCCGACGGGCCGGCAATCACGATACGTTCCCCACGATTGACCGTCAGGTTGATGTCGCGCAGCACGTGGAATGTCCCGTACCACTTGTTCATGCCTTCGATCTGGATTGCGATCTCGTCAGAGACCTGCATTTGTTGTGCGGCTTCTGCCATAGCTCAGCCCTCCCTTATCTATGATCTGTCGCAAGCTCGCGTTCGAGCCATTGCGAGTATTGTGAAATGCCGTAACACACGACGAAGAACAGGATCGCTGCAGCGCCGAAGAGCTCCCAGTAAACCCCATTCCATTCAGTGGATGCGAGGATCGGGCCGCGGATCATACCCACGAGATCGAACATCGAGATCACCGAGACCAGCGTTGTATCTTTGAAAAGGCCCACTGCCACGTTCACGATCCCTGGGATCGAGATTTTCAAAGCTTGCGGTAGAATGATCAAACGCATTGCCTGCGGATAGTCGAGGCCAAGGCTATCAGCCGCCTCGTATTGCCCGCGTGGCAGAGCGGCGAGCGCCCCTCGGATCACCTCGGCGATATAGGCCGCCGAGAACATTGTGATCATGATGATCACGCGCAAGATCAGGTCAAAATTGGTGCCGGGCGGCAGGAAGTATGCCAGAACCACGTTGGCCACAAAGAGAAGCGTGATGAGCGGCACGCCCCGCACAAACTCGATGAAGACTACGCAAACCCACTTAATGATCGGCATGTCTGACTGACGCCCAAGCGCCAAAGCAATACCCAGTGGTAGTGACAGCGAGACGCAGACTGTGCCGAGAATGAGGTTGAGCATAAAGCCACCCATATCCCTGGAAGGCACAGCGGAAAGGGCCGTGTTCTCGGTGCCCATAGCGCCAGTGATGTACCCACCGATAGTCCATGTGACCATCGCTGCGATTATGGCTCCAAAGAAACCAACGGCAAACGAAGATGCCACAAATCTCGACCAAACCAAGTAGCCCGCAACAAAGCCCAGAAGACCAAAAATTGGCGAGAGAACAGGGCCACCCCAAATCAGGTAGTATGCCAGGAACGGGTAAAGACCCGTGAAGACCAGTAGCTGGCGCGGCAGATACTTGTAGAACATAACCGGTGCCACAGCGACAAACAGAAGGACAAAGGCAACAGTCGGTCGCCAATACTGGTCCGCTGGATACTTGAAGCCAAACAATAGTTGGTTCCAGCGCTCTGTCAGAACGGCAAAACAGCCACCCGTAGCACCCTCCAGAATTTCGCGGCATTCTCGGATCGAGGCAGAGTTCCAAACTCCGTTCGTCAGCCACGGCAATGAAGATATCAATATGTAGTAGATCGATACGATCGCCAGAACGGTAAGAACCGAATTTGGAACGCTTGAAAACAGATTTTCCCGAACCCACTTGATCGCCCCAGTCTGCGTCGCAGGCGGGGCTTGCTCCGGTAACATTTCGGTGCGAACAAAAGCGCCCATGTTTTGTGAAGATGCATCAGACATATCAGCGCTCCTTCAGCTTAACGGCGTTGTTGTAGACATTCATAACTGCCGAAATCGAAAGTGAAATCACAAGGTAAAACAACATCAGCAGTAAGACTGCCTCGATGGCGCGACCAGTCTGGTTCAGCGTGATGCCCCCCAGAGTACCGGTGATGTCCATATACCCCACAGCAATTGCCAGTGAGCTATTCTTCGTAATGTTGAGATACTGCGAGATGAGTGGCGGAATGATGACCCGAAGCGCCTGTGGCAGGATCACCAGATTCATGATGCGACCTGGTCGCAGGCCGAGCGATGCCGCCGCCTCTGTTTGTCCCTTTGAAATCGCCTGAATACCCGCGCGCACGTTTTCCGCGATAAATGCGCCGGTATAGATCGCAAGAGCGAACCAGAGGGCGATGAGTGACCCACGAATGGTCCAGCCACCCGCAAAGTTGAAGCCCTTAAGTTCGGGGTATTCCCAGGTTAGGCCCATTATCCAGCACAAGGCGATAAGTGGGACAAACCAGATTGCGAGGCCGGCCCACAAGGTGTTTGGCCGCTGCCCGGTTGCCTCCTGGATATGATCGGCTCGTTTAACGTTCCATCTGGACACGAAAAACGACGCGATCAGCGATGCCAATATGACCAACCAATTTCCAGCACCTGAGAAAAATCCGCTTTCAAAGCCGGGTGCAGGAACATAAACACCGCGGTTCGTAAACGCGAACATGTCCAGTACCATGCTAGCTTCCGCGTTGTCCCCTCTGAAGGCTCTTGGCCCGGGCAAAACGGCCGTCATGACAGTAAAAATGATTATGATCCAAATGAGAACAGGAACATTGCGAAAAGCTTCGACGTAAATCGCCATCAGCTTGCTTACTAGCCAGTTATTGGACAGACGCAAAACGCCAGCAGCCACACCGAGAACCGTTGCGGAGACGCAGGCCAAAAATGCCACCAGAAGCGTGTTGAGAATACCCACGACTGAGGCGCGCCAATGTGAGCTTTGACTATCATACTCTACAAGACGTTGGTTGATGTCATAGCCGGCAGGCTCGCCCAAAAACTCATAAGAAATGTTCAGACCCGCAGCACGCAAGTTTTGAACGAGGTTTGAGCCAAGATAGGCAAAGAAAGCTATCAATGCCACCAGTGCCATGAATTGGAATGTATAAGAACGATAACGCGTATCGTTCAACAGCATCGACAGGCGAAACGACTCCGTTGGAGGATCGGTCAGTGTTGTCATTTGGTGTGTCCCCGTTGTCAGCCCGTAATTTACAGGGCGGCGCGCGTGCGCCTTGGGCCAAATTATAGGCCAAAATGTTAAGGGCGCGGGTTGACCGCGCCCTTAACTCGTTCAGTTTTTACCGGAACGGCGGCGAGTAGAGAAGGCCACCATCAGTCCACTTGGCGTTCAGGCCACGGGCCAGACCGACAGGTGTATTTTCACCGATGTTTTTCTCGAACAGTTCACCATAGTTGCCGCCAGCAGAGATCGCCTTGACAGCCCAGTCAGCATCGAGTCCGAGCATCTCGCCCAAATTCCCTTCGGTGCCGAGCAGTCTGTTGATTTCCGGGCTATTGCCTGCAGCTGACGACATCTCGCCGATGTTCGCGCTGTTCACACCCAACTCTTCAGCTGTGATCAGAGCGTTCAGTGTCCAACGCACCACATCACCCCATTCATGGTCACCGTGGCGAACAAGCGGGCCAAGCGGCTCTTTGGAGATGATTTCTGGCAGAAGCACGTGACCGGCTGGGTCTTCGAAAGCAGCACGTGTTGCCGCAAGACCGGAGGCGTCCGTTGTGAAAACATCGCATGCACCAGCAAGATACTGCTGCTGAGCTTCAGCGTTGGTTTCGATCGGAACCGGCTCATAGCTGATGTTGTTGGAACGGAAGAAATCCGCCAGGTTAAGCTCTGTCGTTGTGCCAGTTTGAATGCAGACTGTTGCGCCGTCCAGGTCCTTGGCAGAGCTTACGCCCAAATCCTTTGGAACCATGAAGCCTTGACCGTCGTAGTAGTTCACGCCTGTGAACTCGAACTTAAGGTCAACATCACGTGAAAACGTCCATGTGGTATTGCGCGCCAGCATGTCGATTTCGCCGGACGCTAGCGCGGTGAAGCGCGTCTTGCCGGTTGTAGGCACGAATTCAACAGCAGTCGGATCGCCGAGCACAGCAGCCGCAACAGCGCGGCATACGCCCACGTCGAAGCCGTCCCACTCGCCGCTTGCATCAGGTGCCGCGAAACCGACAAGGCCGGTTGTCACACCACAGTTCAGCTTGCCGCGTGCTTTCACGTCGTCGAGCGTGCCAGCAAAGGCGCCACCTGCAGCCACAGCCATACCGGCGGTCGCAAGTGCACCAAGAATTACGGTTTTTTTCATGTTTACCTCTTTGTATATTTTCCACCCTTCGCAGAGCAGTTACACAGCCCTCCCAGGCCGCAGCGATACGATAAAGGGTTAGTCCCCCATGTCAGTGCTGGTGAGTTTGTGTGGATTCACTGCTCGAGGTCAAGCCCCGTTACATCAAAAGACACGTGTTTTGATACTGTTTCCGTTGAGGAAACTGTCAATTGGGGCGCTTCAATGGATCAGAAGTTGAATAGTCGTAAAACTGAGTGGCCTGAACAAACTCTGATTCTTTGTAGCGGGCGGCTTCTTCGTCTTCTTCGTCTTCTCCCCATTGTTCATTCTGCCAAATTTCATCGACGCGAGCGATCTGCCAGAGTTCTTGTGGCGGGTTTCGTTTGTAAATTGTAGCCAACCCGATGACAAAAGAACCACTTAGGCTTACCAATTCGTGGAAAGCTGTAAGGGCAAAGGCATCCATCTTGTGCACATCGGCCGTCAATTTCTTCAGCTCTTCTTGGTTTTGAGCCGCATGCATAACCCCTTCGACCAACTGAAGCCGAACACCAAAAGTGTCTTCAGCCCAGTCAAGCAACGGATCCCAAGCCTGGTTCTGTCTTTCAATCAAAGAAATTGGCCCTGTAGCTCGATAGCACAACAAGTCAGCGTCCGCGTAAGCAGCGACGATATCGGTAACTTCTTTTTGCTGCTGCGAAACTTTGTCTATCGCTGCGTTCGCTGCGCGCGTGACAGGCATGGAGTGCGGATCGATTTCCTCCTGCTGCGCATCCCATTCGCGAGCAATTGCTTTTGCCAAGGCGTATGTTGGAAGAATTAAGTTAGCCTTTGCCGGCGTTTTGACGTCACGTTCATCCAGTTTCACCGAGAAACCTGTTGAAAGCTCGACCACGGAAGTGCCTTTCCAGAAACGCTTAGCCTTCCAAGCATTCATGTTTGACTTTCCCAAAGTTGATCGAGCGCATTGGGTAGTTCTTTGAAGTCATCGACAATTATATTTGCCGCACACAGGGCTTCAACGGAATGATAACCCCAAGTAACCCCTATGGCCGCCACGCCCGCTGAACGCGCCATTTCCATATCGAAACTAGTATCACCGATCATCACCGCTTGTGCCGCGTCAACTCCGGTTTCGGATAGTGCAGCCTGAAGCATCGCTGGGTTCGGTTTGGATGGGTGATGGTCGCTGACCTGTTTAGTGACAAAGAAATGGTGCAGATCATGTCCATCCAAAAGCTTGTCCAAACCTCGACGTGACTTGCCGGTAGCAAGGCCGAGCAAAGTGTTCGGGACATTATGTATGCTTGTCAATGCATCGAGCGCTCCAGGATACAGCGGAGAAGACTGGGCTGCGCCGGTCTTCGCACGCAAATACATGTATGCCTCCTTGTACCACTCGACCATGGCGTTGTGCTTCTTGGAAGGAAGCGCTGGCGCTAGTCTTTGCATTGCATTCTCGAGGGACAATCCAACAATTGAAAGAACTTGGGACCGGCTGGGCGCCGGCTCCTCTGCTCTCTCAAAAGCATGCGCCATGGCGGCGACGATGTCATTCTGGCTATCGACAAGCGTGCCGTCGACATCGAAGACAACAAGTCGCAATGGCGCACTCATGTCAGTTCCTCAAATGGGTCATCTGGCACATCCTTTTCGCGCCATTGCAACATCTCCCAAGTTCGAAGCATGTGTTCGGGCAGCGGCGCGACTAAATTGACTGTCGCATCAGTAACCGGATGCTGAAATGTAAGTGATCGCGCGTGCAAGTGCAGTTTGCGGCTTATTTCACCGCCGAGTTGAGCGCCCCATCCATCTCCAAGATTTTCTTGTCCTGATCCGCCATACTTCCCATCGCCAACGATTGGATGCCCTATACCCGCCATATGCGCCCGGAGTTGGTGCGTGCGACCTGTGATTGGCACCAAAGCAGCCCAGGCAAGCCGATTGGCGCCAGCGTCCAATACAGCATAGTTCGAGGTGGCCGTCTTTGCTCCAGGGTACGAGGCGATCTCTTTTGGTTGAATGCAAAGCATTTTCTCGCCTTCGCCCGTGGCTCCATGTCCTGGCGCCTTCACAAGGCCAAAACGGATCGTGCCCATGCGAGGCGAGGGTACGCCTGCAACCGCCGCCCAATAGATTTTGCGCGTCTCTCGATGCCGGAATGCGGAAGTCAGCCGCGCGGCGACTGCGCGTGTTCGCGCCAGCAGCAGAACGCCGGACGTATCTTTGTCTAGGCGGTGAACCAACCGCGGCGGCTCATCCACATCAAAGCGAAGCGCCTCTGAAAGGGCATCGATGTGGCGGGTTTGCTTGCTTCCGCCCTGCACCGGTAGCCCCGGAGGTTTGTTAAGCGCAAGCACATGGTCATCGCGGTAGATGACGCAGCTTTGGATCATCTTTGCATCTGCGTCTGAAACAGCGCGTCTTTGTGGTTCAGCCGGAGCGCTCTCGTAGGGCAACGGTGGTACACGCACATCTTGACCCTCAATCAATCGTGTGCTGGCTTTCACGCGTGCGCCATCGATGCGGAGTTCGCCCTTGCGACACATCTTCTCGATCCGGCCTTGGGATACATGTGGGAAGCGACGGCGCAGCCAGCGATCAAGACGCTGTTGTCCTTCGCCATCCGCGACGGTGATAAGCTGTACGCCACTCATTGCCAGAGGCCGCGCCCCAACCAAACGCCAAGGGCCAGGCCCAAGATTGAAAGAACAACAGAAAGGCCAATATAGAGCGCTGCCGCGCCAGTCTCTCCCCGTTCATAAAGCGTGAATGCTTCAAGTGAAAAGGCAGAGAACGTTGTGAAACCGCCTAAAATACCTGTCATGACAAGTGGGTTTAGGTGCGCCAAATCACGTTGAAAAGAAAGGACTACAAAAAGTCCCATGAGAAATGAACCCACTACATTGACCGGCAATATGGCTAAGGGAAAGCTTGTGTCGGTCGCACGCGCCACTGCTGTGCCCACGCCAAAACGAAGCATGGAGCCGATTGCTCCACCGATCCCGACAAGGAGAAAGCTCATCAACATGGCGGCGTCTGTCGCCCTTGGTCGGATGTTTGTCAAGCGATGCCTCTTTCGGGCTGTTGCTCGCTGGCCAGCGCGGTTAGGAATAACCGATGCTTGTTTTGGAGCCTTAAAATGGCAGAAGACCCAAAAGCCTTTTTGCGTCGGTTATTCGATCGTGCTGTCGAAGTGGCGGACCCAATGCAATCGCTGGCGGCCTATCTGCCTGAAAAGCCAGAGCCGCTTACGGTGATCGGTGCTGGCAAGGCCAGCGCGCGCATGGCAGAGGCAGTTGAGGCCGCCTATGGGCCCTGCAAGGGATTGGTGATCACGCGGTACGGCTATGCCCGACCTTGCAAAGGCATTGAGATTGTTGAGGCCGCCCACCCTGTGCCTGATCAGGCTGGGATGATCGCGACCCAGCGGATGTTGGAACTGGTGGAAGGCCTGACGAAGGAGGACACCGTACTGGCGTTGATTTCTGGCGGAGGGTCAGCGCTACTTACGGCGCCAGCAGGTGAGATCACCTTGGAGGAAAAGCGCGCGCTGACGGATGCTCTGTTAGCCTCTGGCGCGCCCATTGGTGACATCAACGGCATTCGCAAACAGATTTCGTCGGTTAAAGGCGGAAAGTTGGCCGCATCGGCCTATCCGGCCTCAATGCTGGCGCTTCTGATATCCGATGTTCCGGGTGATGATCCGGGTGATATCGCAAGTGGTCCGACCGTTGGCGATGACGGCGACGCTCAGAAAGCTTTGGCAAAGCTCAAGCGCTGGAAGGTCCAACCACCAGCCGCGATCAAAGCCTTTCTCGAAACTGGCGGTAACCCGGTGGCGAAGGAAGATAAGCGGCTCTCCAAAGTCGAAAACGTCATCTACGCCGCCCCTTCTCAGTCGCTTGACGCCGCCGCAGATCTTGCAAGAGAGGCCGGTGTAGAAACCCGTATTCTTGGAGATGCTATAGAAGGGGAAGCGCGAGAGGTCGCGAAGTCGCACGCGAAAATGGCGTTGGAGATCCGTTCAGAACTTACTTCAGAAGACGCACCTGTTCTTTTGCTGTCTGGAGGAGAACTCACAGTTACCCGAACTGGAGATGGTATCGGCGGACCGAACGCTGAATACGCGTTGGCGTTGGCGGTGGCGCTGCGTGCCAAGGCTGGTATCCATGCCATCGCGTGTGACACAGACGGCGTCGATGGTGCGGCTGAAGTGGCAGGAGCGATCATTGGACCAGACACCATCGGCAAATCGGTCGAAGCCGGAATCAACGCACCATCTGAACTCGCGGCGAACAACGCGCACGGTTTTTTTGAGAAGATCGGAGATCAGGTGGTCACTGGTCCCACGCTCACCAACGTTAACGATTTTCGTGCCATTCTAATCGAAGCCGGAGACTGATCCATGCGATTTTTGCAAATTTTAATTTTTGGTTTTTTTGTATTGGCTTTCCAAGCGTCACTCGCTGAAGAAAAACTTACTGCAGAAGAGATCGAAACTCTTCTGAACGGTAACACGATTAAAGGGGTTTGGTCCGGAAACAATTACACGCAGTATTTCGGCGAGAACGGCGAAACCGCCTACATCCCGGAAGGTCGTATGCCGGACATTGGGCGATGGCGCGTGAATATCGACACAGACCAATACGAAAGTTGGTGGGAACAGACCGGCTGGACTGGCTACACCGTCCTCAAGGTGGACGAAGGTTACGGCTGGAAAAGATCAGATGGATATGAACCTTTCACTGTGCTCGAAGGAAAGCGGGTGTCCTGGTGAGCACGAAGACTCTACTATTGATAGGTTGGGTGCTTTTCACGCTATCGGCGTTGGCCTTCCTCATCGCCAGCATCGGTAGTTTTTGGGGTGTAACAGGCAGCCTATTTTTTCTGGTGGCTTGCTTTTTCTTCATCGTTGCGCATTTTCGGGAGAATTAGCGCGACGGTTTGCGAGATCTGCGACTTGAGAAATATATTCTCGGAAGTATCTGAACGAATTGAGTTCAACTTTTGTTTTACACGGACAACAAATGATACTGCACCTTGATTAGTATGCGTTGATCAAAGGTGCTGAAGTGCACGAAACGTTGTCTAACTATCCAACATTGTGGAAAAATTCGTGGATTGATAGTTTTCGTCTATGGTTTCCAAATCTGTATGCGCGCCGTTTTGTTGCTATGCCATTAGCGCACTCGACTTCTCGATTAGCTGAACCCGGCTATCGCGAAACTTTAGGAGGCGCTGATGACAAACGGATATACATCCCCGTCAGCACGAGGCTACGACACCTTCTATCAATACGCCAAGCGCAGTGCGTTTGTTGCAAGACAATGGGTCGTTGGTGCCAATCAATTGGGCGCTTCTGAGGTCGGGCTGATCAGGTTGGAGAACGTGCCGGCTGGTCACTACTCTCATCCCCCGGTCTCAGACTATGCGCTGCAGTACATTATGAAAGGTAACTGCCATGCAAATATCGAACTCGGCAAAAACAAATTTCAGGGCGTAATCCAACGCGGCCGCTTTATCTTCGCGCCTCCCGAGACGCATACCAACTACGAAGTTTGCGGGCCGTTCAGTGTTTTGATACTGGGTTTGAAATCCGAAACGTTCAAACAGGCAAACGCAGCACTTAAAAGTGACATTGGAACAAATTTTAAGGCACTGCACACGACAGGTTTTAAAGACAAGTTGGTCCAGCAGCTTGCTATTGCGCTGTGGTCGGAAGCGCAGGCCGGAAACCCTCTTGGCGCGCAATATGCCGATCACATGATATTCGCTTTGGCGGTACAACTTTTAAAACTTTCGGATCGCATTAGTGCGCAGGTAACCAAGTCTAAACCGCTCGACGAAGAAAGTTTCGGTAAGGTTCGTAACGCCATGGAAGAGCAAATTGGCAAGCAAGTGACACTTGCCGATCTCGCCGCCATTGTCAGCATGGATGTTTATCAGTTTTCACGCGCGTTTCGCGCCCGAACTGGTCAAAGTCCGTACAGCTATTTATTGAGTAAGCGTGTCAGAAAAGTTGAAGGCATGCTCGCAAAGTCGAACCTCTCTCTGTCTGAAATTGCATATGCCTGCGGTTTCTCAAGCCAGTCTCATATGACTTCGGCCTTCTCGAACGTGCACGGAACCTCACCCGGTGCTTACCGCCGTGAGCTTCCAGGGTAAGTAGCCAACCTTGGCTTAGTCTTCTGTAATAATCGGCGGCTACATCAGCTTCATCCGAACTGCTTCGCCTAACGCATTTTGTATATGCTATCCCGCGCGGGCGAATGCTTTTGCAAAGGTGCGCGCCACCCGAACGAACCATAGTCAGTTCGTTTTTGCTATTGCGAAATCGTGAAGATTGGCTTCGCAAGGATTGGAACATGTAAGCAGTAAAACAAGGAAAAGGTGCAAGATCGTGATAAAAATTTCGAAGATTGATAGATTTCGTCTATTATTAGGAAATCTATGTGCATGCCACCTTGTTGCTGTGCCAAGCGTAAACCCGAGCCGCGTTGACGTAGCCCGTTACTATCGCTGGCTCTGAGGAGACACGGATGACGAATGGAAATACGACGCATTCGGAAGAAGGTTACGACACCTTTTACCAGTACGCTAATTATGGTGAGTTTGTTGCACGGCCATGGACTGTCGGCGCAAGTTTACTGGGCACGTGCGAAATGGGTCTAACCAGGTTGGAAAATGTGCCTGCTGGTCATTATCCGGATCCTCCCGTTTCCGACTATGCGTTGCAGTACATTGTTAAAGGCAACAGTCACGCCAGTATCGATCTAGGCGCGAACAGGTTCCAAGGTGTTATCCAACGAGGGCGCTTTATCTTTGCGCCTCCAGCGACATCGACAGACTACGAAGTTTTTGGTCAGTTCAGTCTTGTGATCCTGGGATTAGCATCAGAGATATTCGAACAAGCCCAATCAACGCTCAACTCTGGCAGTTTGAGCGATCTTGAGAAGCTACATACGATGGATTTCAAAGATCCGCTGGTTCAGCAGATCGCCATAGCTCTTTGGTCAGAAGCCGAAGCCGGAAACCCTCAGGGCGCTCTTTATGCTGACCATATGACCTATGCATTGGCCGCTCAAATGTTGAAACTCTCTGATCGTGTCGGCCCGCAGGAAACCAAGGCTAAACCGTTGGACGATGTCAGCTTCGAGAAAGTTCGCGTCGCATTAGAAGATCAATTGGATGAACGTGTCACGCTCACTGACCTTGCTGCTATCGTGGGCATGGACGTGTATCAGTTCTCGCGGTCATTTCGTGCCCGCACCGGTCAAAGCCCCTACAACTACTTCATGGGTGAGCGGATTAAGAGAGTGGAGGGTATGCTCTCGAAAACAAGCCTGCCACTTGCTGATATTGCTTATGCCTGCGGATTCTCCAGCCAGTCTCATATGACATCTGCCTTCTCGAAAGCGTATGGCACATCCCCGGGTGTTTACCGTCGTGAGCTCGCCAGTTAGCACATATTTTGCTCAACCCTTGATCACAACCTGAGGTGAGATGACGTCCAGGCCTAGCGCTTTTCCAACGGCATAATACGTGAGCTTTCCCGCATGCACATTCAGCCCGTTCAGCAAATGAGGGTCTTCTGAACACGCTGCCTTCCAACCTTTATTCGCCAGCGACAGCATGAAGGGCATTGTAGCGTTGCCGAGCGCGATGGTGGACGTCCGCGCGACGGCACCCGGCATGTTGGCCACGCAGTAGTGCATGATCCCGTCGACCTCATAGATCGGGTCGGCGTGTGTTGTGGCCTTTGAGGTTTCAAAACACCCACCCTGATCAATCGCCACATCCACTAACGCGGCACCGGGTTTCATCATCCCAAATTGTACACGGCTGACCAGCTTGGGTGCTTCGGCGCCGGGGATCAGAACCGCACCGATCACCATATCCGCCTGTCCCAGATGTTCGGCTAAAAGACCGGCGGAGGAGTAACCCGTCTTGAACGTACCGCCAAACACGTCATCAAGGTATTTGAGCCGAGGCAAGGAGCGATCCAAAACGATTACATCCGCCCCCATCCCGGCCGCAATGCGCGCCGCGTGCGTGCCCACGACACCACCACCGATGACCAACACATTGGCCGGTCCAACACCTGGCACACCGCCCATGAGGACGCCGCGCCCGCCATTGGCTTTCTGTAGTGTCCATGCGCCAACCTGAGGCGCCAAACGACCGGCCACCTCTGACATAGGTGCCAACAAAGGCAGCCCTCCGTTGTCATCTGTCACGGTTTCGTAGGCAATCGCTGTGCAGCCACTTTCGAGCAGGTCTTTGGTCTGCTCAGGATCGGGGGCCAGGTGAAGATAAGTGAAGAGTACTTGTCCCTCGCGCAGCATTTTGCGCTCCACCGCCTGCGGCTCCTTAACCTTGACGACCATATCTGCGGACGCGAAAATCTCTTCCGCGGTGTCGACAATTGCGGCTCCTGCCGCGGTATAGTCCGCGTCCTCAAATCCTGCGCCTTTCCCTGCACCGGCCTGAATGACCACATCATGTCCGTTCGCCACCGCTTCCTGGGCCGCGTTTGGTGTCATTCCAACGCGAAATTCTTGTGGTTTGATCTCAGTCGGGCAACCGATTTTCATGTGACATCCTCCCCGTGACGTTCGTGCATGCATACGCTTATTTCGACGCAATTGGATTGAAAAATGAGTTGTGCTTGATGGTATTTTGCGAATTTTCTATGATTAAATCACATTATATAAGAAGGATATTGCGCTAATGTCTCTTGATACGATGGATCGTCGTCTGCTTGCTGCTCTGCAAAAGCGCGGGCGCATATCAAATGCCGATCTTGCCGATGAGGTAAGACTTTCGGCATCTGCTTGTCACCGCCGGGTGCAGCGGTTGGAGGCAGAAGGCTACATCAAAGGTTACGTGGCGCTGCTTGATCCGCGAAAGATGGGTGTGCCGACGACGGTGTTTGTCGAAATCACTCTAACTACGCAGTCAGAAGATATTCTGGAGGCGTTTGAGCAGGCGGTTTCTCTGATCCCAGACGTCTTGGAGTGTCATCTGACGGCGGGAACGGCGGATTACATCCTGAAACTCATGACCGAAGACACCGAAGATTTCGCCCGCATTCACCGTCAGTATCTGACGCGCCTGCCTGGCGTGGCGAAAATGCAATCAAGCTTCGCCTTGAGAACTGTTTTGCAGACGACAGCATTGCCTGTTTGAGAGACGAGAAAAGATGAAGGCCTCAGTATAGAACTGAGGCCCCACCGGCCTGCGTGCCCGTGAGTGGCTTGTGCTGATCGGTGTTGTATATGAAATGACACGCCACGGTTGAACGCGACATGGGAAAAGTTGATCGTTTCGCCCCGTAAGTAATATTCCACAAACTAAACAGAGCACACGCGAGGCTTACCCAGAGAGATTTCTGGCCAAAGTCTACAATTACTTCTTTATTGCCGTTCGGTAGGCGCCTGGTGATTGACCAACATGTTTTGAGAAGCTCGCAGTCATATGGGACTGGTTGGAAAAGCCGGTCGCGTATGCGATTTCCACCAATGGTTCAGTGCTGTTAAGCAGCATGTCCTTTACCCTGTTTAGACGACGGCCAATCAGAAATTGATGGGGGGCCTCGCCGGTCTTTGCCTTGAAAGCACGTGTGAAGCTGAAAACATCCATATCTACGACCGCGGCAAGCGTGTCCAGGCCACCCACCTCTTCAAGATTAGCTTCCATGAATTCGATCACCCTCGAAATCTCATCATCGGACAACGGACGAATATTTGGCTTTTTTACCTTCGAACCCAGTCGGCGCCGGAGAATGATCAGCGCGATCTGCTGTGCCAGGAGATCGGCATAGAGCTCGCCCCCCGGAGCATTCATGCGCGCTTCATCTAAAATGAGCTCAGCCAATTGCTTCAACTTTGGTTCGAAGACTCCATGAAATGCAAGTGGCTTCAGGTTGTCTGGATCGCCAGGGGCTATCCCAGCCGCCACTTCTTGGAAGATTTCATCTTCAATAAATATCTGCTGAACAAGATAGTGACCGTTCGTTTCAAATTCCTGACTACTTTGAGCCTGCGCATACTGCAAAGCGCCAGGTATTAGCTTTATGTCGCTTTGATGATCGCCGCTTTCTGTCTCGGCTCGGCAGTTGGCTGTCAGACTGCCGCCATGGCATAGTTCAAAAATGTGGAAATCGGTTATTGCGGTGGCTTGTCCAGCGCCCTGCTCACACATGATCGTATTGAGTCGCTGCCAATTCTGTCCGTGCCTTTCAGTAACGTTTGCGAAAAACTGCGCCTCCATGGCAGAAACCATCTCAGCTCGCGTGATAACTTGCTCGCTCAAAACCGCGCTCCTTCGAAAGTTGAATTCAACGGTCGGTCGAATTTCTGCGAAGGCAAAATATCACACTCGAAAAACCTTGAACCGGGCGTTCGATTTTTGGTTGTGTTCGTCTTGCTCATCAACTCCACCTTGCCGAGCTAGAGAAGCCCTCTAATTCTAGACATAAGCCGTTTTTAGTTTTTTGACTTTCCCTGAAATCTGAAAGTATCCCGCTGCACTTTAACGTCTTTCGAAATCTTGCAAAAAATTAGCGCCGTATGTCCATGCCACTTTTCGGCGGCAAAGGCATACGACGCTACTCAGAGCATTAAGTTAAAAACGCTTTTGACAAGCGTTCCTTTACTCGTCCGCGGGTTCTTCTTTCTTGGCCTCTTCGCCGGTTTCTTGATCGACCACTTTCATCGACAGACGGACCTTGCCGCGGTCGTCGAAACCGAGCAGTTTGACCCACACTTCCTGACCTTCTTTCAGAACGTCAGACGGATGGTTCAAACGGCGGTTTTCGATCTGGCTGACATGGACCAGACCGTCACGTTTGCCGAAGAAGTTCACAAAAGCACCGAAATCGACGATCTTGACGACCGTACCTTTGTAGATGTGGCCTTCTTCCGGTTCCGCCACGATCGAGTGGATCATGTCATAAGCCTTCTGAATGGCTTCGCCGTTGGGCGAGGCGATCTTGATCACGCCGTCGTCGTTGATGTCGACCTTGGCACCCGAGACCTCTACGATCTCGCGGATCACCTTACCGCCTGAGCCGATCACTTCACGGATCTTGTCGGTTGGTATGTTCATGGTCTCGATGCGTGGCGCGTGGACCGAAAACTCGCCCGCCTCCGTGATCGCCTTGGACATCTCACCCAGGATATGCATCCGGCCTTCCTTGGCCTGTGCCAGGGCACTTTTCATGATCTCAGGCGTGATGCCTGCGACCTTGATATCCATCTGCAGAGAGGTGATGCCCGCCTCGGTACCAGCCACCTTGAAGTCCATGTCGCCGAGATGGTCCTCATCACCAAGAATGTCGGTCAGGATGCCGTAGGAGCCATCGTCTTCGAGCACGAGGCCCATGGCGACACCGGCTACCGGCGCTTTTAGCGGCACGCCCGCGTCCATCATCGATAGAGAGCCACCACAAACAGACGCCATGGAAGACGAGCCGTTGGATTCGGTGATCTCTGAAACCACGCGGACCGTGTAAGGGAAGTCGGTCGCCGCAGGCAAAACCGCCTGTAGCGCGCGCCACGCGAGCTTGCCGTGGCCAATTTCTCGACGACCCGGAGGGCCTACGCGACCTGCTTCACCAACCGAATAAGGTGGAAAGTTGTAGTGCAGCAGGAAGTTGGAACGAAAATTGCCGTGGAGCGCGTCGATGATTTGCTCGTCGTCACCAGTGCCGAGTGTTGTCACGACCAGACCCTGCGTCTCACCTCGGGTGAACAGCGCCGAGCCATGCGTACGTGGCAGAAGTCCTGTTTCACAGACGATGTCACGCACCTCATCGAGGGCGCGGCCATCGATACGACGGCCGTTTTTGACTACATCACCGCGCAGAACACCGGCCTCAAGCTTCTTCATAGCAGAACCAAGGTTTTCGTCCTCAAGCTGCTCTTCAGAAAGCTTTTCCTTGATCGCCTCACGCGCTGCGTTGACGGCTGCCACGCGCTCTTGCTTATCGGTAATAGCGAAGGCCTTACGCATATCGTCTTCGCCAGCCGCTTTAACAGCTTCGTAGAGATCGTTGTAGTCGGGCGGTTGGAACTCAAACGGCTCTTTTGCCGCTTCCTCTGCCAGATCAATGATTAGGTCGATCACTGGCTGGATCTGCTCATGGGCGAAGGTGACTGCGCCAAGCATTTCTTCTTCTGTGAGCTCGTAGGCCTCTGACTCGACCATCATCACCGCGTTCTTGGTGCCTGCAACGACCAGATCGAGACGCTGCTCCGGGTTGGAGCGCAGCATATCCATGTCATCAACTTCGGGGTTCAGGACATACTCACCATCGACAAAGCCCACGCGGCATCCGCCGATCGGACCACGGAACGGTGCGCCAGAAATGGTCAGCGCAGCAGAGGCCGCGATCATCGCGACGATGTCCGGATCGTTTACCAGATCGTGCGAAAGCACAGTGCACATCACCAGTACTTCGTTTTTGAAACCGTCTACAAAAAGAGGACGGATGGGTCGGTCAATCAGGCGGGCGGTCAGTGTCTCTTTCTCGGTCGGACGCGCCTCGCGTTTGAAGAAGCCACCGGGCACCTTACCCGCAGCATAGTATTTCTCTTGATAATGGACAGTCAGCGGGAAAAAGCTCTGTCCTTCTTTCGGCTCCTTGGCGAAGGTTACGTTCGCCATCACGGAGGTTTCGCCAAGGGTGGCGACGACGGATCCATCCGCCTGGCGGGCAATCTTGCCCGTTTCCAGTGTCAGCGTTTCTTCGCCCCACTGGATCGATTTTTTCACTTCTTTGAACATTCATCGTTTCCTGTATGGAGAGCAGGCCGGGCGTATCCCGGTTTCTCCGTTTCATTGGCGGCCCCATTGCCGCCGACCCCCTTATCGTTCCATGCGCCGGGGTCTAGAGCGTCACGTTTCAGATGGGTGCGCCTTACAGGGTTTTCACGGTGTTGGAAAGAGATGCATGGCTAATACCGCCGAGGGACGCATTATGTAGCATTTACGTGGATTTGTTCTCTCGTTTCACAAAGACGAGCGAGACCAAGCCGGAGCAGAATATGAGCACTAGTCCGGCGAAGGCGGTAAGGTCTGGCAAATCACCGAAGAACACGAAACCAGCGATCATTGCGGCAATGAGTTGGGTGTAAATGAGTGGGGAGATGACGCCGGCTGGTGTGGTGCGGCTGACCATTACTAGGATGTAGTTGCCTGCAGTGGAGCAAAAGGCGCTGGCCAGCAGCATCGATACTACGAAGGGTGACAGCTCAGGCGTTGGCACTGTCAGACCTACAGGCGCGAGGATGAGACCGCCAATGGCGAGGTGCGAGAACAGCAACAGGCGTGGGCGCACCACTGGGGCGAGCCAGCGTGTAGCGGTCAGATAGCCGCCGTAAAACACGCCTGCGAGCAGGGCGAATAGCAGACCGGTGGAAGCCCCAAAGCCGGGTTTAACGACCAGGAGTACTCCCAGGAATCCGACAATCAAAAGCAGACTACGCGCTATTGTGACGCGTTCCTTGAGAAAGAAGGCCGAAAGCACGTAGGCCACGATTGGGCCGATGAAGAAGGCGCCGAAGACGTCTGCGATTGGTTCGGTTTTCAATGCTGTGAGAATGGCGGTCACGCCGCCGCAGATTAAAACTGCGCGCAACCACAACCGCCAGTCTTTCAGATACGGCAAATCGGCCCGCGTCAGGCCGCAAAACGGCGCTATGATAAGTGCCGCAAGCCCGAACCGTGTCCACGCGACAAAGACAGGCGCCACGCCTAAAGCGGTAAGCGTCTTTCCAGCCGTATCGCCCAGAACGACAAGCGACATTGCAGTGAAGACAGATAGAAAAATTCTGATCATTCACTTTCGCCAAAAGTCGCAGGAAACGGGTCGCTCATTGGTGGCATTACTGGAAAGTTGCACTCAGTCTCTCTATGGACCGTCTTGCGATGAACCAAAACCCCATCCCTGCCATGGATTTTAAATCCGGCCTAATGCTTGTACTTCTGGCAGCGGTCTGGGGCGGGTCTTTCTTCTTTGCCGAAGTGGCGCTGCGTGAGGTGCCGCCGCTGACAATCACGTTGCACCGCGTGGTTTGGGCTCTGCCGATCTTGGGTTTGATTTTGATTGTCCAAGGCCTCTCTTTGCCAAGTTCACTTCGGATCTGGGGCGCCTATCTGATCATGGGCGCGCTCAACAACGCCATTCCGTTTTCCTTGATTTTCTGGGGGCAGACGCAGATTGAAAGCGGCTTGGCCTCCATCCTGAACGCCACCACCGCCATGTCCACCGCTGTGATTGCGGGGGTGCTTTTGAAAGATGAGCCGCTGACCGCTAAGAAAATCCTAGGCGCGGCTTTGGGTGTAGCGGGCGTTGCCTTTATCATGGGGCCGGAGGCACTGACCGGGTTCAATCCAGCCAATGTGGCGCAACTCGCAGTGTTGGCCGCGACACTGTCTTATGCGTTTGCTGGTATTTGGGGGCGCGTTGCGCTTTCTGGGTCACCACCACTTGTCAACGCGTTTGGCATGTTGGTCGGCAGCACGGTTTTGATGATCCCAATGGTGTTTTGGATCGAGGGCACGCCAAACCTCTCACTCACCGCGACATCCTGGTCGGCGTTGATCGGATTGGCGGTGTTTTCAACTTCACTGGCCTATGTGCTCTATTTTGCCATTCTCGCACGTGCAGGGGCGGCCAACCTTTTGCTATCGACGCTGCTGGTGCCTGTATTCGCGATTGCGCTCGGCGTTTCGTTTCTGGGTGAGGAAATGAAACCTGAGGCGTGGATTGGTTTCGGCATCATAGCATTTGGCTTCGCCGTTACCGATGGACGGCTCTTTGCGAAACGCGCGAAGCCCGCCAATCCCTAAGGCACAAAAGCAAATCGCACCCGAGGGGTGCGATGCATCTTAGAATATGTTTGGATCTAGCGACGGATGCCAAGACGCTTGATCAGGTCCTGATAACGCGCCACGTCTTTGTCCTTGACATATTCCAGCAGCTTGCGGCGCTGCGCCACCATCTTCAGAAGACCACGACGACCGTGGTTGTCTTTCTTATGGGTTTTGAAGTGCTCGGTCAGCGTGCTGATCCGTGAAGTGAGAATAGCAACCTGAACTTCCGGAGAGCCAGTGTCGCCCTCTTTGGTCGCGTATTCTTTGATCACTTTGGCCTTTTCTTCGGCAGATATCGACATCGGGTCTCTCCTTTATTTTAAGAGGTTACGGGCACTAGCCGGGATGTCGTCCAGCAAGGTCCGAGATCAGATGCGCGCGTATAGGAGATTCTGACGGGTTTGGGAAGAGCAAATGAACTTGGGATCTCATCTCTTCAGTCAGTGGGCTTTTCGTTTTGCGGTTTGAAGAAGCTTTATAACCTGCCTGGCAGCTCGCAGACCCTGACTGCGCTCACCCAAAATGGTTAGAGCTTCTGCTTCGCTCTATTTCGCGCCGGCAAAAAGGGTCACCTTAGCATGCAGAAATCTCTTTATCTTGCGCAGCAGCGGTAACCAATTTGACCGGCACAGTCCAAGTAGGTCCTAAGGAAGCCTACATCATGAAGATTTACTGTGGTTGCCAGTCCAGCTGTGTCTTAACCGACCATCATGGCGTCATGACCAAATGCATTGTCGGAAATTTTGGACACCGTTGCACTATGTTGTACGCCAGATTACCGGGTTGGATCGTACAGTGGGAGGGTGACA
>JBCDDS010000026.1:0-33589 GCA_039180185.1 Pseudomonadota bacterium | reverse complement strand
TTGCTCTCACGAAAGTGATAAGTTGCAGGTCCAAGAATGACCCTCGAAACCCTGTACTACACCACACAGATCATTGCAGTCGTCCTAATTTTCCCGACGCTTGTTTTCCTCGCCATTCAGAACCGGCAGTCGCAGAAGCAAGAAACTGGGACGCAGCCGACTTACTCACGCAACAGCATGACGCGCCCGCCGAAACAATCCCCTCAAAAGAGGAGCCAAGCACATGACCCTCGAACCCGTATGTCTTAAACTCTCCCCAAAACGGATATTGCTTGATGTGTGCTTGATGTCTCGAACTCGCCGCACAGCGGACAGGGCCTTCAACGGCTGACTTGGGGCAAGTTTAAGCGGCTCAAGTATTTTTGGGTTTTGGCTAAATTGCGTCGTTCGCTATGCACATTCGAACGTTCAGAAAAACTTTCATGCGGAAGCGACGACCGCCTCGGATCAGCTTGGTTTTGAAGCGCCGGTTTCACTCTTTCGCTGTGCCGTTTGTTCGTCAACATCGGCTGGACGCCCATAGAGTTCAAGCCGATGACTTTCCAAACTGTAGCCCAGGCGTGCGGCGATTTCTCGTTTCAGTTTTTCCAGTTTGGGGTTGTGGAACTCGATGACTTTGCCGCTGCTGACACAAACCAAATGGTCGTGATGATCATCATCCTTGATCTCGTAACGAGTGCGGTTGTCCCCGAAGTCATGGGTCACTATCAGATTCAAGTCGACCAGCGCTTTCAAAGACCGATACACTGTTGCAAGAGCTATTTTAGAATCGGCTTTTCGCGCTCGTTTAAAGATCAACTCTGCGTCGGGATGATCTTTTGACTTCTCTAACACCGCGCACACGATCCGTCTTTGATCCGTGACCATGCCACCTGCGGCACCCAACCGCTCTGCAATCGATCTTTTTTGCATACAGGCCTCCGAATAGCGTTTATCAGCCTTCTGTAATCTGGGCTGGATAGAATGCGGGTTGCTTTCGCTATTGCTAAGACGCCCATTGGTTAAAAACCGGGACTTCTTAAGAGAGAAATCGGGTAACCGAAGATCCCGTGAACGGTTGCGACAGCTAATTTCTTGAATTTGCGTATCTACACTGTAAGATGTTGCAAATCGTTCTCAATCGTCGGCTGCGCCGATATCAATGGATGTCGAGCGCTATGAAGCTGGCCTGCACCTCATCACCTACAATCTGTTTACGCACGAGCTCTGTGTTCCGCAGCGGCATCGTTGAACAGGGGTAAGCGGCTATGGCCGAGCGCGGTGAGCGATACGATTTAACTGTCGCGCATCCAGTGTCGAATCCCGCTCGTCAGTCAGATAGGCTGTCTGAGGCGGACAAGACTGTCAGTCATTTGTATGCAGAACAACTGCGACCGCTCGCGGCATACTTACGTAAGGTTTATGGGTCTGGTCCCCCTGACCCAGAGGATATAGCCCAAGAAGCATTTCAAAGACTGATTGAGCACCACGACCTTTCCAGTATCAGGAACTTACGTGCATTTTTGTGGCGCACGGCGCGCAATCTCGTAATCTCAAACAAACGTTCGGTAGCGCGACGCACAAAATATGACTACGAAATCGAACAGCTTTATTTCGCGATCGAGAGTCCCGGTTCTGACCCTGAAAGCGTCTTAGCTACAAAAGAGCAGTTGCTGATTATTGACCAGGTCCTGCAATCAATGCCAGCGCGCCGTCGAAAAGCATTTCTGTGGCACCGAGTGGACCAGATGTCTTTCACGGCAATTGGCAAAAAGCTGGGGATCACACGGCGAGCTGTGGCACGTCACGTTGTGAAAGCCGCTTGCGAAATTCAAACGGCCATGCACGAGGTCGCGGAGAAAAAAGCGTAATGTCTCCCGAGGGACCAGAATTTCCGATTGAGCTTCGCAATCGAGCGCTTGAATGGCGTATCCTGATTGATGCTGGCCAAATTGAGCCCGACGAGAGGCAGGCATTCGAGGCTTGGCTTTCCGAGGATCCTCGCCACGAGCAAGCGTTTGATCAAGCAACCACTGTTTGGGATGCTTATGGGACGCTGAACAATAAGAGAGTACGCCCTGAGTTCTTTCGGGCCAGTGTTATCGATCAAATCCGTGGTGTCTTGGCTGATGCAAGGTGGCCGAGGTGGAGCATCGGCACTGGATCAGCTACCATTGCCGGCCTTGCTTCCACCGCAGCGATCGCGGTCTTTATGGTCCCAAATCTCAATTCGTCTCCACAGAGTGTGAGTATCAACACCACTGCAGAGGTTACGGTCTATTCAACGAAGATAGGCGAAACACGCATAGTGAATTTGCCGGATGGAAGTGCGCTGACACTCGGCCCAGCCACGTCAATCGAAGTCGCATTTTCGGAAGTGTCACGCACCGTCAAAATGCACAAAGGCGCTGTCATCTTCGACGTTGAACGTGCGCCAAGCCGACCATTTACAGTCAAAGCGGAACAGTTCGAAGCAAGCGTATTAGGCACTGTCTTCGATGTGCGTAGCAATGGTGGCGTTGTGCGTTTATCCGTCGCTGAAGGGAGTGTCGAAGTAAAGCACCCGTTCATACTTGATGCCAAACCTTCCAGCCTAATGAACAGTCACACACTATCTGTCGGTCAGAATGTGGAAGCTACATCGAACAAAGGGCTGTCTTCCATCCGATCCTTTGAAGTCGATAGCTTTGCAGCATGGCGAGACAACAGGCTTCGCTACAACAATGCGACACTTGCCGAATTGATTGCAGACGCCAACCGATACAGCGATGTTCCGATCACAATCGAAAATGACAACGAAGACATCGCATCGCTTACGGTTACCTTCGGATACCATGCAGAAGACGTTGATAATATGCTAGCGTCCCTCCCCGTTATGTTTCCTGTTGCAATTGATCGCGCAGAAGAAAATCATATCGTTATCAGGGCGATAGAATGAGATCGTCTCACCACCACGAACTTTTTTTAGTGCTCTTGAAATATTTTGCAGAAAATTGATCCCGCTTTTGGGCGCTTAGGCGTCTTAGGACTGAGATCGCGATTGAGAGGCAATCGCAGGCTTGGTTCCGGAAAGGGAATATCATGGGGCAATCTGTTCGAAGCAGATCAACAAAAGCGGCGCTATTCAGTATGGCGTCGGCGTTTATCTTGAGTGGCCCAGTGGTCGCTCATGCCCAAGTTGGCGGGCAGACGGCAAGCACCAATATAGAAATCGATGCAGGCCCTCTTGGCGATCGGGTTCTAGAACTCAGCGAAACTTTAGGTGTGAACATCTTTGCTCCAGGAGCACTTGTTGCTGGCAAAAGCGCTCAGGCCTTGTCGGGCAGTTATTCAACAGAAGAAGCGTTGAACGTTATGCTCGTCGGTACTGGTTTGGAGGCTATTAGGGGCCCGAACGGAGGATATGTTCTCGCTGCTGCACCTACTGGCGTCGATCAAAACGAACTCCAGCAAGCGAGAACGACAGAAAATAAGACGGTTCAGGAACCTCTAATTCCAGACAGGATCATTGTAACAGGCACCAAAAAAGGGCTTTCCCTCCAAGAGACCGATATTTCGGTAGCCATTTATGATTCTGAATTCATCGAGCAGCAGGTCATTTTTGACGTGGAGGATGTTCTGCTTCGGTCTGCCAATGCGTCTATAAACGGCAACGCGGGGCTTAACGGCCTGTCTATTCGCGGTGTCACGGCAATTCCCCTTGCTTCACCTGGCAGCGGCGCGACCTCTAACGTCTATGTAGACGGAGCGCCGAATTCACCGGATGCAAATTTAAGCCCAACGAATCTATGGGACATTTCACAAGTCGAAATCCTACGTGGGCCCCAGTCGACGATCCAGGGTCGAAACGCACTGGCTGGCGCTGTCGTCATCGACACCGCTGATCCAGAGTATCAGTTTGGGGCAAACTTCAGGGCCCTAGCCGGCAATCAAGACCAACGGCGATATTCGAGCATGGTGACAGGTCCAATTGTCAAAGATCAAATAGCATTTCGTTTGGCCGCGGATTATCGAGAGTTCGATGCTGGTGTAGTCAATGCCAATACGGATTCCCGTTCACGCTTCCAAGAAGCGCTGGACTTGAGAGGAAAACTGCTCATCGAACCCATCCAACTCGATGGTTTGCGTATTGAGCTAACGGCTAGCTATGTTGATAGCGAGGCGGGTGATTTCAATCTTGTTACGCCCTCAGGCGCGATCGTCGAACCTACTGCAGACGGGCGCGATGCCGTTTTTATAGATGGTGCTTTTGATGACTTTGACCCATTCGGCGATGTAACATTTGGACAGGCTGGATTCGGGCGTCTTGATGATGTTGAGGTAAGTCGCGGCCTTTTGGATGTTCGTTATGATCTGAACGAAACGTGGACCCTTGTCGCGCTTGGAACACTCGAAAGCACGAGTCGAAGCGTGCAATTATTGCCCTCCAGCGGGAGCGAAATAGACAATAGCGTTTACTCTGCAGAACTGCGCGCCGAATTCAACCACGGTGCGCTTACAGGTTGGATCGGCGGGTACTATTTTAATCAGGACCAAGAGAACGTTTCGGCATTTAACTTCAACTTGAACGCACTGGGTTTGCCTACGGTGCCGACGGGTAGCTTGGCGGTCAGAGCAACAGAGAGCGTCGAAAAAACAGAAAACGCGGCTCTATTCGCAGACATCTCTTACGAAGTGAATGAGAAATGGGAACTCGGTTTCGGATTCCGTGTCGACTATGAAGAATTTAGCAATCCAGGAACGATTACAAGCGTATTTACTAATCCCGCCGACTGCGTTTTCGCTGATACGTCGCCAATAGCGCCTGGCCTAGGGTGTAGCCTTCCACTTGGGGGCGATGGCACAAATCAAACCGATCCGTTGGAGGCTGACTATAGTGCACTCTTGCCTCGGGCAAGCATCACCTATCGTATCGATGATAAAAAATCACTTAGTATCAATATTCAACGGGGATATCGTGCCGGCGGCGGATACCTATTTCAACCCGAAATTACGTCGCCTTTGACAAATGAAGAGTTCGATCCTGAGTATCTGACCAATTTTGAACTGGCCTTTAGGTCTTTGTGGCTAGAGGATCGCCTTCGATTGAACGCGAACGCATTTTTCGCGCTATGGGACGATCAACAAGTGACCATTCCTGACCCTGATGGCATCGGTCTTGGCGCGCAAATTCTAAATGCTGGATCATCGGAGTTTTATGGCTTGGAAGTGGATGTTGCGTACCAAGTGGATGACGAACTCTCAGTGTTTGGATCTTTGGGACTTTTAGAGACCGAATACACTGATTTTCCGTTTGCCGTATCACCACCTGCACCCGCCGGAAACCCTTTTGAAAACCTCGAAGGCAACGAGTTTGACATTGCGCCGAACGTCACCGCGTCTGCAGGTTTCACATATGATCATAGTTCTGGTTTGTTCTTAACGGGTAATGTTGCTTATACCGGCGAACAGTTTTCTGATGTCGAGAACTTATCCATCGACGCGGTTGATGACTACACGATTGTTAACGCGCGAGCGGGATACAAATACCAGTGGGCAGAGATTTCGGTGTTCGCCAATAATGTGCTCGGTGATCGGTTTATTACAAGCCAAAATTTGGCGCAGGCTGGAACCGGTAGCGGTACCGTAACGCCTGTCGGCAACCCGTTCTTCTTCGTCAGTGACCCACGACTGTTCGGCGTCGAACTCCGAACGCGCTTCTAGAGTGCCTCTGACTAGATATGCACAACGGTTACATCGCACGGACAAAGAGCATTTCTCTGATATTGGTCAGGGTGACGATCGCCTTTATAGGCGGGTTCTTCTTTACACTCGGGGCCGGCGCGTCGGGAGGGCTTGCTCTGCAAAATCTCGGTATGGATCGGGCCGAGGTCTTATTTTTGACATTTATACTGTCGCCCCTGGTGTTTTTATCCGTCATTTTTTTCTCTTTCGTCACGAAGCGTCCGTTGCTCTTGGGGGCCTGCATTGGGGGCTTCTCTTATGTGATGATCATCGGTGCGCGCCAATCGATTATGGGGCTGTGAACAATGTCCCGGTCGGCTTGGATAGCAAATCGTCTTCGACAATCGATGAAAACCGTGCATACATGGTGCGGCCTCCTTCTCGGTGGTCTAATCTTCGCTGTATTCTGGATGGGAACACTTTCTGTCTTCGCCCACGAAACTGATGCGTGGATGAAACCCGAATTACGGGTTTCATATGATCCAACCGTTGTATCGGTCGATGCTTATTTGGATGAAATTATCGCTGAGTATTCGGGTATTGGAGACACCCTGACAGTCCAGTATCCCAAACGACGTGATCCCGTATTGAGAATTAGTTTTAGCGATCGTTCAAAAAGACCGCATCAGATTATTGTGAACCCGATTAGCGGCGAACGCATCACAGATACTGATAGCCTGGCCGGAAAGGGCTTCTTCTATCCGTTTCACTATAATCTTCATATCAGCTGGAAAGGCATAGGAGTGTGGATTGTTGGGTTCGCAGCAATCTCTTTCCTGCTCATGATCTTGTCTGGTCTAATGATACATCGAAAAATAGTGGCAGATTTTTTTGTTTTTAGGAGGAAGAAGTCCCTTCGCCGCTCCACGCTGGATTTACACAATGTGACGGCACTTGTCGCATTGCCGTTTCATATCGCAATGCCGTTTACCGGTTTACTCATATTCGCGGCGATTTACCTCCAGTCAGCAGCGGAAGTGCAGTATAAAGGAGATCGACTCGCCGCTGCAAAAGAGATGTCTGGTCTGGTCCTTCGTCCACCCGGTGGCACCTCCAATGATTCGCGTGCATCTATTGACGGTCTTGTAGAAGATGCAATGTCCCGCTGGTCTCTAAAAGCAGGCCGAACTCAAAAGGTCGATCAAGCTAGGGTCTTTGGCTTTAACGATGCAAACGGTGTGGTGCTCATACGCCAGGTTTTTCCATCAAATGATGTTGAGTTAAGCGCATTTGCATCATCATATGACCTGTATTCCGGCGAGCTTTTATATGATCAAACACGCGGACCAATCTCGTCAAGCTACAACTGGTTGTCTGGTCTCCATTATATCCAATTTGATCATTGGGTTCTTCGTTGGCTTTACTTTCTCGCCGGAATAGCGAGCTGCGTCATGATCGCATCTGGGCAATTATCTTGGATGCGAGCGCGCATTCGAAAGGGGAATCGTAAGGAGGAATTTGTCCGCGCCGTCCGTGCTCTGACGATCGGTTGTGTCACCGGTATCATCATTGCGAGCGGCGCTTTTCTAGTCGCTAATCGACTATTACCCCGTGACGCCGCATTCGCGGGTTACGGTCGATCCGACCTAGAAGTCTGGGTATTCTTTATTGTTTGGATCGTGAGCTTTTGCCATGCCGCGGTTCGCGATACCAAGGCCTGGCGCGATCAATCTGGCGCCATCGCATTTATCGCTGCTCTAGCAGTCCTTTTGAACTGGGTGACGACCGGCGATCATCTATTTAAAATGATCGGTGAAGGGCTTTGGCCTATCGCTGGCATGGACCTTTTCCTGATCGCATCGTCGGTGGTGGCAATTGCGTCTGCGGTTCGACTTTTCAAGACAGAACGAAAATTGAAGCCTCACAAATTGGAGACGCGCGCACTGGAGCACCGGGCGGCGAAATGATGGCAATGATCGATCTTCTGTTGCTCGTGTTAGCTTCACTTTCGGCGCTTCTCGGATGCGCGTTTCTGGCGCTATCTCAGCATCGTCACTGGCGAACCGTCATGGGGAAAGGTGCGCCGCATAGGGCCGTGCGCCCAGCGGGATGGGCACTCCTCGCTATCTCCCTCGCAATCTGCATCAGCCGCGACGGTTCAAGCTTTGCTGTCATCCTATGGCCCCTCTTGCTCTCAGCAGCCGCAATACTCGTCGTGATGATCATCGCTTACTGGCCAAAGACATTGTAACTATTTGCGATAAAAAGCAGGTAGATAGTGCCCAGACCTTCAGAAACAGAATGTTGATTCAAGCCCATTCAATATCCCGGCAGCGCGGAAAAGCTTAGAGATATGTGCTGGTGTCTTTCTGGCGACCGGTTGCCAAAGCGTCAGCGGCTGTTTTAGGGCGTCTTAGACCGTTGTATAAGGTAAACTGGCGCTTGATTTCGGACATAGAGTTCAAGGAGAGCTAGGTCTGAAATGGGCCAATCTGTCCCGTTCCGAGAGCGCACTCTTCGCCAAATACTGTCATTCCGCATTTGGATTACTATGTCCCACGCGTGCGCAACATCGGACATTCATTTAAAACGAAGGAGGATTTCTAGATTTCCTGTTCGGTCAGTTTTTCTGAATTGTTCATCAGTTTTCCAGGAATTAATTTTGCTGACGAGAGAAGGAGCGCGAAAGTCTTGAATTTAAGGCCGCAACATAACAGATCGTACTTCAGCCGCAGCGATGGTGCTGGCCATCGTGGGCAGCAACACAGGCAATGCGAATGCTTTCAACACAGAGATCAGGATATAGCGGCACAGAGTTTATCGTCTAACTCTGAAAGTATTTGTCCACCATACATACAGCCCGGCTATCGAGAGCACGAGCATCAAGAGGCCTGTTCCAATGACAAATGGCAAACGCAACGGACCGAATGATCTTCCGGAATGAAGGGAGTAAACCATAGCACCGAGGCTTTCGCGTACGCTGGAACGATCAACCTGCTCGATGTGAAACAAACCGGGACACTTCGCGGAGACCCAAATACGCTCGTCGCCTTCATGTTTGTGTAGGTCGATTTTTGTACGCGTTCCGATCGAAAACGCAGCGGCATCCTCTGGCGGCAATTGCGGAAATGGCATTGGCATTGTCAAACCCACAATATCTCGGCCCGGCAATTGCTCTTCAACAATCAAGAGCGCATCCGTAAGCGAGACATTGGTTTCCTCGCATGCCGTTAACTTCGAGGCTATTTCGGGCGTTGTTTTCGCCTGAATTTCTGGCAGTGCGTTTGCCATCCAATGCGGTTTGGCGATGTAGGTCCCTGTGATTGCGAACAGTGCCACTGGCACCGCAAACCAAAGACCAATCAAGCCGTGAAGCTGAAACATTTTTGCTCGGCCATTGCCACGAAGTTTGAGTTTCGTTGCTTTAGCGATGACCCGTCCCCGCCGAGGTAGCCATTGATAGATACCGGTCAAAACAAACAGCAAAAGCAATATTCCAGAAACCGCAACGATCCACGCGCCGCGTTCACCCAGCAACAGCTCCTCGTGGAAGTGAACGGTGAGATACGCCCAGGATGAAAAGATTGAATGCGATCCTAACATCTCTCCCGTGTAGGGATCGAAAACGACGGCGACGATCTCGCCGCCTCCGCTGTCGTCAGGCACGCCCCCATAAACGAATACTTCATCGATATCGAATTGTCCTCCCGGCAAATTTGCGCCAAGCGGAAAGAAGCGGCCTTCATATGTGCTCGCCGAGTCTGTGACGAGCTCATCGAGAGCGACCCGTTCCAATCCGGGCTGGCTTTCGACTTGCCCATACAGATCTGGATACTGAAGGCGAAACAGATCACCCAAGAACGCTGACGCGACCCCTGATAGTGTAACGACGACGATTAATATGAAAGCGATCGCGCCGGTCCAAGAGTGAATTTGGGCGATCAGACGCTTCCAGCGGAAAGGTTGGCTTCGTGCATTAGTCATTGGCATACTCAGAGGCTTATAGAAGTGAAGATTGAGACGGCACGGCCTCTATCCTCAATCTAAAAATCTACTCTGACGCCGACGCCATACGCGCGTGGCCGGTTGATTCGAGCGCTTGGCGAGCCAGCGAATTCAATGTCGCCTGTATCGGTCGAAACTTCGGCGAAACGCCGCTCAAGTATCGCTCTTTCGTCGAAAAGGTTTTCAGCAAAGCCGTAAATTTCGAATTGGCCGGTTCTGTAACCGGCCCTCACACTGACAAGTGTAAAATCGTCAGCCTCATCAAGGGCGAGATTTTCAACGTCCGAAAACTGATTGCTGGTATAGTTAAGCGTGGCGTCGCCAAAAAATCCCCTCGAATTTTCATAATAGGCGCCAGCGGACAGCGTGAGGTCGGGTGACAATGCGAATTCATTCCCCGCAAGATTTGCGAACTTAGGGTTGGCTGCATTTACAGGATCGCCGTTTTCATCAATCGCGAATGCAAAGTCATCAAACTCCGTCTCAACCAAGCCGACACCGAAAGAAAGATCCAGAGTATCGGATACTTCATACCCAAGGCTGAACTCCGCACCGTATAATTCCGACGAACCGGCATTGAGGATGACGAGATCATTTGGAAGACCCGACGGCCCTGGGATGCGAACCTGTTGGTCGGTCCAGTCGGAATAAAAGACATTGAATAGCGTCGTCAGCCTTTCATCAAGCCACCGCCCGCGAAAAGCGATTTCGTAATTAGTGATAAACTCTGGGTCGAAAGTACCCACCACTGTTTGAGGTGTCCCGGCCGCGTCGGGCGAGGATCTGACAAACGCTCCACCGGCGCGATATCCACGCTGGGCACCAAATGAAATTGAATGATCCTGGTCGAAATTGTACGTAATGGTTCCGCGCGGTAACACGGCGTCGAATGTCGCCGATTGGTTAGGATCAGCATCGCCAGTTGGCGGGAAGATGAATCCACACGGAAAGCCGCCAAGCCCCGGAATAAAGTCAGCGACGACACAGTCTGCTGGATTTACCGTTAGCGGCGTATTCTCCGATGACTGATCGAACGACTCGTTGTCATAGCGCAATCCAAACTCGAATTCCCAATTGTCGGTCGGTTCATACCTTACTTCGCCAAAAAACGCATAGTTTTCCCGCTCTGTGAAGGTGAACAAAGTCGCGCTTCCGACCGATGTATCGGGAACTACAGGGATAAAACCACTAATGGCGAAAACAGTTTCCCCACCCGACGTGCTCTCATCGGTATAGTAGTAGCCGCCAACCCAGCCGCTCCAGACACCCTGTTCGAATTCAGCGCGGAGTTCACCAGAGTATGCTTCCGTATCAATTACAAAATTTCCATTGAATGGAAAAAGTACCGGATCACTAAGGTCCCCCTGGATTTGTGATTGGTCCGAGTCCTCATAAGTACCGATACCGACAAGATTGAGCCAAGGCGCGACCTCATAGTCAATGCGGGCAACGCTTCTAATCGTCTCGACACTGACAAGCGTCGGACCGCCAGGATTGATATCGCCGAACGGATCAAAGTCATCGAAGGATGGGTCGTCTGCCGGAACAGGGAACGCGATGAAATTGAGGTTTCCAGCTTCGGTGTCTACGTAATCTGCCTGAAGATCAACTCGAAGGCCCGAGATGGCGTTTGGTTCGGCGAGTATCTTTCCGCGGAGCGTCAAGCCTTCTTGGATCTCGGTTGGGTCGCCAGTTACCGGCTGCCTGGCATCGCCCTCAAAATCCTGAAAATCAACTGCCAGACGCGCCGCCAATTGATCCTTGATTAACGGTCCTGAAATAGCGGCAGAATATTGTCGCAGATTGTTGTTCCCAATCCGCGCCTGAGCCGACGCTTCAAAATCGTAAGTCGGATCTTTAGTATTGATGATGATCGCACCAGCGAGGGCGTTTCGCCCCTGGATAGTCGATTGCGGACCGCGTAAAAGCTCAACTTGATCAACATCCCATAGGCTTTCAATGCCATTGAAATTGGTCAGTGGGGCGCCGTCGACATAGATGTTTATCGTCGGTCCGCCCCCAATCCCACGCGCGGCGCCTTGAAGATTGATGCCCCGAATGGTGATATCGGCCGTCGTACCATTAGACGACACGTTGGGTGTCCGCTGGATGATGTCATCAAAGTCGAATGCTACCTCGCGTTCGAACCGCTCTTCGGTGAAAACTTCTGCGGAGGTTTGAGTGTCAAAGAGGCTCCGATCCTGCTTTGTACCCGTTACGATAATTGTATCTTCGACCAACGGGTCATCGACTTCTTCTAACAGGTCATCGGCTTCTTCAACCTGCGCAATCGGTTGCCGACGTTGCGTATCTTCCGCAACTCTCCGTTCTGAAATGACGTAAGCGCCATCTGCGCCACGATTGGCGACCAGACCCGATCCTGCCAGCGCCCGGCCCAATGCGACCTCGGCGCTCATCGTCCCTGAAATTGCGGGCGCCATTTGACCGCGAACCAAATTCGACGATGCAAATACGTCCACACCCAGCTGTTCGCCTAGATCGACTAGCGATGTTTGCAGTGGTCCTGCAGGTAGATCGATCGCCGAAATTGGCTGCTCGCTCGTCTCTTGCGCGACGACTACGGGCGCCGAACCCAGCGCGACAGTAGACGTCAGCGCGAGCAATGCCGCTTTGGGAAATTTTTTAGATTTCAGGTATCTCACAATGATGCCCCTCAGGTTTCTTGCGATTGAGGATCAATCGCGTTCTCACCTTTAAGACTCGTCCAGCATGACTCGCGCGACCCCATTTTGTGAAAAAAGTTTCCCGTGAGCGATTAAGCGCTTCCAAAGCCCTAGTCGGCGGCATTCCGGATGATGATCTCCGCTCCGCTTGAGCGATCTATCTCAACTGGAAAAAGCGCAGGTAGTGCAGATAGCATTTTGTCCGTATTGCCCGCGTCATAGGAAAACGTCGCTTTCAGACTAGCGTCACGTTCTAAGCTGCCCTCAAGCGTAATCGGGATTTTAGAATACCTGTTAGCATCCGCAACCAATTCAGAAAGGGGCGCGTCTTCATATTTGAGGCGACTATCCCGCCAAGATGCAAAAGCACCTGAATCAAAGTCCGTAACACGTGACAAACCACGGCTCGCCGAAGCTGTAATCGATTGTCCCTCACCTAACTGCTTTCGAGAAACCATAGTGGAAAGTTCATCATTGATAATAATCGGGTGGCTCGCCTCTACGAGGCCTTCCGATACTGATAACCGAACGATACCGCCATTGTTGCGCACATCAAACACCGTTCCGAGAACACGCACTGAGAAGTCTTGAGCCTCGACATAAAAAGGTCGGTCTGGATTGGACGAGACGTTAAAAACTGCAGCGCCTCTGATCAGTTCGACGCGGCGCTCTTCTGACGTCATCGCAACCTGGATTTCACTCCCGGGCCCAAGCGTGATCGACGACCGGTCGGTGAGCGTGACGTCCCGCAACTCGCCGGTTTCCGTCTTATAGGCGGTTAAAACAGGCGCAGGCTCTTCAATCGCGGGAGCGGTACCGAATAATTGCATTGCTGAAAACGTCGCTATCCCTAATACAGCAAGTGCTCCGGCTGCGCCCGCGAGACGCGCGCGCGGCGAAGAACCTTCAAACAGTGGGGCAGGAAGCCATGACCTGAGCCAATACCGAAATCGACCCCTGAAAAGTTTCGGGTTCATTTCGCGTTTTTTGAGTGTGCCATAAGCTGACCAAAGGGTGACCGCTCGATCATAAGCGTCGGCATGGCGAGGATCGGCCTTGCGCCATTCTTCAAACGCAATTCGGTCCGCCTCATCCACAACTTCATTGTTGATTAAAATGCGCCACTCCATGGCGGTCATCCGGATATGCTCTGGTAGCAAATCGTCCGTTCTAGCCATCACGCATCACTCTTCGGCTGCGAAGAGAGCGCGGTTTCAATATCAACAGAAGCGCGCGCTATATGTTTGACGATGGCATGGCGGGTTACGCCAAGGCGTTTGCCGGTTTCGGTCAGATTCAAGCCTTCAACCCGGTGCAATAGAAAAGCGTCTCTGCGTCTAGTTGGCATAACGGCGAGTGCCTTTTCAATGATCAGAAGCTGCTGCCTCACCTCTAAGACTCGTTCAGGGCTCTCTTCGCTACCTTTGGCCGCAAAAAAAAGATGCTCAATTTCGAAATCATACTTAGAGCGAGCATCGGAATTGCGCTTATAGGTGAGCAATAAATTACGCGCCGTGCGCCACAAAAACGCTTTTAGGTTTTTGATCCTATCTATGTCTTTGTAAGCCGCGAGACGTTCAAATGCTTGCTGAGCAATATCATCTGGATCAGGCGGCCCATCGCCATAGACTTTACGCAAATAAGCGGAAAGATCTCCTGAGTTTGTAGAATAAAGATCGCTAATCGCATCCCAATTATCCGGTTTCTCATCGGACCGGGTTGCAAGCGGATCTGGTGGCGATCTGGACGTTCTTAGGTCTATCTGCTTACCGGCCACACAGAGCTCCTGTGGAACGTGTGGTCTGTTCGCTTGGCGCACTGTGTCGTGTGCATATAGCGTCAACTAGTGTTGTCCTATGCAAGCCGACCACGCGTCGATCCTTCTCATCGGCGCGGCCGATCTCTGCGATCCATTTTCAAGTACGCTATCTTATCATGGCGACTTTTCAAGAAAAACTGGCTCTTAGCTGCATCAGCGCCTCTCCGCGGACTGTTCGTCGTCAGGCATTTTGAGGCGTACGGAGCAAGGCGGCCGGTCGACCTTTTCACAATTGTGCTTGATGATTGACGCCGCCTGGACATGCGATGGTCTAAACTTCGAATAGCTGCACCTAAACGGCATTCAGCAACAATTTGATATCAATATTGATATTCCTGCGGAGCGTAGAGCGCATCGTGTCTCACCGAGAAAAATCTACTTATATCTCTGTCTGAACATCTCAAATTACATCAATAATGATATTATTTAGCTTAATAAACCCAATTTGCAATCAAAATTGATATGTGTTCTTGTGCGGTTAACATCTTTGCGTTACGAGAGTTCTCCGAACGAATGAGTATTTTGTGTTCGAGAAAAATATCAAAAGTGATGTCATGAAGATAGATCAACTTACACCGATCGCGGCAATGCTCGATGAACTAGGCGAGCGATTGGCGCTTGCGCGAAAACGACAAAATCTGTCGCAGCCCGAATTGGCAGACCTTGCTGGCATCGGCGTCGCAACCTTGCGCAGGATTGAGACAGGACGGGGCGGGCAATTGGAAACTTGGCTCAAGCTCTTAAAGGCACTCGGAATGACATCGCAAATTGAATCCCTGCTTGCGCAGACATTGACATCGCCGATGATGGAGATTGGGCGTAATCACCGCTCAGGCCGCGGCGAGCAGATGGCTCGGCCGCTATGGGGAGATGAGCGATCGTGAGTATGGCAACCGTCAGTCTGTGGGGAACTCCCATTGGCTATGTGTCAATGACCGAAGAAGAGACCTTCGGACGGTTCGAATATGACCCTAACTTTGCCGACTTCAAAGTTGAGCCCGCGCCTTTGCAGATGCCTGTTATCCCCGGCCAGATCTATCAGTTTCGTGACCTACATCCGCGGTCTTTCCATGGTCTTCCTGGACTGCTCGCCGATAGTCTTCCAGACAAATATGGGAACCGCTTAATCGACGTCTGGCTCGCGAAAACGGGGCGCAGACCAAAAAGCTTTAATGCCGTTGACCGGCTTTGCTATACCGGTCGCCGGGGCATGGGCGCGCTTGAGTTCCAGCCTGCATCTGGCGCCAACCCAACGCACGATCAGAAGCTAGAAATGGACCAACTCATTGATCTTGCATCCATGGCATTTGCCGACAAAGAGAGCCTGGATACCAAACTAGAGCAAGATGATGCTGCCGCGGGCATATTGGACATTCTACAAGTTGGAACATCTGCCGGCGGCGCGCGCGCAAAAGCCGTAATCGCCTTTAACCCTGAAACCCATGATGTTCGTTCTGGGCAAATGGATCTGCCAGCCGGATTTGAGCACTGGCTCATTAAGTTTGATGGTGTGGATCTTAGCGGAGATTGGGGGATCGCAGACCCTTCAGGGTATGGCTTGCTTGAATACAGCTATTACCTCATGGCCAAAGCATGCGGGATCGACATGATGGAGAGCCGCATCTTTAGCGAAAGCGGCCGACATCATTTTATGACACGGCGCTTTGATCGTGACACTGACGGTGGCAAGTCATTCATTCAGACCTTCGCCGCAATTGCCCATGCCGACTATTATGAAAGTGGCTCATACTCTTATGAGCAGTTGATCATGACGATGCGCCAACTTGGTATGAGCCAACCGATGATCGAAGAGCAGTTTCGCAGGATCATCTTCAACCTGGTCGGCTGCAACCAAGATGACCACGTGAAAAATTTCGCGTTTCAGATGGACCGAGCAGGGCGCTGGAGCCTGACACCAGCCTATGATTTATGCCATTCAGAAGGTAGCGATTTTACCCGCTGGCACCAGTTAAGGCTAAACGGAAAAACGGCGGACTTTAAACTTGAAGATATCGCGGCGCTCGCAGACTATGCAGGCTTGCCGCGCGGGCGCGAGAAGCGCATTCTGCAGCAAACAGTGGATGCATTCTCAACATGGCGCGCGACAGCAACCGAGCTGGAGATCCCAAAACCGTTGCAAGACCACGTGTTGAGAACACTGCGCTTGCGCTGGGATTAGGTCTTTGCTCCTCCGCATGCACTTCCGATCCAGCGCTGATGAATGAGCTTCTAATTGAGCGTATCGACGTTTGATGGCTGTGACCGGGACAAATGCCATCACCCCTGATCATGGGTCATTCAATCGTGCAGCTTCGACTGCTTAAGGATAATAACTCCCGATTGTGGGGCGTTTGGGGGCCATTTTTCTCTCCTCAACAGCCTATTTCTATAACCAAAACGTTGCTGCTCAGGGAGCTAGGTCAATCTAGCTCTCTTTGAGTTCTATGTCCGAAAGCAAGTGCAAGATTACCTTATATAACGGCCTTAGACGCCATAACGGTCACTCAATAAGCAGCCCAGAACGCCCTAAAGCGGTCACTGAGATGATTTTTCTATGCGTGCCGACCACGTGACCGCTTAGTCGCAGAAGCTTGCTGAATTCTTGTTTAAGTTGCCATAGCTGTGTTGGGCTGACTCGCGGGCTTGTGATGAACTCAAGTCCTCTGAAGCATTTGGATTGTTACCGAGCTGATCGGAAAAGCAAGAACTATGACTAACGTTAATCAAGCTGTTTCGGCTCTGTTTCATCATCGCATCTCGTCGATCCCTTTTAAGTTGCGAATGCTCGCATTTGGGGTGCATGTTCGCAATACATGTCCGAGATCACGTCAGATGAAAACACCGAACAACTATTGAAAAGCAAGTTCGATGTTATACGACCAATGAAAACAATTCTCATCTGTCGGCCGCGCCGATGTTAATCGAACGGTGCGATAATGATGTGTCTTCTCAAACTTCGCGGACTACGAACGTCAACCTTTTCTCTTCTGTGCCGGTATTTCGCGAAAGTCCATGTGACATGACCCGACATTCCTCTAACGAATATGGTCACGTCACCAAAGCCAACGAAATATCGTCCTCAGATGCAGCAACGAACAAGTCCAGACTGACGTCGCTTTATGATGAACATGCCGAAGCGTTAATTGGGTCCCTACGAAAGAGTTTTGGAAACGGACCACCGGAACCCGAAGATATTGCCCAATCGGCATTTCAGCGTCTTGCAGAGTACGAGGAGCTGGACGCCATAAAAAACTTACCCGCATTTTTATGGCGAACCGCGCGCAACCTTATGATCTCTGCGAAACGCAGCAACGACGTGCGTGCAAAGTATGATTTCGAGATCGAACATCTCTATTTTGCTATGAGAGGTGCTGAAAACAGCCCCGAGAACGTCATAGACGTGAGACAGCAACTAAAACTAATAAACACTGTACTAGAAAGCATGCCGGAAAATCGACGTGTTGCCTTCATTCTGCATCGAGTCGAAGGGCTCAACTTCGCTGCCGTTGGACGACGGTTAGGGATGACGCGAAATGGCGCGATTAAGCATGTTGCGCGTGCGGTCGTGGATATTCAAGCGGCGCTTCACGCTGCGACGGAGCGATAGTCGTGATCCCGGCAGATAATCTTGAGTACCCGAGATACATTCATGAAGCCGCAACCGAGTGGTTTTTGTTGATCGAGTCAGGCGATCTGACAGCCGAAGAAAAAACTGAATTCGAATCCTGGAGAAAAGCGGATCCACGCCATGCCGATGCGTATGATCAAGCGGTGACGATGTGGTCTGCGCTTGCAACGCTCGAAAAGTCAGATTTACAGCCCGCTTTGTTCAAACGCTCCGAACAAAAGCGAAGCCAACCGCATTTTGGGGAATGGTCTATCTGGGCCGGCCGCGCACGTGGCGGGGTGCTGGGTTTGGCCGCTCTAGCGATCGCTGCATTGGCGGGAATAAGTGGTCTGGTGCAATTGTCTTCATCGCCAGTCATTATCGAAACGGAGCCTCCTCAATGGACCGCGTACCGCACAGAAATTGGACAGAGTAAAAACGTCACGCTTTCGGACAATACAGTTGTCACGATTGGTGCTGGTAGCGAAGTCGAAGTGTCCATGCGGCCTTCGGAGCGCCGCGTCCGCTTACTCAGAGGCGCCGCAGTATTTGATGTGGAACGCGATATTGATCGCCCATTCTTTGTCGAAGCAAATGATCTCACTGTGCGCGTTTTGGGCACAGCTTTTGATGTCAGAAACAATGGTGGAATCGTTCGCTTATCGGTCAAGGAAGGGCGAGTTGAAGTCTCGCATCCTTTCATGGTTGGTACCAGTGCAACCAGCCTGATTAATCGCAAAGAACTTAAGCCCGGCGCGCGAATATCGGCGACGCAAACGGATGGGTTAGGTCTCATAGAGTCCTTTAAACTGAAAGACTTCGCCTCTTGGCGAGGGGGTAGATTGAGTTACGCAGACGCGACGCTTCATGAGTTGATCGCCGACGCCAACCGGTATTCAGATCGCAAGATCGTTCTCTCAGATTCTATTGGAGAGATAGGGCAACAGACCGCCACGCTTTCTTTCGAGGGCAGTGATGTGGGACGCCTCCTTCAAACGCTTCCTGCAATTTACGCGGTCGAAGTTGAAGACGATGGTGATGGGACGATCATTGTGGGTCGAAAATAAGAACCCCGCCTTCTCTCACGCAAAAAAATTCTCTGACTTGGTGCTGTTTTGGGCGACCAAAAGCGTCTTTAATTTGAGATCGCGACTGATAGGCAGTCGCAACAGAAATCGAAGAGTGTGAACTGTGGGTCAAATTATGAAGGCGAAATCGCGGCGTGCCGCGTTGCTCAGCGTTGTATCAGCGGTCGTTCTGGGAAATGCGACGACTGCGATCGCTCAGAATGAAGAGAATCAAATCGAGGTCCAAACGATAAGTATCTCGGCAGGACCAATGAATACAGCTTTGCTCGAACTGGGCGTCGCGTATGGCGTAAACATCATCGCGCCCGGGCGACTGGTTTCCGATCTTCAAGCCCCGGCTCTCTCCGGTAGGATGACAGTAACAGAGGCCTTGGGGCAAACACTTTCTAGTAGCGGTCTTAGCGCGTCTCCTAACGCTTATGGAGACTTCATTGTCACTGAGGCCGCTGATTCTGCTCGTGCAGTCGCACCTATCTCAGATCCAAATACCGAGGAGTCTAATGAAATTCCGGAACCCCTGATCGAAGATACGATTATCGTCACAGGGACCAAACAAAATCTTAGAGTTCAAGAGACAGTTGCATCGGTATCCCTCACGACCGCTGAACAAATCGAAGAACAGGCGCTATTCAACGTGGAGGATATTTTGCTACGCACGCCAAACGTCTCCACGTTTGGGCAAAGTTCGTTAGCTGGTTTGTCTGTGCGGGGGATACAGCTACGCGGCGTCGGATTTGCTGGTGAGGGCCAAACCTCGCAAGTCTATATCGACGGCGCGCCTGCTTCACAGGTTGCTCTGGGTGGTGCCAACAACCTATGGGATGTCGCACAAGTTGAGATCTTGCGTGGCCCTCAATCGACGATTCAGGGCCGTAATGCGCTCGCAGGTGCCATTATTATCAATACTGCTGATCCAGAGTACGAATTCGGCGTTGCTGGACGCGCAATCGTTGGAAATCAGGAGCTCCGACAGTTCTCTGGTATGATCACCGGTCCGATTGTGGAAGATCAAATTGCGTTCCGCATTGCTGCTGATTTTCGGGAGGCGGATTACGGTATCCGCGACGTCACGAGAGATCGGTCAGCACGCCTTGAGGAAGCAATTACTCTAAGGGGAAAATTGCTGATCGAACCTAACGCTTTAGAAGGTTTACGTCTCGAGTTAACTTCAAACTACACCGACACAAGAAATGGCGGACTGAACGCCATTATCCCACCCGATCCAACCGAACCAGCCGCAGCGGATTTCTCGATTTTTGGAAATGAAACGTTCGGCAATTTTGGTCGACTGATCGATACGGAGGCGAAGAGTTTCACGCTCGATACGTCTTATGAGATTTCCGATATCTGGACCCTTATCGGCATCGGGACCTATGAAGATACAACTGCGATTTTCGATCTGGGTGTCGGGAGCGACGGCGACTCAGAAGCTGAAATTTACTCGGGTGAAGTGCGCGCGGCATTTGACTACGATCGGATATCAGGTTGGTTTGGCGCATATTACTACGATGAGCGGCAAAGTACTGATTCCGTCTTTACGTTTTCGCCTTCTGTACTCGGCCTCCCAGTCGTTCCTGCAGAATCGACATTGGCGTCGACCTCGTCAACTTCGAACGAAGCTGAGAACGCGGCCGTATTTATTGATATGACTTACGACGTGTCAGACCGTTTTTCGATCAGCCTCGGAGCTCGATACGATGACGAGAGCATCGTATTTAACAATTCAACACTGACCGTTGCGACGCCGGAAACCTGTATTATCGCTCCATTTATCCCAGGCCTCGGTGGTTTACCCTGCGCTTTTGTCGTCCCGAGCAATAATGAACCAACCCAAGAGGCTGATTACAGTGCATTCTTGCCGCGCGTTAGCATCAAATACGATTTAGACGAGTTGCGTTCGGTCGCATTTACTGTCGCGAGAGGCTATCGCGCTGGCGGCGCTTTTGTATTGAGTCCCTCCGCTAATCCCGGAGCGACCGAAGTCCGCACATTCGACCCTGAGTTTGTTACAAGTTACGAAATCGCATTTCGATCAGAATGGCCGCAATTGGCTAATCTGGTGTTCAACGCTAACGCGTTCTACACGGATTGGACAGACCAGCAGGTACGCATCCTTGCATCGGGCACAATCCTTGATGACGAGACGTTGAATGCCGGTGAGTCCGCACTATACGGTCTTGAAGCCAACGCACAGATAACGCCTCAGGATGGCTTAGACGTCTTTGCTTCCATCGGCTTGCTCGATACAGAGTTCGAGGATTTCCCGTTTGCAACAATCGGCCGATTCGAAAATTTGGAAGGCAATCAATTTCCGGTGGCGCCGAAATTTACCGCCGCCGGAGGATTTGTCTATAAAGCTGACAACGGTGTATTCGCCAGCGCAAATGCAGCCTATACGAGCTCACAATTCTCTGATGTGACCAACCTTCGGCAAAACAGAACAGAAGACTTCGTGCTTGTAAACGGACGTATCGGCTACAGTTTTGGGTCCACTGAGATCTCCCTGTTTGCGGACAATTTATTCGACGAGCGGGTTGCGACGCGTATCAATACCGCTCGTGTCAGTTCAAGCACGGGCGTCATCGAGCAGCTTGTTGGTACAGGTCAGACATTCAGCGTGAACGATCCACGAACTTTCGGCATTGAGCTTCGCGCCAGCTTTTGATTTTTGCGAGCCAATAATACGGAGATGGCTAGGGAGCTCCAAGATGAGTGTAAAACCCAGGCACAGTCTATGGTGCTCATGCTCTTAGTTATGGACTGGGGTAAAACGGAGGAGGCTTATGAGTACACCGTTGAAGACAATTTCGCGTTGGTTGCTCGCCGGGCCCGGGGCCCTCATCGCAGCGATCTTAGCTATGGGGGGCAGCACACAATGGGTGCCCTCTGGACCGGCTGAAATCGATCATTTTATGTTTCCCCTCCTTTTGTTCCCTGGCATTTGGGCGTTTTTTTTCTTTATTGCGATCATGTTTGATCATGTCTGGAAGGCATCAATATTGATCTTGGGGATAACGGCCATTCACGCGTATCTCGTCTTCACAGCCTTCAGTGCCGGTTAGAGGGAAATAGAATGAGTTTTGTCGCTAAAGCACCCACTCAACGCCTGCTCGCGGTTCATGGTTGGTCGGGGACCGTCCTAGGGTTGTTCCTGTACTTGATCGTTGTTACCGGCGCAGTCGCCGTTTTTGCGCTCGAACTCGGAGCGTGGTCGAAGCCGGGTGAAGGCAGGCAAGCCGTCTTCGAGCGTCCGCTTGATCCGACCATTGCCAGACTCTCTGAAAGCGTCCCCGAAGAGTATATGGAAGAGGTCCAGATCCTCGGCCTGAACACGGGCGAGCTCATGGTTTTCTTCCATGGTCACACCGAGAATGAACAGGGCGCGATTGAAGACATAGGCGTTCGCTACCTGCTCGATCACGAGACCCACGAGGTCATCAAACGAGAAGAAGGGTTCCGGTCTGAGATGGAGGATCTGCCTCGATCAGAACTGATGGACTTTATAGTGACGTTGCATATCAACCTGCATGCGCCAAATCCCTGGGGGCTATATATGACAGGGATCCTTGGTTTCGTTATGGTCATTGCCACCGTCTCCGGGTTGATCCTCCACCGCCACATAATCACTGATTTGTTCGTGTCTCCGCGCCTGTCATCGAGGTTATTGAACAGCCGCGACAGACATATCTTAGCGGGAACTTGGAGTTTGCCATTTGGCTTCATCCTGGCCTTCACCGGCGCCTTTTTCAGTTTCGCAACCACCATTGGCGTGCCGGTCATTGCCTTTGCTGCCTTCGGCGGCGATACCGAGCGCCTGCTTGAGATCGTACAACCTCCTGCAATTGTTGCCGAAGCGCCAGGACAAGTTGCCAGCATAGATTCGATCATCGCTGACTCCTCCGAGCGTGCGGGGATCGCTCCGAATTTCGTCGGGCTTGTCGACTATGGGACTGAGGCCTTTCGTGTGAGGGTCAATCACTTGCCGCGAGACGGCGCGATTTCTGGTGTCGCAAACCTGTATGATGGATCGACCGGGAACTTCCTGCGCATCGCGCCGCTGATTGGCAATGAACCCTCCAGCAGTGCCACCGTTGCGTCATTGATGGGGCCTCTGCATTTTGGCAATTTCGGCGGCATGATCTCCAAACTCGTATGGGGCGCCTTGGGTGTGGCCCTCGCTTACGTCACCTTATCAGGCCTTCAGCTTTGGGTGCGTCGCCGTATCGATGAGCCCGCATGGGCTTGGATGAATAATGCTGTGATCCTGACAGGCTATGGTGTTCCAATCACCATGCTGGGGGCAGCGTTTGGTTACTTCCCCGCATTTGGACTGGGGGCTGACGCCGGCTATTGGACCGCATTCGGTTTTCTTGCCAGTTCCGCTGCATTGCTTGTTTTGGCTGGTGTGGTCAGGAAAGCGGAGCGGCTGACGAGCGTTCTACGGTGGACCATGATTATTGGCCTGGCGCTTATCCCCTGCCTGCGTCTTGCTTTCGGTGGTGATAACTGGCTCGAACTCATGCAGCGCCAGGATGTTCTAACGCTCGCCATCGATCTGGTTTTCTGGATGGGTGCGGCCTGGGCTGTGATTTCGACACTTGAGCTTCAATTACTGCCGCGTAAGAGTGCAGATTCGCTGATTGTTCCCGTAGAATGATTAGCGCCGTCTCGTTCGTAATCGCAAGCACGTTCAGCCTTGCTCTCGTTTGGATCCTTCGCGCAAGCGACAAAAAGCTCGCACGCATAGCGAAAATCAACCGGCTGAAGCTCAGCTCGATAGTCCGGACGGTTTTGGCCGTCGGTGTTTTCCTTCCAGGGGCTGTTTTACTTGCGGTCCCTCAAGTTGGTGTGTTTTTCAGTTGGTTTGGAACTCTTACAGTTCTGGGGTGGCTGATTGCACAGCGGCGCCCAAAATCAACAATGATCTAATAGTGGAATAGGCGTCCTGATAAGCATGCATCGCAGTTCTAAATCGCGCAGAATAAATTTGAAGACGTGGAAACCAAAAATGCGCATCAGCCCGACTTATGCCGGTATGAACGCTGGGGAAAACACTCAGCGGCCTAGAACCGCTCCACAACAGCCTCTGATGATTTCTGGTCGGCGAGCAAAACCAGTCATTAGCTAAGCGGCAAAAAACTTCCTAAAAAGGTGGCTGGCCCAGGATTCAGTTCTTCGTTTGATGGTGCCGCACGGAATCTACGTTCGTTCTGCGGCAGGCTTGTTCGAATTGCTTTTGACGAATGTGATCGTCCCCATTAAGCGGAGCAGGTATCAAAAACACCCGTTTGTTCAGCCGGTATCGACATGGTCTCCCGAAAACATGAAAGAGCCGAGGTGTCGCATGAGACATTAGAGGTCTCACGCGCGCCGCAAGCTGAAGCAAAGCTTGTGGATTGTAACGCACCTGATCCCCACCAAGCCAAAGGCATCAGGTCATTGTATGAGGCACAAGCCCGACGTCTCACTCACGCCCTACGCCGGACCTTTGGATCAGGCCCACCCGATCCCGAAGATATTACGCAATTGGCGTTTCAGAAGTTACTTGAACGCAAAACGCGGGATGACATTCAGAATGTAGATGCATTTCTTTGGCGAACGGCACGAAATCTAGTCCTGAAAGTGAAGCGATCTCAAGTCATCCGATCGAAATACGATTTCGAAGTCGAAGAAATTTATTTCCCGGGCAGAGGAGATACGATCGCGCCCGAAAGGGTCTTAGGCGCAAAGCAGGAATTATTTGCGATCAATGAGACGCTAAAACAGATGCCCAAACGCCGCCGCCAAGCATTTATACTCAATAAGGTCGAAGGCTACACGATTACGGAAGTGGCGCGCCAGTTGGGGATTGGCAGGAGCGCCGCCCATCGCCACGTTGTCCGCGCAGTCCTTCAAATCGATGCCGCTCTGGCGTGCCTAAGGGATGGTGAGAATGATTGATCGTCGGCAATCATTCGGTCAGATCAGAAAAGCCGCTCATGATTGGCGCGCCGTCATCAATGACCACGATCCGAGTGCCGATCAGCTTGCGGCGTTTGAGGCTTGGTTGGCGGCGGACATTCGCCATCAGGAAGCATACGATCGCGCTGTGACGGTCTGGTCGGCATCGGATTATCTCGTAGTGTCCGACCTTGACCACGAGCTACGAGAAGAAGCAATCGAAAGAACCGTGTTTGCCAAATTCGTGCATTCACTCGCTCGAGTATCCAGGCCCGTTGCGCTTGCGACAGCAGCGGTCGTTTTGCTGGCGGGTATCATTGGCGCAGTTGTAGCGGTCCCGAATATGGACGCCAAAAACCCAAACGTTGAAGGTTCGCTACTGATCGCCAAATATGAGACAGGCATAGGTGAAATCCGGTCAATCACATTATCCGATGGGTCAAATGTGACGCTTGGGCCAGCCTCAGAACTTGAGTTTTTAGAATCTGAGATTGAACGCCGTGTGACGCTGCGCGGTGGGGATGCCTTTTTTGATGTGGCGCATGATCCTCAGAGGCCGTTTTCAGCCAGTGCAAACGGTCTGACCGCAACTGCCCTAGGCACCGCGTTTGATGTGCGCGCGACGCAGGACACGACACGGGTATCTGTATTGGAGGGTCGCGTCGAAGTTCGTCACGCCTTGATTTTAGATGGCAAGGAAAGCTCGCTATCTATGCGTAAGGTTCTGGAGCGAGGTGATCGCGTTCGCGCAAGTCAATGGCGAGGATTAGGCCCTGTTCAAGCCGGTGCGATTGATGCCATCGCATCCTGGCGCGACTACAATCTGACCTATGAAGACGCGCCACTTTCTGAATTGGTCGCAGATATAAATCGATATGATCGCCGGGAGATAATACTCATCGATAAGACGCAACTGGTTTCGGATCTGAGGCTCACAGCGGCGTTCGATAGCCGAGATGCTGATGGCATGCTATCGATGATTGCCGCAGCTTTTCCGGTGACGCTGACCAATCAGGCAGACGGCACAATTCTGGTGCTACCGAGCGTTAGCGAGTTCCAAGAATAAAAAATATCTATGAAGGGGGGGACGGAAGCTTCGCCTAAGGGTCAATATCATGTGCTGCGATTGAATATCATTCGCGCTTCATGCAAAAGGATACGCCTCTGTGACTCATTTGTCTTCACGATTACCACTCAAAAACTCGCTCTCACTGGCGGTGTCATCGATCGCCCTTTTGGCGATGGCGCCTGTTGTCTGCGCACAAGAAGATCGCGCGGCCTCTGTGCAGAGCCTGACAATACCTGAGGGATCTTTGGGGCGATCATTGCTTGACGTGTCCAATACGTTTGGCGTGCCGATCCTCGCACCAGAAAACCTAGTTTCCGGCAAGCGATCGCCTGCTATATCCGGCACACTGAGCGCATCTGAAGCGATCGATACATTGCTCGATGGTAGCGACCTGATCGCGTTGCCATCGGACAATGGCGGCTTCATCATTCAAGAGCGACCCGCTGCGCCACAATCTGCGCCCGCCGCGGAGTCAGTGCAGCAAAGTGATGTAAGTGATTTGGAAGAGCCTCGAATTGAGGACATTGTCGTTATTACGAGCCAGTTCCAGAACTCGCTCGTCAATCGTTTGCCTGTGCCTGAGTATGAAGTTTCGGCGACTTTAAACGTAATTGATCAGTCAATTCTTGTCGATCGGAACTTCATAGATGTGCAAGAGTCATTACTGACGCTTCCCAACGTGACCGCGTTTGGCGGTAACTTCGCCGGTGGTGACTTTTTTGTCTTCTCTCGTGGATTTCCCGGTGATTTCCTGGTCAACAATCGGCCATACTTCCAAAATCGCGGAAGCGCGTTCGACCGCTCGGTTGTCGACCGGCTGGAGGTGCTGAAAGGGCCGAGTACAATCGCCTTTGGCCCTGTATTTCCAGGCGGAATATTCAATACCGTTTTAAAAGAGCCAATGCGGGATGACGCGTATGAAGTGTCCGTAATCGCGAACACTTTTGGTAGTCTTCGGGGCGAAGCGGATTTGAATGCGGGACAGCTCTTCGGGCAGGATTGGCTGCGGGGTCGTTTGAATGTAGCTTACGAAGATGGTGAGGGTAAAGCGAATAGAATATCACGTGAACGCTTCAATATTCGACCAATCATCGAGGCCGATCTATCACCCAATACACGCGTGCAGGCAGCGGTTCTATACAGCGAAATTGATGGGAGTTTCCAGCCGAGTTTCCCGCTAAATACTGACCTCAGCATTCCGCAAGAGATTACCCCTGGTACTTTTATCGGTTCGCAAACCAACAGTGGGCGGACTGAAAGGGTGTATGCTGAAGCGCAGGTGGTTCATGATTTCCTTGATAATTTGAAGCTTACTCTGCGCGGCAGCTACACTGATGAAGACAATGATGCCTCGTACGGCAACGGGTTCTACGCATACAACTACTATTACTACAACGGTGGTTTGTACGGCCTCCCGCCCGGCGATCGTACAGGATACGCATATGGCTTCGTTCGTGGTGCGACAAACGAAGAATACTACGGAGATGCTCAACTGGCGACGCACTTTGAGTTGTTCGGAATTCGTCAGGACGCATTAATTGGTGCGACTTATTCCAGTCAGGATCTTTTTAACTCAGCGTTTTTGACCGAAGTGCTTGGTGTTGTGGACTTGGCCAATTCGTCTACGTTTCTGTTGCCAGAGATTACTATCTCACTGCCTGACGATCCTGACGGACGCAAAAACAAAGATGAACTATCATCAGTTTATGCGGAGGTTTACCTCCGACCGACGGACCGCCTTACGATCCCGTTTGGCGTTCGGTATGATGATGTTCGCCAGGAGCGAGCATTGACGGCAGGTGGGACGCCGGAGGTTCAAACCGAGTCCGATGTGACCATCAAAACGGGCGTCAATTTTGAGGTCATGGATGGACTGCGAGTTTATTATGCCTACGCGGAATCGTTTATCCCACAAATTAGCCTGTCGCGCACCGGTTTTCTAGATTCTGAGACTGGGACCATGCACGAGATTGGAGTGAAATATCGCGGCTCAAATGGTCTATCGATCGACGCAGCTATTTTCGATATTACCCGCGAAGGCCTCGCAGTCCCCGATCCTAATAATGGGCCCGGTGAGGGTTTCTTCGTCGCGGAAGGCGCGCAAGAAAGCAAGGGTATTGAGATCAGTGTCAGCGGAGATCTAACTGATACGATCAGTGTTAATGTAAATTATGGTTACGTTGATGCCGAAATCACCGAGCAGATATTTGGTCAGATAGGCCGCATCGCTCGGGTTCCCGATCATAGCGGTTCTGCCTATATCAAATATGATCCTTCGACCGGACCTCTGTCAAAATTCCGATCTTCCGCGGGGGTTAGACATGTAAGCGAGCGGCCATTGCGTTCACCAAACATTGCTGATCCTAGCGCTCCAATTCCGTTCGTGGATGGTTACACAATAGCCGAATTCATGGTCGGATATCAGCTGACCGAGAACATTGATCTCCAGGCGAACGTCTTCAATGTGTTTGATAAAAAGTATTTGGAAGATCTAGGTTTCGGTTCCGCTGGCGGAGGATTTTCTTTTGGCGAGCCATTGAATGCCCAGCTGACGCTAAGAGCGAAGTTTTGACCGAAAGCTGAGTCGTATCCATGACCCGATTGGACCTGTCCAATAAAACTGCCGAACAGTGGTTCGATGAAGGCAATGAGCATCAGCGTATAGGCAATCTTTCGGGAGCGCTTGATGCTTACCGCACGTCACTCAAAGTCAATCCAGCTGCCGCCGGACCCTGGCTTGGACTGGCTGATATTCTCGACAAAAATCAACAACCCGCCGATGCGTTGGCCTGTTTGCAACAAGCGGTTACTATTCTGCCAAACAGTGTTGAACTGCTCACACGCTTGGCCCGGACGCATCAAAATCTCGGTCAAACGGACGCGGCGTTGGCAGCTTATGAAAAGGCGCGTGATCACAGTCCAGATTCGGCAGAAGTTCTCGCGGGGCTCGGGGAGTTATTTGAAGACCTAGGCGCACCAGAGCAGGCGGCCGCGCATTATCGCGAAATTTTAAAATCCCAGCCAAACCATACCCAAGCTTTGGCAAACATTGTCGGCTTGGAGCGTCATCTCGACGTTTACCCTGAGATGGAACTTGCGAAAGCCGCGTTCAAAACGGCCAGTGTCCGGGATCGCGCCTTGATTGGATACGGTCTTGGCAAAGCGCTCGACCGCGCGGGCCGCTATGATGAAGCCTTTGAAATTCTTGCCGGGGCCAATGCGGCGCGGAGGGAGTTGGCGGGGGCGTTTGGCAAAGACGAATTCGACCGACGTGTGGATAAATTCTGTGAAACCTTCTCGGCATCATTCTTCGGCCAACGTCTATCGTGGGGAAATCCTTCGGGACGGCCGGTCTTTATCGTTGGGTTGCCGCGGTCAGGAACGACCCTGACGGAACAGATAATCAGTTCCCACCCAATCGGTTTTGGCGCGGGCGAGCTTGGTACGCTATCCGATCTTGCGACCGCCGCGCCGGATCGGCTGGGCCGAAATGACACCGCATATCCTAAATGTGCGGACGATCTTTCAAGGGATCAAATGATGGCTTTAGGTAGCGAATATGTCGCGCATATTGAATCGCTGGCGCAATCACATGCAGCTTCGATCGTCGATAAGCAGCCTCTGAATTTTTGGCACTTGGGTTTGGTGGCCGTGGCTTTACCGAACGCCAAGATCATTCACTGCGTGCGTGACATCCGCGATGTTGGGAATTCGATCTTCTCGCAAAACTTCAACCCCTCACAGAAATGGTCCACCGATCTCAAGGACATCGCTCACTATTGGCGCGGCTATCGGCGCCTCATGAGGCATTATACGGCGGTTACCAAACTTGACATTCTGGAAGTTCGTTATGAGGACACTGTGACGGATATCGAGCAACAATCACGCAGGGTCCTGGATTTTCTGGGCCTGAACTGGGATCCGAAGGTACTTTCATTTCATAAAAATCAGCGTGCGGTTCAGACGCCAAGTCGCTGGCAGGTTCGCCAGCCCATTTACGCAAGCTCGAAGGAAAAGTGGCGGCTTTATGAAAAGCATTTGGGACCGTTAGTCGAAGCGGCGAGCGAGGCGACAGAATGAGTTATGTGCATATACGCGCGGCTGCGGCCATGACCTATGCCTGGATCGCTATCATCGTCGGTGGATTCGCGCTAACGGCTGGGGCATCCCTATTGGCAGCTGTCGGGTTGAACCAGACCGGCCTGCCGCTCGCCGATGCGATGAACCTTGTCTCAATTTTTGGCTTTTTGTTTCTGGTCTTCATCGTCATGTGGGCGTTCGCGAAACACACGCTGCGTCGTGCAACACTGATCGCAGCCTCGGCAACGATCAGTGTACCGTTAGCGATCACGCTTGCGCCTAAGGTGGACCTATTTTGACCCCTCATAGTGATTTTCGCGCGGCTATGACATGGCTGCATAATTGGGTCGGTATCTTTATCGGCACTGTCAGCTTCGCTGTTTTCTGGATGGGGACGCTAACCGTTTTCAGCTATGAAATCGACAAATGGATGTTGCCCGAGACGCGCATCGAACTCGCGGACGCGCCGGACCCCGATCTCATTTTTGATAGTATCGTCTCAAGTGTTCCGAATGATCGCGTAATGGATGTGAGCTTTCGGTTGCCGACCTCCAGAGAGCCTGTCGTAAACGGATTGCTATTTGCTGAGCGGGCTGGCTTCAAGCGCGTCAGAATTGACCCGCGCACAGGCGAGCAGCTACCCGAGCGCGGCTCACGCGCCGGGACGCAATTCATCTACCCCATGCATGTCACGCTCTATCTGCCAGGAAATTGGGGATGGTGGATCGTACTGTTCGCCTCTTTGTCGATGTTGCTTTTGCTCATCTCGGGTGTGATCATCCACCGCAAACTATTCACGGACTTTTTTACTTTTCGACCCAAGCGTAAGCTGAGACGCTCAAGTCTCGATTTGCACAATGTGACCGGTGCGATTTTTCTGCCTTTCCACTTTCTAATCATATTTTCGGGTCTGGTTGTATGGGCAGGTTTCTATGCCAGTTTTCCTTGGACCTTGATCGATCAGGTGGCGAAAACAGAAGTGTCGACCACATACGATCTCGCCGATGCATACAGTTATTATCCCTCTGAGCCTGAACCGGCCGGAACGACCGCCGAGATGTTACCACTATCGTTCGCAATCGCCCGCGCGGAAGCGATCTGGACCGATCGTTACAATCAAACCGCAAAAGCGGATTTCATCGCCGTCCACAATGTTGGCGACGCGAATGCTCGCATAGATGTGCATCGGTTTTTCCCTAAAAACCGAAGTGAAGCGTTCCGTGATTTTATTCGAATTGATGGGATCTCGGGTTACGTTGTCGAAGATCGTGAAGCGAGCGCTGTTCAAGCCGTACGCAGTTGGCTCGCAGGTTTCCACCATGTCCAATTTGAATTCTGGGTGATTCGATGGCTCTACTTCTTAGGTGGTTTAGCCGGATGCGTGATGATCGGCTCAGGCTTCATATTTTGGACAGCGTCGAGGCGGAGGAAGGCCGACGAGCGTGATCCATTGAAAGTCAGTTTTGTAACAGCGGTTTCTATCGGATCAACGACCGGACTTATTATTGCGACTGGGATATTCTTTGTGATCAATCGTTTGCTTCCAACTGAATTCACGTTTCTTGAGCTGTCCCGACCTGCGATTGAGATGCGTGTATTTTTTGCCGTTTGGGCAATCACATTCCTTCATTCAGCCGTCCGACAGAACAACGCTTGGCGAGATCAGGCTCTGGCTATTGCGGTCATCAGCGCGCTCGCCATCATTCTCAATTGGGTTACGACGGGCGATCATGTACTTGTTTCGATCTCCGAGGGTCTATGGGCTGTAGCGGGGATGGACGCGATGCTTGCGCTCACCGCTTTGCTTTCTGCGAATATTGCTCTTCAGTTGAATTCGACTACCGATCGCCGATCAGGCAAGGAGCGAACAGTTAGTTCCGATTCCTTGATCGGTGGTTAGAGGCAACTGATGGCAGATTTACTACTATTACTGGTTGCAGGCGCTTTTACGTTTATTGGGGGTAGCCAAATTGCGCTTAGCCAATCTCAATATTCAAAACGCGTAAAGGACGAGGCTTTCGCCATGCGTAGTTCAACCCTCTTACGCTGGTGCGGTGTCGCGCTTTTGTGTCTCGGTTTTGGAATCTGTATTGCCAGAAATGGGTTTAGCTTTGGTTTCATCTTGTGGCTACTATTGTTGGTTTCGGCCTTCTTCGCAATTGTCCTAGTTCTCTCATTTTACCCTAAGACACTTAAGTGGCTTCTTGCTGAGTGGCGGCAATCAATAAGCCGATAGTGGTTTCGTTATTGGGAGTCTTAAAATCGCCCCATGACAGCCTCACAAAAAAGCCCGCTGACCACATAAAGCAGTCAACGGGCCTAACGACGGAATATATTGCGTCCCCTTTAGCGGCGGAGGGTTGGGAGAAATGCCGCTGACGCACGCTGTAATGACCACAGTTCCATGAAGCCATTATTGCTGTTTCACAAAGGATTCACGACAGGCAGTTGATGCATAACCAAACAGAGCAGTGGTTCAGCGGTTTCAAATCGCCCCACAACAGTCGCTGAGCCAACGTCGCGAAGCGCTCTAAATAGGACGCCTACACACTCTGTATCGGTTCAGATGCGGACTTAACCCTTTGCAAAACCATAAGAATGTTCCATGCCAAGGTGGACCATCTGGTTGGGGAATTGAATGCTGCTGCGAAGAATCACGAAACACGTCAAAGACCAGAACTGGTTTGCTGTGGGGCTCGATTTTCTGATTGTTGTAATCGGTGTCTTCATTGGTTTGCAGGTCAATACCTGGAACGAAGCCCGCCAAGACCGAGTGGTTGCGGCTCAGTTTGAACTAGGCCTGACCGCAGATGCAAAAATTATTCTCGAAGATGTGCGTTCGAAGATAGCCTTCATGGAAGAGGCATTAGTGGCGGTGACTTGGCTGCAAGACGCGTTTAGTCAAAATTCCGCTGTCCCTGATGAAGCAGAAGTCGTTGACCGCTTGCGGTTCACCTTGACCCTGCCGTCACATCCTAATCGCGCCCCGTCACTTATCGAGGCTGTCGCCAATCGCGACCTAAGATTAATCGGAAATGAAGACCTGCGATTGGAAATTCTCAGTTGGGACAGGTTATTGCAAGACTCAGCCATAACGCAGCAGGCGCGTAGAGAATATACTCGCGCCTATGTCGCGCCGCTTTCGCGCCTCGGGGCACTGGCCCCTCTTATTCCGTTCGAGGAAGCGGTCAGCGATAGCGGAAGTCGCAATGACATGCTGGTCGCATTGAGTGCGATGCAGGGAGTACTGGGAGGTGAATTGGACGCCTTTCGCCTAGTCGAACAAGAGACCAAAACCTTGGTGGAATTGCTTGAAGCCAGACATTAGCCAGCGGCTTTAACTCGCCCCAGATCGGTCACTCTAAGCGAGCGCTTTGTTTCGCGCGCGCAAGCCTCGGCAAACCGCTGACTTAGTCGAGTTCAACCTCTCCGGCTTTGCCGACGGCGGCGAGCGCAAAGGCAAATTCGAGTGCGGTTTCTTTCAGCCCTTCAAACCGTCCAGACGCGCCGCCATGACCGGCTTCCATGTTAATTCGCAGGAAATACGGGCCTGCATCGGAGGCTTCATAGCGCAGCTTTGCGGCCCATTTGCTCGGTTCCCAATAGGTCACCCGTGGATCGCTTAGTCCGCCCGTGATCAACATGGCCGGATAG
>JBCDDS010000025.1:0-34655 GCA_039180185.1 Pseudomonadota bacterium | reverse complement strand
TCTGCTAGATCGGGACGTGTCAAAACCCGGATCTTAGGATTCAGCGCAAACGCGGTTGATCAGCAGGACCCCATCACAAAGGCAAGTCTGTCCAGAGAAGAAAATCAAGGCTCCAACACGCAAGTTTCTCCACAGTTCCCTGCTGGTTGGCTTGTGATTGTGGATGGTCCAGGCCGTGGAGCTTCTTTTACCGTAAGTGATGGCTTTTCACAGATCGGTCGAGGTGATGATCAGGCAATCCGAATTGATTTTGGTGACAATAGTATCTCTCGGCAAAATCATGCAGCGATCGCGTATGACCGTGAGCAAAAGACATTCTTCCTTGGCCATGGCGGTAAAGCCAATCTGGTTCGGATAAATGATCAACCGGTGATGACCACCGAACAACTGAACTCCGATGACACCATAAGAATCGGCGAAACAACTCTGCGATTCATCGCATTTTGTGGTGAACACTTTTCTTGGGACGAAGAAACCGGTTCGGATTATGCCGCGGCTCTTTGATCTTCAATATGATGCGGCATCTGGTTTAAGTCTCGGAAAACGACCGAGACAGGAAGACGCTGTAGCGCATAACTTCACCGTCGGCGCTGACCATGGGTTTGCCGTGTTAGCGGACGGTATGGGTGGTCATGCTGCAGGCGATCTTGCCAGTCAGATTGTCGTCACGGAAATGTTCAGTGAACTGAAGATGCGCAGTTGCGATCCGACATCGATGGAACGCAACATTGAACACGCTCTGACAGAGTCGATCGATGAGGTAAACCATTGTATTGCAGATGTTTTCGAAGAAAGAGGTGAAAGCGGTCGCGAACATATGGTCATGGGGTCCACGCTCGTGGCGCCGCTGTTTTTTGGTGATCGTCTATATTGGATATCGGTTGGGGATAGTCCTCTGTTTTTGTTCAGAGACTTTAAACTTCAACGCCTGAACGAGGATCATTCTGCAGCCGTCGATATTGACCGTATGTGCGATCAAGGCCTCATTGATCAAAATGAAGCGAAACTGCATCCGGATCGCGGATGTCTAACCTCTGTTTTGATTGGCGAGAAAATTCCTAAAGTTGACTGTTCGTCAGAGCCAACAAAACTGCTGCCTGGAGATATAGTGATCGCGGCGAGCGATGGTCTGTTGTTCCTGCATGAAAAGCGTATCACGCAAACAATTATGGAACACCAGCATCTATCATGTGCGGAAATTGTCTCGGCTCTTTTGCGCGATATTGAGGCATTGGAGGATCCAGAACAGGATAACGTATCAATTTGTGCAGTGAGGCTAAATTCGCCGGGTCATCCCAAGTCAATTCAGTCTGCACCAGTTCGCCCGGCTGCAAATCTTGTCAACAAACCAGGCAAGTTAACGGTTTTGGCGCATAAAACAGGAAAAGGTGCGAGTGTGTTTTGCGTCTCGCAAAAGGTGAAGTCGTGAGTACGCTACAAAACATGATCCAGCTCTCGGGAAAACTTGAACAAGCGATCCACGTCGGTGACTTGCCACAAAGATACAAAAGCATGGGAGCGCAGCTTCTGTCGCAATTGAAGCGCCCGGTGCAGATATCTTTCGTTGGCCTGCCGAAAAGTGGAAAAACCAGTCTAATCCGCATGATGATGAATGATGCGTCCATCCCCGCCATAACGGATGCCCATGTTGTCGAATTGGTCTACGGTAACGAAAGAGCCACACGGTTTGAGTACTCAGACGGTTACATTCAGCATTGCGAAGGTCTGACCTCAGCACCAGAGGCCTATAATGCTGAGCTCTTTCGAGTTGTTCTTGAAATGCCTGATGCAGGCTTGCGTTTGCGGTCATTCACGGAAGTAAGTTTGACCGGGGATGCGGACAAAGTTCAAAGTCTGCTGTCTTACGCTGCGCAGTATTCCACTATCGTGGTTTGGTGCGCCGAAGTCTTTGGAGCGGACGAGAAGGCGTATTGGCAAAGTCTACCTGATCACATCAAGGATCATGGTTTCTTGGCGCTCACGATGGCAGATCGGCAAATCATGAAAGGAAGTCTAGAAGCGCGCATCGATGAACTAACCGATTTTGTTGCCGAAGAGTTTTTTGGTCTTTATCCAGTTGCTGCGCTCCAGGCCTTTGCCGCAAGGTCGGATGCTGACAACACGCCTTCGGAGCAGTGGGCAAGAAGTGGAGGTGAGGCTCTTTACGACGCCGTTGAACGTCAGGTGAAATTGGGTAGGTCAGAAGAACTGGATCGTGCGAGAATGCTGCTTCGGCAAGTGCCGGAAGCAGCGTGTCAGTTGAATGCGCAACCGATGTCTGTGTGCTCAGAAAATACAGTGCAGGAAACTGCACCGGAAAAAAGCTCGGTCGGTAAAGCAAAACCTTCTGAAATAACAAATCAAACTCTGCAAGCTGCACTTCGAGAAATGAAATCCAGCGCAGAACAAATGCTGGAGCAGAGCTCAGGTCTCGAGGCGTCTGATTATGCTGATATTCTGCAAGGCTGCATTGATACCGTGCGTGATGTGTCTGAAACGCTGAGCGAGGCGGCGCAGGATCCGGCAATCGCTGATCTGATTCAGGACGCTCAGGAAGGCGAAGACATGCTCTTGCTTTTGCAACTCGAACACAGCGAAGCCTCTGCGACTGATGCAGTGGCCTTGATGCTTCAACTCAATAAGGAAATCGCGTTTCAGGCGCAGGTTTGAATTTCGGTTTCTACCGCCTCTAAAGTTCGGCAGATCCGAGTTTGGGTAAACACATAAATGATTAACCCAAATAGAGGACAATCGGCCGGATCTTTTGGGTGAGCTCTTGGGTATTTGGCATGAATGTAGAAGTAAGAAACACCAAAACAGCCGAGCTCCGTAAAGTAACCTCATCAGATCCTTTTGGAGCGGGGCTTCATAAGTTGCGGGCATTTGCAGAAGATTTTGCAGAATTGCGTCTCACCCTAGACACGCTTGAGGCGCTTGGTGGAAACAGTATTTCTAAATCCATCGCACGAATGCGGCGCGAAATGGACGCTTTCGAACCGACGATCACTGTTTTGGGTCAGGTTAAGGCTGGCAAGACGGCCCTGGTCAACGCTATGGCCGGTCAGTCAGACATGTTACCGTCTGACGTAAATCCCTGGACTTCGGTTGTAACCTCGCTGCACTTGAAGCCTGGAGAAGAGCGTTCAGAGAACGGCGCAAAGTTTCGCTTTATGACGGATGCTGAATGGGGCCGGCTTTTAAGCAAGGGTGGTCGAATCGGAGAGCTTGCGAGTCGTGCGGGCGCGGAAAGCGAACTCCAAAAAATAAGTGAACAGATTGAACTGGTGCGCGAAAGAGCGCGACGCCGACTGGGTAAAAAGTTTGAGATGTTGATCGGGCAGGAACACGAATACGGCTACTTTGATAAGAATCTCTTAGAAAAATACATTTGCCTTGGAGATGCTTTTGAGCCGCAAGGAGAGGCCGAGACTGACGCGGAGCAGGGACGTTTTGCTGAAATTCTGAGATCTGCTGATTTGTATCTCAACAGCGTTATTTTGCCTTGCAGTTTGTGTTTGCGCGACACGCCGGGTGTCAATGACACTTTCATGATGCGCGAGCAGATAACGGTGCAGGCCATTCGAGACAGTCGTCTTTGCATCGTTGTGCTGTCAGCAAATCAAGCCCTGACCACCGTCGACATGGGTCTGATCCGACTAATTGCGAATCTGAAATCACGAAATATCGTGATTTTCGTTAATCGGATTGATGAGCTCTCAATGCCGGCTCAGCAAGTCCCTGAAATCCAGGCAAGTATTGAGAAAACGCTGGATCAACACAACGTGCCAGAGGGTATCGAAGTCATCTTTGGTAGCGCGTTATGGGCCAACACAGCTCTAGCTGGCGACATAGAAAACATTCCAAAGGCGAGCCAGAAAGCCTTATTGGAATGGGCAGAGCACGAGATGACATCGCGCTCGGGCAATTCCGGTGTAGAAATGGTTTGGGAGTTATCGGGCGTGCCGGCGTTGTTTTCAGCGCTTTCTGAACGCATTGACAACGACTTGGGACGGCCATTCCTAAACAATTTGGCAAGCGCGGCCATTACAGTGACAACCACTCGTCAAGCTGCTGGAAAAGTGAGTGTCGAAAGAGATCAAAAAGCTCATTTGTCACCAAAAGCCGCGCTTGACTCCCTCGAAAAATTATCCAAGCGCCACATAACAGCTTTGAAGGGCGAACTCGCATCGGTGGTTGAAGAGTTCAAGGGCCGTACCGATCGCGCGCATGCGCAGTTCATTGAAAGAGCAACGCAGTCTCTGGTCACCCATCTTGAACAATTCGGTCCTAAAGCAGGTTGGAAATATGACCCTGCAGGGCTGCGAATTCTCATGCGATCAGCCTACACTGTCTTTGGCAAAGGCATACAAAAGGCAACGGAAAATCGGTTTACGGTCGCTTTAAGCGATGTCGCTGAAATATATGCATCCGCGTTTGGAAACGTGGCGGAAGGAGTGCAACTCGCCGTGCCAGATGCACCATTAGCGCCACCTCCTGTGGCAATCGGTCAGACGATTGCCCTAGATTTTAACGATGGTTGGTGGATGTCATGGTGGCAGCGCATGAGAGGTTACGACGCCTTTGCTGGAAAATTTCGCCAGCTGATCACTGACGAGACACAGGATTTCATGACTCAGTTGCAGACGGTACAGACCGATGAATTTTGTGATCAGGTAATTTCTTGTTTGGCAGAGTTCTTTGAGCATCAGGGAGAATGCCTTGCAGAAATTTTGGAATGCGCCGCTAACGGAGATGATATGCAAAACCTCTTAAATTACAGTTCGAATGCAACCGGTGGGGATGTCCTCAACCATGTGCTCGTTGCACTACAAAAGTTTGCTGACGAATAGGGGAGCAGACATGAGCGAGCACAGCAGTGAATCAGTCAAACCGCGCGTGGCTCTTATGGGCGAATTCAGCGCTGGAAAAAGTACGCTGATCAATATGCTTTTATCGCGTGCGCCGCTCCCCGTGCAGATTACAGCGACAAGCGTTCCACCAATTTGGTTGAGCTTTGGCAAAGATGCAGCTGTTTGCGTGAACTCAGATGGTGAAGAGACGCCGATTGATTTGAGTTCGATCAACGAAATTCTGCTGGAAGAAACACAATACGTGCGGGTTTGGTTAGAGTCGGACCTTTTAGAAATATGTGATCTTATTGATATGCCAGGTATTTCTGACCCGAACATGTCAACAGAAACCTGGAAGTCCGTATTCGATAAGGTAGATCACGTTGTCTGGTGCACACACGCGACCCAAGCGTGGCGTCAGTCCGAAGCAGCTTCTTGGGAAGAAATGAAAGAACATACAACCGGCGAGAACATCTTGGCAGTGACGCAAATAGACAAAATAACCACGTCTCGCGACAGAACGCGACTCATGTCACGCCTAGAAAAAGAGGCGGGCGCGATGTTCGCCTGTGTTTTCCCGATCGCTGCGTTAGAGGCGAACGAAGCGAAAAATGAACAGGTTTGGCATAGTAGTGGCGCAGCTGATTTTGCGACTTTTTTGGTCGAGTTAACGCTGAAAACGCGGTCCAAACTTGAAAATGAGGTGAAGAGTAAAGTTAATCCGGAAATTCAAAGTAAAGAAGCAGCTTCGGACGCAGAACAGCGTCAGCTGAACGAAAGCAAAATTGTACCGCGGCGCGTGCCTGGATCTCGCAGCAAAAGAAAATCGGCGACGCCTCGAAATTTGCAGCATGACGAAAAAAATCGAGGCGTCACAGATATGTCAAACGCGGGCTAACCAAATCTTCACACTTGCCCGTTTGAAAGGGAATAATCCGCAACTGCAAATCTAAACCCGGAGAATCTTTTGGGAATCGAGGACATCCTGGATGCAACCTTCAAAGCCGTTTCAAGTTGTGAAGTGGCCGCATTCGGTGATACCAACTCTCGTCTGATCCTACGCGCATGCCATGAGGACAATGTTCGCAGAGAGTATTTGAATGCTCTTTGCGATCAAGCGGCGCGTTGTTTCAGAGTCGTCGATACAGCTGTGAGCTTTCAGTCTGACATTGATGACGCAGAGGCGGAATTCAATGAGGCTACACTGGTGTCACAAGGCAAAATGACTGTCTTTGTGCGCGTAGATTTCACGTCGCCGGACTTTCTGTGTCTCGTCTGTAGAACGCCGCAAGACCCATCTAACTTAACTTCTATCGCACATGATACGCTTCAAAAGATAAACTTGGTGCAATGATGGTTTCAAAGTCGATCCGGTCAGATGACGGCTCTGTTGGCGCCAACAATATACACCAGCTACTTCATCGTTTTTCATCTCCATCCTTTTTAAATTGTGAGGAAGCAACGGAGCCCGGCAACGGGAGCTCGGACGTATTGCGCAGGCTGATCTTTGAAATCAGCGAAACGGTTTTACCAAGACAATTGATTATCGAGTGCGCACCTGTTGGAAGTCTGAGGCTTCAAGTTTCGAACAGACGGCTTTTGGGAATGCAAATTGAAACAAGTGAGGGCATCGTCCAAATACAAACGCCAAGCAATCCTGAAGCGGCGGCGTCGCTTTACATCGAAGAGGCAAAGGCGCTTTTTTCTTCCAGTCAGACACTCAGGTTTCAAAAGCCAATACGCACATCACACAATGCCGACTTAAGCAGGTCTTGTTCCGTTGACTTGCTCGCGGCCGCAGCTGGCTTCGACTTTGACATTGCAGAAAACGACAGCGTCAAAGTGGATCTGTTTTCCGACGTCAAGACTTTCGTTCACACATGGTTGCAGCTGGATTCAAACAACAAGGAACAGGCACATGAAGGCGGTGAAGTGGGGCTCAGCTTATTGCGTCATATTGCGTCTCGCTGTGTCGCTGAGTTTGGCGCAGGTCCGAAGCATCTAGAGTTTGGCGCAACCCGTGACTTTTACATGACTGCAAAAGTCCGAGATGACACAGCTTTGATAATGGCCCATGAAAATGGCCAATTTTTGCTCGCGCTCGTGGAACTAGTAAGATTGCCCAACTTGATGCAGCGCTTTTCTGATACCCAAAAGTAAAGCCGATCTATTCATTTCCTGACATGTCGGTGGCAAATTCGTAGACCACAGGTTCAGATGCGTTGTCTGCCTGATAAACAAAACGTTCTGAAAAGAGCCATATCGGTTCCGAGTTTTGAGATAAGCGTAGGTTTTCAACGCCTTGCATCCGACGTTTCGAGAACAGTTCTTTGTCTTGCGTCCTGAGTCTTTCAGATGTTTCTTTAGGCAGAATCTCGAAAATGTTCTTTCCTTTTAACAGCTCCCGATCGTAACCAAGTGCGCGAGCAGCCTCTGAACTGATTTGCAGAATTTCACCGTCCTTGGTGCGCTTGATCAGCATAACGCTTGAATTGTCCAGGAGCATTTCCATTTCATCGGCGAGCACGGGGAACATTGTTGTGACAAAAGTAACGCCGCTGATCTGCCCTTGTTGGTCGAAATATGGGGAGAAAGTGAGTTTGACGCGATTACCGACTGCCATAAACTCTTCGGAGAGTATCGTCCCCAGTTTAAGCGCTTCGCTGCAAAGCGGCGCAAGGCTCGGATAACCTTCCGGCAAAATACACTGGCTGATGTGCGGGGTCGCAAGTGGCGCCTTGATCTGGAAGATGTCCATGGCCTCCTTTGACGCTTGCTTAATTTGCAGCGCGCTGTCTGTAACGACGATTGCCAAAGGTGTGCTTTCGAGGATTGAAGTTAACTCACCCGTCCGACCGTTCAGTTCGGCTGTAATCGTCTGTAGTTCCTCATTTACCGTAATGAGCTCTTCGTTTGTGGACTGCAGCTCTTCATTCGAGGTTTCCAATTCTTCATTGGTTGCTTGCAGCTCTTCATTTGTAGACTGCATTTCTTCGTTCAAAGACTGTAGTTCTTCGTTTGAAGTCTCGAGTTGTTCGATTGTCTGTTGGTGTGCGTCGCGGGTGTTTATTAGTTCACTTTCGAGCATTCGCACGCGAGTTGTCGTTTCGTCATTACAATCTGCTTCTTGATGCATGTCCGAAAGAGAGGTTGTCTGCGCTTCCACTTCTTTAAAAACAACGAGAGCGGCACGTTCATTTATAGGTTGGGCGATTATTGGATGGACCTCTATCCGTACGCCTTCGCCGGTTTTCTCATCTAAAAGGTGGTCGATCCCGACACGCGTCACTCTCTGTTTGAATGCAATTGCAATCAGACTTCGCGCCTCTGACCTTAGCGGGCTCTTGAGTAGGTCAATATGCATCTTAAGATTAGATTTCTCGTTTAAATCCATATACTTTCCGATGGAACCGAAGACGCGAGTGATATAGAGATCGTCGGTGATTATCATCGAGTTTTCACCAAGTGACTGCGCGAGCGCTTCAAAGAGCAAACGGTCGGTAGAGGGGCCTGTTTGCGCTGTTTCTCGCGCCCGACGTTCGGCGTTCGACAACTTACTCCTGTTCTGCAACTTGAGCGTTGGTAGCTGGTTTTGTTTTAGAACACGCTTGCGAAAGAAATGTGTCGCGTCACGCTCTGGGAGAAAAAGTTCGTCGGAACCGGCGATCGTTTCCGCGGTTCCAAGAAACACGAGACCTTCCGGCGCGAGCGCATAGTGAAACCGAGACATCACCTTTCGCTGTAGCGAAGAAACGAGGTAAATAAGTAAATTACGGCACGAAATTAAATCCACCTTTTGGAACGGCGGGTCCTGGCAAACATTGTGATCAGAAAATAGAACCGCACTACGCAGGTTTTCAATGACGCGAAATCCATCGCCTTGTTTAACGAGATATTTTTCGGCGAGCTTCACTGGTATGTCATTCAACACGGCGCTCGAATAAACACCTCTGCGTGCCACTTTGAGCGCATCACGATCAATATCCGTGGCAAAAATTTGCACTTTCGATTTCAGCTCAACCGTGGGGCCACCCAATGCCTCAGAAATTAGCATTGCAATGGAATATGCTTCCTCGCCAGTTGCGCAACCAGCAACCCATACACGCAAGGTTCGATTTCCTGCCTCGCGAATTATCATCGGAAGAAAGTGTTTTAGATTTTCAAATTCATCCTTGTCGCGAAAGAAACGCGTGACGGAAATCAGCAGATCTTTGAATAGCGCGTCGACCGCCAGCGGATTATTCCGACAAACCTCTGTATATTCTTCTTTGCTTGCAACACCGAGAGCCAACATACGTCGTTCAATACGACGATTGACCGTTGATCTCTTGTAATCCCGGAAGTCCACGTGCGTGCGAGCCAGTAGGATATGCATCAGATCGGTGAGTGGTGACTCCTCAGCATGAATTTTGTGGAGTTCGGAGAAACCCTTCGGATCGGAGAGGATTTTTTGAAGGTGCGTGCCAATGTCGGAGGCTGAGAGAATTAAATCTACGCAGCCAGTTTGTATCGCCGCGTTCGGCATTCCATCATACTTGGCTGACTCATTATCCTGTGCGATCGTGACGCCACCAGCTTCGCGGATCGCTTGAATCCCATATGCACCGTCACTTCCAGTACCTGATAGTACAACGCCAACGGACCGTTCTCCGATCTCATTTGCAAGACTTGAAAAGAACCTGTCGACAGACGGTTTTGGTGAATGACTGATCAGATTTGGTTTGGCTAATCGAAGTTTGCCATCTTCAAAAATCACATCTGTGTTTGGTGGCGTTACGTAAATGGTGTTCGCCATCGGGTCCACAGTATCCGATATTTCTTCAACTTTTAGTTGTGTTTTTTGATCTATTAGGTCACACATTAAACTTTTGTGATGTGGAGACATGTGCTGCACAACAACATAGCTGACGCCTAAGTCTATTGGCAGCGCAGATACAAGTTCTCGGAGTGCTTCCAGCCCCCCTGCAGACGAGCCGATTCCAATGATTGTAGAACTAGACAATGCAAAGCTTTCCCATGTAAAAATACATTCTCTGGTTGTATTCGAATGTACATAGAACGTAATTAGTGTGCAAAGCCAGTCAAATTAGTTCACGATTCTTAATAATCGTTACAGAGGTGGCGCTCTATGAAACGGCTATATAATTGTTCTTTAACAAATATATCTGTGAATAGAGTCCTTGCTTTCCGCTCACTTTTTTTACGATGTGTTAACCAGCGTTGCCTAGAAGCTAAGAGAGACCGAAAGATCCGGAGCAAGTATTAATGGGTGTAGCAATATCGGAGCCAGATCATCGGCTGGAGGAGTCTGCTCGGAAGTTCATAATTAACATTTCATCTGAAAATTTAAGCGATTTTGAGGTTCGATCTTGCGAGATTGCTTCGCGCGAGTTTCGTAACCGAACGTCGTTTCAAAACCGAATAACAATCGATCAAATTTTCCAAAAAGAAATCGCCGAAGGGTTGAAATCCTGCCTGATGAAATTGAGCGGTGAAACCGAGGTCATTGCACTACCAAGTGTGGTTCTGGAAATCCCGGGTCTGACGCTTGCTGGAGCGCATCTCGTGTCGACGAAAACTCAAGAAGGTGACTTACATATCATCGTTCGGTTTCGTTTTTTTGTTGGCGGTATCAACAACATGTTCCTCCCAAATATCGGATTTGATGACGCAGCAAATGATCACGCGGCCGGCCTATCGGTAAAAGTTCTTTCTGATCTCGCGTTACCCTTTCTCAACGTGTGTGAATCATACCGATCCGGCGTTATCAGCACGCAAGCAGGGTTTACAGAATTCATGGCGGGATTAAGTGCATGCGCTCAGGACTTCCGCTTTCAGGTGGAACTTTTGAAGCGCTTTGTTGATGCAAAAGAAAAAAGTAATCCAAATTTGTTAAAAAAGCCAGCGTCGACAGAGCTTTAAGATCTTTCTGTTCCCAAACTAACCACAGGTTTCCAGGACTTGATGTGTTGGTATTTTGCGAACCAACAGCCTAGTTTTTTACTATTCCAGGTCCGCTGCGAAATAAGCGCAAATTTCAAAAATCCGAAGTGCAACTCCATACGTAAAAATATTGGAGGTGCAAATGTTGATGAATAAACAAAGGTCAAGTCGGGTCTCACCTATCATAGGCGCGATGGCGCACGGATGACCGATCAACGCACTCCACGGATCAGCAAAGGTGTCAAAATCCCGACCGGCCGAATAAACCGCATGGCCCGTCTGGGTGGATTGACGACTATTCTGGCAGGAAACATGGCTGCGCGCGGCAGCGTGGAATTGCTGCGCGGTCGCAAACCGCGTGTTTCCGACCTTTTACTCACTCCAACCAATTTAAACCGCGTGGCTGAGCAACTTGCCAAAATGCGCGGTGCTGCGATGAAGGCAGGACAACTGCTGTCGATGGAGACGTCCGACTTTCTACCACCCGAGTTGGCTGATATCCTCGCGCGACTGCGCAGCGAAGCACACTTCATGCCGCCAGCGCAGCTCAAGAGAGTGCTGATTGCGAACTGGGGGCGTGATTTCTTAAGATACTTCAATCGCTTCAATGTGCATCCCATCGCCGCGGCGTCTATCGGGCAAGTACACCGTGCACAGGCCAAAGATGGTCGTGAGCTTGCGATCAAGGTCCAGTATCCTGGTATTCGCGACAGCATTGATAGTGACATCCGCAATCTTGGTTTGATTTTACGCGGCTCGGGTGCGGTGCCCAAAAGCTTCGATATGTCTCGCCTGTTAGAAGATGCCGCCAAACAACTGCACGAAGAGACAGACTATTTGCGCGAAGGTAAAGCTCTTGAAAGATTTGCTGATCACCTCGCCAACGATCGAGATTTTGTCGTTCCCAAGGTTTACCAAGACATGGGTACGAAAGACATTCTCGTGATGGAATTCGTAGAAGGCGTGCCAATTGAGCAGGCCGAGACGATGGAACAGGAGACGCGTGACCGGATTGGGAGTAAACTCGTTGAACTAACGTTGCGCGAACTTTTTGAGCTGCGCGATATGCAGACCGACCCTAACTTTGCAAACTATCGCTATATTCCGGAAACTGGACAGATTATCTTATTGGATTTTGGCGCAACACGAGAATTCGCCAAGCCATTGGTAGAAAACTTCCGCGCACTCTTCGGTGCGGCGGCCAACGGTGATGATGAACAAGCATTTCAAAACATGATCGATGTTGGGCTTGTTGGTGCGGACACTTCTGAGTCAGATAAAGCGCTGATTTTGCAAATCTTCAATCTCGCTGCTGAGCCTATGCGCAAAGGTGGCGTCCTCGATTTTGGTAGCAGTGGATTACTAGGCAAGTTGCGGCGCGAAGGAATGGTGCTTGCAGATGAAAATGTAGAGGTTCATGCACCTCCAACAGATACGCTTTTGATGCAGCGAAAGGTGCTCGGCGGCTATCTTTTGGCGGAACGGCTGCGCGCGCGAGTTGATCTGGACCCCTTGCTAGAAAGATTTCTCTAGCTCTTTTTGCGTTGACGCTCATTGCGGCACCGATCCGAGCAATATCGAACGTCTTCCCAAACCTTGGCCCATTTCTTTCGCCATGCGAACGGTCGACCGCAGGTGGCGCAGGTCTTGCTAGGCAAATCTGATTTACGACGCATTCTCAAAACTGATCCTCATTCAAAGGCAGGCTTAACTGATTTGATTTGCCGCGCTTTTGACCGCGGTTCTTTATGCCGCTCTTTCGACTGCCGTGCTTGTCCTGAATGGCCGATGCTTGTGCTCTGTATTGCCCACCTTTTCGCACAGCCCAGACCTTGTCACGCGCTTCACGCGCCGCAGCAATATGGTCGACAATTGGCTCCGGATAGCGCCTTCCCAGTACTTTGCCTGCGTTTTCAGCTTTCCATGGCTCTTGCAGATGTTCATCTGCAATATCCTTCAGGTCTGGAACCCACTTGCGGATAAAACCGCCGTCTGGATCCTGATCATAGCCCTGCTTTACTGGGTTATAGATGCGGACAGTATTTATACCGGTGGTACCGGATTGCATTTGTGACTGGCTCCAATGAATGCCGGGTTCATAGTCAGTGAACATTTGGGCGAGGCGCAGGCCTGTCGCCCGCCAATCCAGCCAAAGGTGATAGCTTGCTGTGGCCATGACCATGGCGCGCATGCGGAAGTTGAGCCATCCGGTCGCGTGCAGCGAACGCATGCAGGCATCCAAAAATGGCAGGCCTGTCTCACCTTTCGCCCAGGCGTCCAATCGTATCGTGTCCGGTTCCTTCGGACGCAAACCGTCATAGGCACGATGAAGGTTTTCAAATTCGAGCCGCGGCTCATCTTCAAGCTTTTGCATGAAGTGACAGTGCCAGTGCAGTCGCCCATTGAAAGAGTGCATAGATTGTCTCCAACCGCTTACGGAACCTTTTGGAGCGGCCTTCAGCTCTCTTTGCCGTGTCCAAGTGGCTTGGGCCACTTCGCGCATTGAAACTGTTCCCCAGGCAATATGCGGTGACATTCTGGAGCATGTTTGCGCTCCGCGAACCGGAGATGACATATCTTTCCGATAGCTTTCTCCACGTTCATTTAGAAAACCATGGAGACACTGAAGTGCCGCTCTGCGTCCACCGGGTTGGCGCGCGATGCATTGATCAGGCGCAAGCCCAAGGTCGTTTGCGGTAGGAATGGCCCCCGGATCGCAATCCATCGGCGCCAAAGCCGGCGACTGTTTTGCCGGTTCTGCCATTAAAGTATCCCAGGATTTGGCCCAACCGTTACGCGAGGCCAATCTTCGTACGACGCCGTGGTTCTGTACTTCTGTCCAGCAGATGCCTTTGTCGCTACACCATGCGGCAACACGCAGGTCTCGCCGGAAGGTCCAGCTATTGCCGGTTTCTTCGTGCGACCAGAGAGCGGTGAATTCGTGCTCTTTGCGTAGCGCTTCCAGAACTTCTATAACGTCGCCGGTTCGTAATATCAGGCACTGACCGGCCTTCGCTAAATCAGTTTTGAGTTCGTTTAAGCTTTCACTTATGAAAGCCCACTGCCGTCCGGACATGTCCGGTTGCAACCATAACTCAGGCTCAACCACGTAGAGTGGCAACACTGGCCCCTGTTCCGCAGCTCTGGCCAGAGCACGGTGGTCCTGCGCACGCAGATCCCTTTTGAACCAAACGATTTGCATATGAACTCTGCTGTTTCCCGGTACACAAAGTAAGCCAGGATCTTTCGAAGTCAGGTCAAATTCCAGAAAATTCGTTCCACGCCGGACAATTGACTGCATCATATCCTTGCGGCTGTGCAGCAACCGGGTATGCTCAACTCACTGCGGTTGTTTTTAAACCAGCAAAAAGAACGGGAGATTTTCATGAAAACCAAAGCTTTATTGGCCCTAACGCTTCTTGCGACCACTGCGATGGGTGCGTCTGCAGAAACACTGCGCTGGGCACGCGCGGGCGACTCGCTCACCCTTGATCCACACGCGCAGAACGAAGGTCCGACGCACACGCTGGCCCATCAAATCTATGAACCGCTTATAATTCGTGACCATTCTGGTGCGTTTCAAGCGGCACTTGCAACCGATTGGGCACCAAAGGAAGGTGATCCGAATGTTTGGGTCTTCAACCTTCGCCAAGGTGTGACCTATCACGACGGCGCTGACTTCACAGCTGAGGATGTGGTTTTCTCAATCAATCGCGCGAAATCCGAGAATTCCGCGATGAAAGAGCTTCTAACATCCATCGTTGAAGTGCGTGCAACGGACGATCACACAGTCGAATTTGTGACAGACGGACCAAACCCAATCCTGCCTTCCAACCTGACGAACTTGTTCATGATGGACAAAGGCTGGACCGAGGCCAACAGCGCCACAAAAGTTCAGGATATTGCAGGTGGCGAGACAACGTTTGCATCTTCCAACACGAACGGTACTGGACCATTCCAATTGGTTAGCAGAGAGCCAGACGTTAAAACGGTTTTGAGCTCAAACGCCGCGTATTGGGGTAAGGATGAGTTTCCGCTTGATGTGACGGAAATCGTTTACACGCCGATCCAGAATGCCGCGACACGTGTTGCAGCCCTTTTGTCCGGTGAGGTGGATTTCATCCAGGATGTGCCTGTACAAGACCTTGGTCGAGTGGCCGACACGTCTGGTCTCGTGGTGAAAACAGCGCCGCAAAACCGGGTTATCTTCTTCGGCATGAACATGGGCGCGGACGACATCGCGAATGACAATGTCGACGGTAAAAACCCGCTTTCTGATGCGCGCGTTCGCAAGGCGATGTCTCTTGCGGTCAATCGTGACGCGATCAAAAAAGTTGTGATGCGCGAGCAAAGCCAGCCGGCGGGCATGATCGCACCACCGTTTGTTAATGGCTGGACCGCTGAAATGGATGCGTCGTCAGCCACCGATGTCGAGAAAGCCAAATCGCTGATGGCTGACGCTGGCTATGGCGATGGCTTCAGCATTCAGCTGGACTGCCCCAATGACCGCTACATCAATGACGAGGCGATATGTCAGGCGGCTGTCGGCATGATGGCGCAGATCGGTGTGACCGTAAACCTCGATGCTAAGCCCAAGGCACAGCATTTCCCTCTCATTCAAAACAAAGAGACGGATTTCTACATGCTGGGCTGGGGCGTTCCGACCTACGACTCCGAGTATATCTTCAACTTCCTTGTTCATACGCGCAATGACGAGCGCGGCAGCTGGAATGGCACAGGATATTCGAACCCTGATCTTGACGCGAAAATTGCAAGTCTGTCCTCCGAGACGGATCTTGAGAAGCGCAATGGTTTAATCGGTGACATCTGGAGTGTTGTTCAGGATGAGACACTTTACATCCCGATCCACCACCAGGTGCTGAACTGGGGTATGACCGAAAACGTCAAAACTGAGGTGAGCCCGGAAGACGATCCAAAGTTCAAATTCTTTGAACTCGGGGGTTGACAGCGCTCTGTCTTAACACTGTCGCGCGCGGCTAATCCGGGCGCGACGACCGCTTTTTGGGGCTTTAGATGTTTTCATTTGCGCTGCGCCGCGTATTCCAATCGGTGATCGTGCTGCTGGTCGTGGGGTTGGTGGCATTTGCCATGTTCCGTTTTGTCGGCGACCCAATCGACAACATGCTTGGTCAAGAGCGCACCCTCGAAGATATCGAAAGGCTGCGTGAAAACCTCGGCCTTGATAAGCCTTTTATGGTTCAATACTGGCGCTTTCTTGAACAGGCCGCACAAGGGAATTTTGGCCTAAGTTACCGACAAGGCCGTCCGGTTGCTGACATTTTGCTAGAACGCATTCCAGCGACGTTAGAGCTTGCTTTCGTCTCCGGCCTGCTGGCACTGATCGGCGGCATTGTTCTGGGTATTTTCACTGCGATACGAAGGCGTGGGGTGGCGGCCAACGTGATCATGACCGCCTCGCTGGTCGGTGTTTCACTGCCAACATTTCTGATTGGTATCCTTCTGATCTACATCTTCTCGGTGGAGCTCAATTGGTTGCCGAGTTTTGGTCGAGGCGATGTAGTGGATATCGGCGGGTGGTCCACCGGGTTTTTCACCGAGAGCGGGCGTAAGGCGTTGATACTCCCCGCTATTACACTCGGACTTTACCAAATGACGCTCATCATGCGGCTGGTGCGAACGGAAATGCTCGAAGTGCTGAGGATGGACTACATACGCTTTGCTCGTGCTCGCGGAATCAAGGAGCGAGCGATCAATTTCCGCCATGCTTTGAAGAATACTCTGGTGCCCGTTATTACCATTACAGGCCTGCAGCTGGGATCCATCATCGCGTTCGCCATTATCACGGAAACAGTATTCCAATGGCCAGGCGTTGGGCTTCTTTTTATCAACGCAATTCAATTCGTCGATATCCCGGTTATGGCCGCATATTTGATGATGATTTCGGTCATGTTTGTAGGCATCAACCTGATCGTTGACATGCTCTATTTCGCAATTGATCCGCGTCTGCGCGTGGAACGCTCGGGAGGATCCAACTGATGGCTGAGACCCCGATTGAAGGCCCAGACCGCCCGTCGCGCCTGGCACAATTTTGGGACGGCGACTTCATGTGGTCTTTCCGACATGCGCCTGTGGCGATGGTATCGTTCGCCATTGTCGTCGTTCTGGTGCTATCGGCGATTTTTGCCCCACTCATCGCACCGTTTGATCCGTTTAACCCAGCAACGCTGAATTTAATGAATGGCTTCACGCCGCCTGGTGAGCCAAATGCCTTTACGGGCGATAGTTTCTTTCTTGGCACTGACGATCAGGGACGCGATGTGTTCTCAACCATTCTTTATGGAATGCGTATCTCTCTCTTTGTCGGATTTTCCGCAGTGTTCCTGGCCATGTTTATTGGAATCCTGCTGGGCTTGATTGCAGGGTATGTCGGTGGTTGGGTTGAGACGATCATCATGCGGGTTGCTGACATCCAGCTGACGTTCCCGTCGATCCTTGTCGCTATGCTAATCTTTGGTATTGCCAAGGGCATTACCCCCGCCGAATACCGCGATCAAATGGCGATATGGGTGCTTATTCTGGCGATTGGCCTGTCTGATTGGGTGCAGTTTGCGCGCGTTGTTCGCGGTACGACGTTGGTAGAGAAAAATAAAGAATATGTGCAGGCAGCGCGCCTTATCGGGCGTTCGCGGTTCGCCATCATGCTGCGTCATATCCTGCCCAACGTACTCGGTCCGGTTCTGGTGATCGCGACCATCAGCCTCGCGTTAGCGATTATTGCTGAGGCAACCCTCAGCTTTCTTGGCGTTGGTGCGCCTCCGACAAAACCATCGCTTGGCACGCTGATCCGGATCGGACAGGAGTTTATGTTCTCTGGTGAATGGTGGATCCTGTTTTTCCCCGCGATCACGCTGCTTGCACTTGCGCTTTCCATTAACCTTTTGGGCGATTGGTTGCGCGACGCGATGAACCCGAAACTGCGATGAAAAAACGTGCTGAGACATTGCAGCCTGTTACGGAGGAAGCGATCCGTCAGGCCAAAACTCTGATACGCACCGAACGATATGGTGCTCTTGCCACGTTAGATCCGGAAACCGGAATGCCCATGGCGAGTCGCGTTCTGGTGGCCACGGACCAAGTCGGCGCGCCTATAATCCTGATTTCCCAATTGTCGTCGCATTTTGCCGCTTTGGAAGCTGATTCAAGGTGTTCCATCATGCTTGGAACGCCAGGCGAAGGTGATCCATTGGCCCATCCCAGGATCACGGTTACGGCCAAAGCGGAGCAAATGACGGGTGAGGATCGGACCGTAGCACGGGGCCGTTTTTTGGCCAGGCATCCGAAATCCGCGATTTATGCTGATTTCACTGACTTTGCGTTCTGGCGTTTGGTCCCGCAAAACGCGGCGTTCAACGGTGGTTTTGCAAAGGCTTTTGAGATGACTGCGGATCACATTCTGTGCCAGGCCGATGAAGGTCTGAGCAAGATGGAGCAAGGCGCGGTCGAGCATATGAACGATGACCATCTTGATGCTATTGCGCACTACGCTGAAGGCCATCTGGGTTTGTCCGCAGGAGATTGGCGAATGGCGACATTTGACCCAGAGGGTATGGATCTGATCGATGGGGATCGCGTCGCTAGACTGTGGTTTGAGCCACCACTCCAATCCGCAACTGAGCTGCGTCCGCGTCTTGTGGAGCTTGCCAAAACCAAGAGCTGAACCCACTCGCCTCATGGGCGCTGTGTCAATTTCGCCGCAAAGTTTACGCGCAATTTACCCTTTAGATGACACAAAGAACGGAATTCTATAACTTCGATTGTCAACCTGCCTGAACAGATGTCGACGGCGATATCATTAAGGCTTAGCGCGCGTATTTGTATGCTGAACAAGAATGCAAACGACCCAAAGAGGCGCTGCCACAGGTGCAGAGGATCGGGCAATGCAGTTTGCCCGATTTGTGGTGGTCGTGGCGAAGTGGCCAAGAGCAAAGATCAGCTTGGAAAGCCTATCTATGATCGTTGCGATGCTTGTTTTGGCCGCAAAACAAGACGCTGCTCTTTGTGCAACGGGGAAGGGCTGATTGTTTAAAACGCTCTGCTCGTCCTAACTTTAAGTGCGCGTGCCAGAGAATTTTGCCTGCCACGCTTCACGATCCTCATCGCTTATTTTTGCAAAAAGCACTTCTGGTACTGTGAAAGCGTGCCCGGGTGCCAGGCGCGATACGGCAGTTTCAAGATCATCAGGCCAAGACGTGTCGTCCGTACCCATGGCCTGCAGCATTGCCTCGGACGCATCCGGAATAAATGGCGCGGAAAGAACTGCATACAAGCATATTAGATTCAACGCCAGCCGAATTTGCGCCGCCGCCTGCTCTGGGGTGTCCTTGAAAGCGGCCCATGGAGCGGCAGTTTGCAGATACTCATTCCCCGCTACCCAGATCGCACGCAACTCACCGGCGGCTTTTCGCACCTCTATAGCTTCCATGTGCTCCTCGTAGGAACGGACACGCGTGGTCAGCTCCTCGATCAGCGCTTGTTCTTGCGGTCCGTTCTCTCCGCCTTCGGGCACTACTTCACCAAATTTCGAGCGGCAGAATTTGGTGACGCGTGAGACGAAATTGCCAAGGACATCGGCTAAGTCCTTGTTTACGGAGGCTTGGAAGTTCTCCCAGGTGAACTCGCTATCGGAATTCTCTGGTGCATGGCTCAGAAGCCACCATCGCCAATAATCCGAAGGCAAGATATCAAGCGCCTGATCCATGAAAACGCCGCGCCCCTGCGAGGTGCTGAACTGTCCACCATCATAATTCAGGTAATTGAAGGATTTGATATAATCGACGAGTTTCCAAGGCTCACCCGAACCGAGGATTGTTGCTGGGAAGCTCAGAGTGTGGAAAGGCACGTTGTCTTTTCCCATGAATTGAGTGTAGCGGACGTCATCTGCACCCTTGTCGGTGCGCCACCAGCGTTCCCAATCCGTACCTTTGCCTGCTTCGACCCATTCACCTGCGCAAGCGATGTATTCAATCGGCGCATCAAACCAGACATAGAAAACTTTGCCTTCCATACCGGGCCAAGCTGCGTCGCCGCGCTTGACTGGGATGCCCCAATCCAAATCGCGGGTGATGCCGCGGTCTTGCAAACCGTCCCCATCGTTGAGCCACTTTTTAGCAATAGATGTGGTCAGGATCGGCCAGTCCTTCTTGCTGTCGATCCAATCTGAAAGCTGACCACGCATCTGGCTTTGCTTGAGATACAGGTGCTTGGTCGCACGCACCTCTAGGTCGGTGGAACCGGACACCGCAGAACGCGGATCAATCAGATCGGTCGGGTCAAGCTGTTTAGTGCAGTTTTCGCACTGATCGCCACGTGCCTTGTCATATCCGCAATTAGGGCAAGTACCCTCGATATAGCGGTCCGGCAGGAAACGACCATCAGCGTTAGAATAGACCTGTTTTTCCTCAACTTCTTCAATCAACCCGGCATCGGCTAAGCGTCCTGCGAAGTGCTGGGTCAGAGAATGGTTTTGCCTACTGGAGGACCGGCCAAAATGATCAAAACTCAACCGAAAGCCGCGTCCGAGTCGATCTTGAACCTCCCACATTTCGGCGCAGTATTCATCTACTGGCTTGCCTGCCTTCGCGGCGGCAAGTTCGGCGGGCGTGCCGTGCTCATCGGTGGCACATAGAAAAAGTACCTCATGGCCACGTCCACGCATGTAACGAGCATAAAGATCAGCCGGCAGTTGGCTGCCGACGAGATTGCCCAGATGCTTAATCCCATTGATGTAGGGGATCGCAGAAGTGATCAGGTGACGCGCCATAAACATTCGTCCTTGGAAGGCTTTGCGCCTGACTTATCGCAAGGTCTGAATGAGTGCCAGAGTGCCGTTTGCTCTATGTCTCTTTCTTTGAGCGCTCATCCTTAGTTAGCCGCCCAATGGTGAAAGATGTTCGAGGTGCCCAGATGTAGCGGGTGCGTTTGTCCGATGTCGGTCTTGCCAGCATTCTCGTCCAGCTGAACGCAATAAGAGCGCCATGCGCGCATGCGATCATCACGAACATTGCAGACGGTCCAAAAACCTCGATCAGTTTCGATGCGGCCAGCGGCGCAGCAATTGCGCCTACGGCATAGAAAAACATGAGCGCAGCTGACAACTCAACGCGCTGTTCTTCGGTTGCGAAGTCGTTGGCGTGGGCGGCGGCGACCGAGTAGATCGGAAAGGCAGTCGCGCCAAATAGAAAGATCAAGAAGAACACAACGCTTGGTTCCATGGAATTTACCATCACGGTCACAAGACTACAGATGATTGCCGCGATGGAGAGCCATATCATGACCCGTCTTCGGTCGAACTTGTCGGCCAGCCAACCGGTCGGGTATTGTGCGATGGCTCCGCCTAGAACGAAGGCAGAAAGAAACCATGCGATTTCGGTGAAGCTCAGGCCAATACGTTCACCGTAAAGTGGGCCGACCATTCTGAATGTCGCACTAGACAGAGCTGCAACAACTACAGCCATCGTCGCCAAAGGAGAAATTCTCCATGCAAGGAGGGGGTGTAGACGAGGTGCTTTCGGTGTGGTTGGTTGTTGCACTTTGGTCAGCGTCAACGGCAGCAGCGAGGCACAACAGAGGATCGCGAGAATGTTGTAGGACACATAAGATGCGGGTTCCAAGACGGAGATCATGGTTTGAGCGACGAGCGATCCCCCCATGTCCATAACCCTATAGATCCCCATCGTTCGTCCGCGGGTTTCATTGGTTACTTTGGCTTGCAGCCATGCCTCGATCACAGTGTAGCAACCCGCGACGCAGGCGCCTGACGCCACGCGCATCGCCGCCCAGGCATATGGATCAATGACTAGCATGTGCGCCAAAAGTCCGATCGCGCCGGCCGCTGTGAACACCGCAAATGCTCGAGAATGTCCAATCGATCCAATCAACCGTGGCGCCCACCAACATCCGATAAAAAAACCTACGAAGTGTGCTGAGCCAAGCAGACCGATCTGTGATGTAGAGAAATCAAGCGTGATGCCGGAAAGCGCGTCTAACGGTGCAACGCCACCTGAAGAAAGCTGCAACAAAACAACTGAGAGAAACAGAGCCGCAAAGGAAATTAGCATGCGCATACCGCCAGCATCGCAGGGCATTTCGCAATAGCTTGAAGTTTTTCGACAAACCCACGTCGTTTTCTGGGGTAATGTCTATCTTTCGATGCGGGCGATGATGTTCAGCGTGATGACATCTTCGACAAAGGCAGCAAAACCACCTGCACCATAATCAGCGCGTTTGATTTTACCAGTTAACTGTACGATCAGACGATTTCTATCGCCGACCTCTGTGCCGGATTGCCGAAACAGATTGGCTTGGAGAACGATAGGTAGGGTAATATCACGGATAGTTAGATTTCCACGGATCTGCGCGCCCTGAAGATCCCCCTTAATCTGAGTGGAACGAAAGCTAATTGTCGGATACCGATCGGTGTTTAGGATTTTTGGTCCCTTCATCGCTTCTGTTGCAAAGATTACTCCGGCTTTCGCCTGACTGGCATCGAGGGTTACGTTCACTTCGCTGGCCGGGATATTGTCGAGATCGAGTCGCATGTCGGCGTCTTTGATAGGCATCCGACCTTTCGCCGGATTACCCTGAAACTGATAGGTGAAACCAACGATCGAGGTTTCTGGATTTAGACGATAGGTTTCCGGTGCGCCAAAGGCGGGTAGGGCCATAAGGGCAAAGATTAAAGTTAGTAAACGCATGAAACCGCCTTTTTAAACTCATAAAGATTACGCTGGTGGCGCATTTTTGGATGTCACTTTGCATTAACGTCTTCGTGTGCGGTTTTATTCAAAACAAATCGCCCTTTTGTGCGGGAAAGGATCCAAGTCTTTTGTGGCTCAGTCCGGGCACGGCGTCGCGAGAGTGTCCAAGCGCGGCTTTGCGCTGTGTGGCGTGCGCTGAGATGCCAACGGCTTTCCACGCCCGGTGCACCACCCTCCCCAGAGGTGAGGATCAGGCCAAGCGGTAGGCCGCGCCCGGTCTGCGTACCCCGTTCTGCGGCCAGATGTAGCCGCCTGACCGCCGTTAGCCCCGGTAGTTCAGGAAGCTCTGCTACTGCCAAAGGAACCGCACCGCTGCGCAAAACCTCTTCCAGTGTCCAAAGCAGGTCACGCGGCTGGCGCGGTGTGATGAAGGTAAATCGCTCTGGCCCAACCAGTGCTGCCATACCATCCGGGTGAAGCTTATCGGGAACCCAGTGTGGCGCGATCCAGAACACCGGCCCTTGCGTCGCGGCAGCGGCTAGTAGGGCAAGCATATGTCGCGCATTGCCGCAAAATTCATGCAGCCGCCCTGGCACTAAGGTCATTTCTCCGACAACGGTGAGAGGTGGCTTGCTGACATGGCTGCTACGCCGGGTGAGCGGATGGGTTTGCATGGCAGTAGTATAAAATGTTCATGAAATGTTCTCAATTCCCGATATCCGGTAGGACAGCCCCAATATATCCGCTACATCTGCGATCAACGGCTTAAGTGAGGATAAAAAATGCAGCGAAAAGAACTCGGCAAAACCGGTATTGAGGTAAGTGTACTTTGCCTTGGTTCCATGACCTGGGGCAGTCAGAATTCTGAAGCCGAAGGGCATGCGCAAATCGACATGTCACTCGATCACGGTGTGGATTTTATCGACACTGCAGAGATGTATCCGGTCAACCCGGTGAAAGCTGAGACAATTGGGCGAACAGAGGAAATTATCGGCACCTGGGTCGGTAAAATGGGCCGGCGGAGCGATGTTGTTCTGGCCACGAAACATTCGGGTGAGGGTTTGGGCTATGTTCGTGACGGTGCGCCGATCAGCTCTGCCACGATATCACAGGCAATCGAAGGATCGCTGAAGCGTTTGCAGACGGACTATATCGACCTTTATCAATTCCACTGGCCAAATCGCGGTAGCTATGCCTTCCGCAAAAACTGGCGCTATGACCCAACTGCGCAGAATAAAGCCGATACGCTAGCCCATATGGAAGACGCGCTCGGCGCATTGCAGCGTGAGGTGGAGAAGGGCACGATCCGATCCTTTGGACTTTCCAATGAAAGCGCGTGGGGGACGGCGCAATGGCTGCGTTTATCAGAAGCAGGAGCGGGACCACGCGTGGCCTCTGTTCAAAATGAGTATTCGTTGCTCTACCGCCTATATGACACGGACATGGCTGAGCTTGGTTTCAATGAAGATGTGGATTTGCTGGCCTATTCGCCGCTTTCGACCGGATTGCTGACCGGTAAGTATCAGGGCGGCAAGGTGCCTAAAGGATCGCGGCTAGAACTCACTGGTGATCTTTACGGGCGCAAAACCGATCGCGCTTTTGCAGCGGTCGATGCCTATGTGGATGTGGCGAACAAGTATGGCCTGGATGTCACTCAAATGTCGCTGGCTTGGTGCCTGACCCGGCCCTTTCCCTGTATTCCGATCTTTGGTGCCACCTCGTTGAAACAATTGGAAGTCGCACTGGGCACGGCAGACATCACGTTGAGCGACGATATTCTTGATGACTTGAACGCCGTGCACATGGCGCACCCGATGACCTATTAGGCTTTTGTGTCGCGCCAAATAGCGCTGATGTGCTCTGGGATGTCGCGGGCCGATATGTACGCTTCGCGGATGAGATGATCGAAATGTGTGGTTAACGCCTGCACACGCTCGCGATCACGGAACGCCATATAGTTGCGTCCGATGTAAAGTACCGCGAGAAGCGGGCCAAAGATCGTGATCGGCGCAGAAAACAGTCGTCGCGCGTCAAAAAGATAAAGTCGTAGGCGTGGGTATAATTGTTCGGACAGTTCCAACAGATAACTCACCTGCTCCTGCCGAACCTCGTAAGGCAGGCCTTTGTAGTACCCTTCGGCATGCAGGAAGCTGTGCATCTCGTACAGGGGCAGAGCGATTTCGTAATCCGATTGCGTACTGCGCATCCAGGAAAGACGGTCCTCTGAGGCCCCAATAGCTTGCTCCGTTGAGCGTCCCAAATGTGGAGCGTATTCCCATTCCAGCATCGTGCGTGTCTTTAGCATATCTGGCAGCCCTGCCGGTACGTGGCGAATCTTGTATCCTGCGGCTTCCTGATGCCAGGAGAATATTTGTTCATCGACCAGAGCTCTTGGCGCTTCCGTTAGCGCCAGAGTGTTCGCAATAAGATCGGATGCGGTTTCGGGTCGGTCTGTTAGGCCGAGCAACCAGTCTGCTGAGATCCCCAGAACTGACGCACATTCGCCAACCACCTGTGCGTTAGGTAAACGGGCACCGTCTCCTTTTAGAAGCTGCGAGACAGTGGAGCGATCCACGCCAATGGCTCTTGCCAAGGCGCTCTGGGAAAGCCCACTGTGTTGCCGGGCGTCATCCAGTCTTTTTCTGAAACGCTTTGCGCGCAAGCGTTTGTCGGTTTTTTCTAACATTCGATGATATTAATCACCAAATGCGACTTTTGTTAATCATTTTCAGAATGGGTGGCTGCGAATTTTTCGATTAAGCCGGAATGTAAGGGGAACTGGAGTAACTTATGGAAACCAGATCGCGGACGCTTGTAAAAGCGTTCCTTTGGAATGTGCTTGGTCTTCTGAGCATGGCGTTGGTCGGCTTTTTTATGACTGGCTCGTTGGCGTTGGGCGGCACGATTGCGGTGATAAACGCAGTGCTCGGGCTCGCGTGTTACGTGGTTTACGAGCGTATCTGGACGCGGATAAGCTGGGGGCGATCCTATGGCTGAAGCCGCAACCAACCGGCGCGAGATTGAATGGCCGACACTGTTGCTTCTTGCGGTGTGCTATGGACTTTGGGCTGTTGGAACGACGTGGTTGGCACAGCTTTGGCTGCCACTCTCGATGATCATCGTCACCCTGATGATAGCAATGCATTCTTCCCTCAGCCACGAAGTACTACACGGTCATCCGTTTCGTAACGCGCAATTAAATGAGGCATTGGTTTTTCCATGTCTTGGTCTTTTCATCCCGTTTCGCCGGTTTCGCGATTTGCATCTTGCGCACCACGTCGACTCGATCCTGACCGACCCCTATGACGACCCAGAAACCAACTACTTGGATCCAAAGATCTGGCAAAACCTCTCTAAACCTTTGAAGTGGGTGTTATACGTCAACAATACACTGGCAGGTCGTCTGTTATTTGGTCCGGCCGTGAGTATGTGGTTTTTCCTCAAGGCAGATATCGAGGCGATGCGCCGAGGTGACAAAGAGGTCAAAAACGCCTGGATGGTTCATATACCTGCGACTGCGCCCGTTTTGGTTTGGTTGTACTTTTCAGCCATGCCGTTATGGGCCTATCTGATTGCCGCATATTGCGGGTTTTCGATCCTGAAGATTCGGACGTTCCTGGAACACCGCGCTCATGAGCGCGCGGACGGACGCACAGTGGTAATTGAGGATCGCGGGCCGCTCGCGCTGATTTTCCTCAACAATAATTTGCACGCGGTGCACCATAAACACCCAAAAGCGGCTTGGTACAGACTGCCAAAGATATGGTCGGACAACCGAGATCGGTTCCTACAGCGCAACGATGGCTATTACTACAGCTCCTACCGGGAGATATTTGCGCGGCATTTCTGGCGCACCAAAGACCCAGTAGTTCATCCGCTCTGGTCAGAGGAGTAATTCCCGGGCAATAGGGACCCATGTTAGAGCCCTGGATTTTGCTGTCGATTATGGCCGCGGCGTTCCAAACGCTGCGTTTCATGCTGCAAAAATCCCTTAGCATGGGCACGCTAAGCTCTCTCGGATCCACATTCGCACGTTTTGGGTACGCCGCGCCCTTTGCCGCTCTTCTGGTCGCTGTTTATTTGCTTGTAACGGGTACGGCTATTCCAAAGCTGTCGGGGCTTTTCTGGATTTACGTGTTGAGCGGTGGTCTGGCACAGATTCTTGCCACCTGGTTTGTGGTTTTGCTGTTTGCAGAGCGTAACTTTGCCGTGGGTATTACATTTAAGAAAACCGAAGTCATTCAAACTGCGATCGTTGGTTTCATTATTCTTGGGGACCGGATCAGCGGCGCGGGGCTATTTGCGATCATAATCGGCTTAACAGGTGTTCTCGTTCTTTCCGACCCACCCTCCGGAAGTGGCAGCTGGTGGCGGAGAATTAGCAATAAAGCCGCCTTGCTGGGGCTGGCATCCGGTGCATTCTTTGCCGTTTCAGCTGTCGGCTATCGCGGTGCAACGATGGAAGTGGCAAGTGACGACACATTCCTGCGCGCCATGCTTACCGTTGCAGCTGTCACCGCATCGCAAAGCTTGGGAATGTCACTATATCTGGCGCGGCGAGAGCCAGGGGAGTTGTCTCGGGTATGGGCCGCGCGCAGTAAGGCGGTTTGGATGGGCGTGACCAGCCTTCTCGGTAGCATCGGTTGGTTTACTGCGTTCGCGCTGCAGAACGCAGCTTATGTGTTTGCCGTCGGCCAGATCGAGGTGATATTCTCCATTGCCGCGTCCGTGATGTTTTTCAAAGAGCAGATCGCACGACGAGAGGTCGTCGGCATGGTGCTATTGAGTGCGAGCATCATATTCCTGGTACTTTTAGGCTAGGTGCCACCCCGGAGACGTAGAAACAGGCTTTCCTCGTCGTCATTGCGAAAAAACGGCACGGAAGCGGGTGGGTTTCGGTCGTCGCTACGCGCTCCGATCTCGGATAATACCACTTCGGTAATGAAGGGCAGGTCGAATTTGCGTGCCTCTGAAAGTGGCACCCATTGCAGATGTGAAAGCTCATCGCTCGCGCGGGAGAAGTCATCAAGGTCCGAGACGAGATCATTTGCATCAATGAGAAAAAAACGCGCGTCAAAGCGGCGCGGGCGACCTGGGGGTGTGATCGCACGAAAAACGAACTGTAAAGGAGAGGCATCTGGCAAATATCCAGCTTCTGCAAAGGTGCGCCAATTCTCTGACGGAATACTAGACCAAGTGCCCTTCTGACCTAGAATGAGCCCGGTTTCTTCCCACAGCTCACGTATGGCCGCAGCCGCGAGGGCGAACGAGATGTCCTCAATACAGTCTTCCTGAAGACGAGCGTGACAGAGCGTGTTGAGTGGTGAGGCGAGTGCAACCTCTGCATCTTCCGCGTCTAGGGCACCGCCTGGAAAAACAAACTTGTTCGGCATGAACGCGGCCTTTGCGCCGCGTTGTCCCATCAAAACGCGTGGAGAGGTCGAGCGGTCGCGCAGAACGATGATTGTTGCGGCGTCGCGAACTGCCGACTTGTCGATCGTTGGTTCTGTTTTTGCCAATTCAGTCCCTCAACACGGGGACGGCTTATCTCTTGGCGCCGAACCCGTGCATTCTGCGCGCCCATTGGAAGCCCACGATTGCGCCTTTTAATCTGGGCAGAAGATAAAGCGATAAGGTCACACATCCAACTGCAAAAACTGTAAAAAGCACGAGTGGCTCAGGGCGCCACATGACAAATGTGACGTGCAATAGTGGTGCCATCAAATGGCCGACCAGAAGAATTGTAAGGTAGGCAGGACCGTCATCCGCTCGCGCATGTGATAGGTCTTCACGACAGACCGGACAGCTGTCTCGTAACTTCAAATATCCTTTGAAGATTGGACCCGAACCACAACTCGGGCACTTTCTGCGAAAACCACGGGTTATTGTAGGCCAAACCTCTCGGTCTGCGTGAACTGATTTGTCAGGTATTGCTTCGATATTTCGATTAGGCATCGGAACGATCTCCTAGATCGTAATTAGTGGGAGTCGCGCGCGAGCGATAGATGTTCACATGTATTGCGTCCCTATGTCGCAAATCGAAGCTGTATGATTTTTTTTCGGGACCAGCGACGGAAAGTCTTTGCTCGTCCGTTTGAGACTTTAGAACCTGCCCCTGCGCTTACATCGAGCAACGTTCACGGGTGTCAGGACGCAACCACTGAACGGAGAAAGTAATGAACAACTTAGTATTAATGAGCACACTGAGCCTTGCGATCCTTTTAGGCGATGCTCTTGGTCACACAGCAGAGGCGAGCGAAGGTAAAGCGGGCAAGGGTCCACGGCACAGTTTTTCTGAACTTGATGCAAACAGCGACGGACAACTGACCAAAGAAGAACTCGAGAACCATGCACAGGCACGCTTTGAAGAAAGCGATAGCAATGGCGATGGCGCGCTTTCGCGCGATGAACTTATTGCCCGCGGTAAATCTAAGTCAGAGCAGCGCGCCAATAAGATCATCGAACGGATTGATTCAAATGGAGATGGCGCGATCACTTTTGCCGAGATGCAAGAGGCGAGAGGTGGCCGCCTCTTTGAAAAAGCAGATGCAAATGGTGACGGTGCTATCAGCGAAGAGGAGTTCGCAGAGATGAAGGCGAACCGTAAAGCCAGACGTTCCAATAAGTCTGACTAAGCTATCCGAGGTTGGTCTCGGGCGTTTGTCCGGGGCCAACACTATTTGACGCCAGGGGAACGCGACGGGTATTCGCAAGGATATGGATATGCCGCTTGATATGAGTGCTGATACGCCTGATGAGGCCTTGCTCATTCTGTTTGCGAATGGCGATCCGACAGCGGCACGTATTCTAACGGTTCGGTTGACGCCACGCGTCATGGCGCATGCGTTTCGTTTGCTTGGTAACCGAGCTGAGGCAGAGGATGTGACCCAAGAGGCGATGCTAAGGTTGTGGCGTGTTGCATCGGAGTGGCGGCAAGGCGAGGCGAAGGTAACAACCTGGTTGTACCGGGTGGTGGCGAACCTGTGCACTGACCGAATTCGGCGCAGCGGACGAACATCGCCGCTTGAAGATGCGGCTGAGCCAATCGATGAAGCGACGTCGCCAGCCGATCAGATGCAGACGCGCGCCAGATCGGATGCTTTGCAACAAGCATTAAACCAATTGCCGGAACGGCAAAAGCAAGCTGTGGTCCTGCGACATATAGAGGAGCTTGGTAATCCTGATATTGCTGAGATCATGGAAATAAGTGTGGAAGCGGTAGAAAGCTTAATTTCTCGAGGAAAGCGCGCATTGACAGCAGAGCTGAAGTCGAGACAACAAGAACTGGGGTATTCGGAATGACGAAGAAACATGACGAAAAGTTTGACCTGAACGTCTTTTTCGACGCGGCGCGACAAGCCCCTTTGGAACCTGGAGCGGACCTTCTAATGAAGGTGCAAAATCAGGCGCTTGAGGTGCAAGTGCAAGGTGCAAAAAAGGCATCTGAACAACCCAAGCGCAGATTTGCGGACTTTTTGGAAGCTTTGGGCGGTTGGCCATCGTTGGCCGGGCTATCCACGGCTGCTGTTGCAGGCGTTTGGATTGGCGTGGCGCCGCCAGACAGTTTGGCGCTGACGGCGCAGACGCTTCTGCAGAGCGATGTGGACGTTTTGTCAGATTTCACGGTTGGTTTTGGGCTTTTTGAGGAGGCTTCGTGATGAGCGAAACAGTGACCCCAGAAAACCAAAAACAGCCACCCGCGCCCGGACGTTCGCCACGTTGGATGAGAATTTTACTTGTTATCTCGCTGGCTTTGAATCTCTTGATCATTGGCGCAGTCATTGGAGCGGCGGTGACGGGCGGTGGAAAATGGCAGAAAGGGCCGCGTGATGGCGCGACCGCCGCTATCGCCCATGCGCTGAGTGATGCAGACAAAAAAGCGCTGCGTCGGCAGATGGCTGCAGAGTTTGTTTCAAAAAGAGACATGCGTCGCGCCATACGGACCGAAGTAGAGGCTTTGGCGGAGTTGATGCGTTCTCCAGAGTTTTCGAAACCTGCTTTGGACGCACAGTTACGAAAAATACAAACGCAGATTACTGGAGGTGTATCGTCGGTTCAGGCTCTAATTTCGGAGCGATTGTCTGAAATGGATGCGAATGAACGTGCGGCCTATGCTGATCGACTGGAAGAGGTGCTTAAACGCCACGGTAAAAAGAAACCTTAGCCACTTTCTTTATGCTGCCGTGAGCTGATTAAAAGTCACCGTATCGCGCCCTTCGGATTTTGAACTGTAGAGTGCTTGATCAGCCTGCATTAAAAGGTTTTCTACGCTTGGCAGCGTCGCGCTGGGCGGAAACTCTGCGACCGTTGCGCCAAGACTGATCGTAACACCGATCGGTTCGGCAGCGCCGGGAACAGAGATTTGAGCCTCGCGTACAGCGCGACAAAGCCGATCTGCGACACGGCACGCATCTTGTCGCCCCGCGCCGGGGAGCACGATCAAAAACTCCTCTCCTCCAATGCGCGCTAACACGTCTTTGTCTTCAAGTGCAGCACCCAGTTGGGTTGCGACGCGGGTTAAAACGACATCGCCTGCTGTATGACCATAGGTGTCATTCACTCGCTTGAAGTGATCGAGATCAGCCACCATAACGACGAAACTTTGCCGATTTTCAAAAGCGTTCTGCGCGATTTGTCTGCACTCAGAAAGTCCATAACGCCGATTGTGTAAACCAGTAAGCGGATCGCGCAGCGCAGCGTCTACGCTTGATTTGAGCTGATTGCGCAATTGATCGTCCACTCGTTTGCGCGCCAATTCTGCATTAACCCTGAAGACTAATTCTTCCTGTGAAACACCGAGGTCAAAAACGTCATGCGCGCCCGTGTCGAGCGCTTTCGCGGCAAGCGCACTATTGCTTTGTTCGAGCACGGCAATAAGGCGTGCGTGACGTGTATTTGGGACAATGCCTAGTTCTGCCAGATGTGCCAAACCGTCATCTTCTGCGCTCTCTTCTATACCAACCAGCACAACATCTGGTTTATGGGATACGTTTTCGAGGCCGCCGTCCGTCGATATAACGGTCTGACTGAACCGATGCTCACCAGTTTGCGCAAGCTTTTGGAAAGCATTGTTTAAATGACAGCTTTTTGACGTAAGTGCCGCGATTTTTCCTGGCATGGCAAAGACACTTGGCGTTTCGGAAAAGCCTAAGGCCTGTACTTTGTCTACTGTCAAATCCAGATCAGAGCGATCCTGGCTTTGCCGGATCAGCCTGCGAAAACGTGCTAAAAGCAGTGAAGGTACAAGTGGACTTTCAATCACCTCAACAGCGCCGGCTTTCAGCAAACGAATTCGTTTCTCCGGTGAACTCTCGTGAAGTAATGCGACGATCGGAACACGCTCAAAGCCAGGAGTTTCGTGCAACTCCCTAATGAAAAGGGGCAATTCACAATTCTCAAGGTTATCCGAAATCAGCACGATATCGGGTTTCTCTCGTGCCATCAGACCGCGCACTTCCGTGCAGGATCCGGCCAGGACCACCCGGTAAAAAGCCGCCGAAAGCTTTACTTTCAGCACAATACGATTGGTCGCAATACCTTCGGCAACGAGAATTTTACCAGACATCGGCGAAAGCCTTTCTGACTTGCCCTTTTCGTGCTGTGGACTATCAACGCCAGTAGTTAAAAAATCCTTTCCAGGAATTAAGCCTAATGACCGTTGCGCAAGAAGCCGCCGAAACGCTTGCGATCCAGTGCGTAGCATGGATGGCGGAAGAGGATGATATGCTCAACCATTTTGCGAATGCGACCGGTGTCACGCAGAGCGAAATTCGCGAGCGCGTTCAGGACAGTGATTTTCTGGCATCCGTACTTGATTTTTTGATGATGGAAGATGCCTGGGTGGTCAATTTTTGTGCTCAGCATAACGTGCCGAATGAAGCTGTGATGCAGGCTCGCCAGAACTTGCCCGGTGGCGCCCAGGTGAATTGGACGTAAGAGTGAATCTGCCGCTAAGAAAAGTTGACGCGTTGCTGTTCGACAAGGACGGCACGCTATTTGATTTTCAGGCGACATGGGGTGCATGGGCTGGCAATTTCATAGAACGTCTTTCTGATGGCAACGCTATTTTGCACGCGACACTGGTTGAGGGCTTACACTATGACCTTGCTCAGCGTCGGTTTCACCCGACAAGCCCGTTCATTGCCTGCACGCATTTTCAAGTGGTCGAACAACTTTCAAGTATGATGCCGCACCGCACCCGAGAAGAGATCGATACACTCTTGACCGGAGAAGTAATGCATGTCCCACAAATTGCCGCGGTGCCATTACGTCCGTTATTGGCAGAGTTTGCCAAGATGGGACTACGGACTGGCGTAATGACCAATGATGCGGAGGAAAACGCCCGCGCCAACCTCGACTCTGCTGGCGTCACCACGCTTTTCGATATGATCATCGGCAGTGACTCTGGGTATGGCTGCAAGCCAGAGCCAGAGCCGCTGCTTGCCTTTGCTGAGATGTTTTCACTCGATCCTGAAAGTGTCGCAATGGTTGGGGACAGCACGCATGATTTGCTCGCCGGTCGAGATGCAGGCATGCAAACCATTGGCGTTCTGACGGGAACGGCGGATACTGCAGAGCTCGCTCCGTATGCCGATGTGGTGCTGCCGGACATTGGGCATATTCCTGAGTGGCTACGCGTCACGAAGCGGGTCAATGACGGCTAGAACCTCTCTTTTTGGATTGATGCTGGCGCTTTTTGGCACGTTGGTATTAACGCCTGATGCGCTCCTGATGCGACTTTCGGGCATGGACGGTTTTCAGATGACCGGTTGGCGTGGGCTTTGCATGGGTAGCGTTATGGTCCTGGCCTGGTCGATCATGAGCCGGGATCGCCAGGCCGATTTGACTCGTTTGAAAAGCTATCCGGGTCTTTTGATTGTCTTCGCACAGGTTTTCAACTCACTGTTTTTTTGTCTCGGCATAGCCATCGCTCCTGCGGCTGTTGTCCTGCTTGGTGTCGCGGCCGTGCCTGTTTTTTCAGCGCTCCTAAACCGGTTTGTCACCGGTGAGTCCACGCAATCCGCGACTTGGCTAGCGATTTTCGCGGTTTTGTTCGGCATCGCCATCGCTGTTTTTGGAGGAGAAGCGAGTGGATTGACTCTTGATTGGCGTGCGATTGCAGGCGCGATGTTTGGTCTTGGTACAGCCTTCGTTCTGGCCATGAATTTTGTCACGCTTCGGGCAAAGCCAGATCTTCCGATCCTTTTGGCCATAGGCCTTGGCGCTTGGATTGCTGGGGCGCTCGGGTGGTCCGTTTCCGGGGCGGCAAACATGTCACAAGGTCACATTTGGCCGATGCTTGTCACTGGGCTTTTCGTTCTGCCTGTATCGTTTTTTGCGTTGTCTTTGGCGGCCCGTCATACTCTGGCGGCCAATGTTAGTCTTTTGATGCTTTTGGAGACGATTCTGGGCCCGATTTGGGTTTGGATAGGTGTCGGAGAAGAGCCAACCAATGCCATGTTTGTAGGCGGCGCCATCGTCATCGGAAGTCTCGCTGTCTATCTCGTCTGGTTGCGCAGATCGATTTGAATATGACCCTGTCATAACTTCTGCGACAGTTTATGTCGCAAACTGGCAAACCGTTGGTCCGGCACGGTGTTTGCCTAGGTCAAGGCACGCAGGAGACCGGAATCATGGCCGATAGAGCAAAACGAAAGCGCCGTAGCGGTGGACGCGCTGGTAAAGCGATCCAAAGGGGCGGGGCAGCGATTGAGCAAATGGCATGGAATCCACCACTGAACATAGATCGCCCAGTCGAGCCGCTGGACGAAGAGGGTGTTCAGGCTGTCCACAACGGCGCGATGCGTATTCTTGAAGAGATTGGTGTTGAATTTCTAAACCCAGAAGCGCTTGAAATCCTTCGCAGTTCAGGTGGATGCGAAATTGAAGGCGAAAACGTCCGCATGGGACGGGACTTCGTGATGGAGTTGGTGGGTAAGGCGCCTTCACAATTTGATATCACCCCGCGTAATCCAGAACGGATCATAACCATCGGTGACGGGACGATGAATTTTGGCAACGTCTCTTCACCCCCGAGTTACTGGGACCTCAATCTTGGCAAGAAGGTCACAGGCACGCGTGAGATGTGCGCTAATCTTTTCAAGCTAAGTCAGTACTTTAACTG
>JBCDDS010000024.1:0-35021 GCA_039180185.1 Pseudomonadota bacterium | reverse complement strand
TGCACGCTTGCGTCTGGAAGGTCATCAAGCGCATAAGCCTGCGCCTGAAGGTCATTGATGAGACATGCGTGTTTTGCACCCGATACCTCGAGCAGTTTTCCAGAATCGAGATGCCAATGGTGGTTGGTAAGTTGCGCCTGACCATCTTGCACTGGGCCTGCCACCCCGGCGCAGAGTGCATTAATTATGGGTGACCCTTGGTCGCGAAGATAGGTGGCCATCAAGTCTTCGGGACATTCGAAATCAGCATTTTTGAAGCTTTTGACCGTAGACGCATCGACACCAGTTTGGTCCCCTAGTCCGATCCGACAATTGGTGCCGCCCAGATCGATCAAAAGCGTCTTATTCATCGCGGTAGCGCGCGACCAGTTCGCGCGCTGCTGAGGCGAACAGCGTGACATCTATGCCAACAGCCAACATCGTCGCACCCCAGTCGCGATAACGCAGGGTAGTTTCGTGATCCGTGGCCAAAATACCAGCCACCGTTCCCGAAGCCTTGATGCGCGCCAAGGCGTCCTTAATCGCGTCCTGGACCTCGTTTCCGAGCTTCCCGCCAGTGTAACCCATGTTGGCGGCAAGGTCTGATGGGCCAATGAACGCCGCATCGACGCCCTCAACCGCACAGATCGCTTCGAGGTTATCCAAGGCAATGGGGCTCTCGATCTGTACAGTCAGGCATATCTGTTCATTGGCCGTCACGGTGTAATCGCGGATAGCGGAGAAGCGAGAGGCACGACCTAAGGCTGCGCCAGACCCGCGAATGCCCTCAGGCGGATAGCGTGTCGCGCGAACAAGCTCTTCTGCCTGTTCCGCTGTATCAACCATCGGGATTAGCAGGTTCTGTGCGCCGGCATCGAGTACCTGTTTGATCGCCCAAGCCTCCCCCATCGGAAGGCGTACGACCGGGTGACTATCACTGCCCTGAAGTGCCTGAAGCTGCGCCATTGTCGATCGCAGATCATTGGGCGCGTGTTCATTGTCTAGCACCAGCCAATCAAATCCTGCCGTGCCCAATACTTCTGTTGCATAGGCATCGGCAAACCCGGCCCAGCACCCGATCAGGGTTTCGCCCGCGATAAGACCTTTCTTAAAATGGTTTTCCGGTGCAGGCATTAAAGGGTCTCCCAGGCTCTTGTCACGCAGTTAACCTTGTTGTTGAGTGTTGGTCTAGGCCACAGGGAGGCAGTAATGAAATTGACGCTTCACCACATTAATCTTTCGACTGAAAAGGTGGAGGAGATGGATGCGTTCTATCGTGATGTTCTGCAGCTTGATCGCGCAAAAGACGATCTTCCAGGCCTGCGCAATGACGCCGATGTCTATGACGGCGACGTGGCCTTTCTTGAAGACGGATACATTCACCTTCATGTGGCACGCAAGGACGTAGATGCTGGCTTTCGCACAGGTCAGATCGTGAACCCGGTGAGCCACGGGCATGTGGCCTATCGCTGTGATGATATTGAGGCGTTCAAGGCGCACCTTAAAGCCAAGGGGATTGCCTATTCCGACTGGGGTGAAAGCGCGGTGAAGGGATGGCATCAGGTCTATTTCTATGACCCGGATGGCAATGTCATCGAGGTGCATCAGAAGATGGAAAGTGGCTGAACTTTTGCGCTTCGCGCTCGCGGCGACTTAGTTCCGTTTTGCAGCTTCCAACGCTTGGTCGAGTATGTCTCGATCGCCAATATGGTTAGCTAATATCAGGATCAATCGCGCGTTCAAGGTCGCGCTTTGCTCGAAACTGAGTCCCTCATGTGCGTCGAGGATTCGCGCGTAAGCACCGTCCGGATCGGGCATATTTGGTTCAAGCGTAAGTTTGGCCATGGTTATTTTCCTTGGGCGCGCGCGAGGGCTGCGTTGATTGCGTCTAGGTTTGTTTCCAGCCAGCGAGCAGCAATGTGCTGATCAGGGCGGATGAGATAGGTTGCCCGTTCATTCGCACCAAGGAAGCGCTCGCGGATCATGTCGCTGGGTTCTATTTGGAGCGGTTTAGTACCTCCGACTTTGGGCGGCGGCGTGCCTACACCGAGCAGAGTAAAACCGGTGTCTGACTGACTCAAAAGAAAACTATCGCCAACGGGTGCGTCCGGGCAGGGAGCGCCCGGGCGGCTGCGGCTCGGCGCATCTGGCAGTGCGTCCTCGGTGTTTAGGGGTGAATCATCATAAGTGCTGGGCTGGGAGAGCCGCCCGGAATTAATCAATGGACGGGCGAAGGCGTGCTCTCGTGCAAGATTAAGCACCGCATCGCGGAAGCAGCGGCTGATTTCAGACTTGGGTGTGATGAAATCGGTGGATCGGGTGGAGTTTAGGATGTTTTCGTCAGCGGCTTGAAGGCGCTCGCTGTTATAGCTATCGAGCACGGCGTCTGGCGCCGCTCCGTCAATCACAGCGGCGAGCTTCCAGCCCAGATTATCTGCATCCTGAATACCCGAATTGGCCCCGCGCGCGCCAAACGGCGAAACTTGATGCGCCGCGTCTCCGGCGAAGAGCACGCGACCATGGCGAAAGCTTTGCATCCGGCGGCATTGAAAGGTGTAAATCGATACCCAATCTAGCTCAAACTCTGCCTCGGGTCCGAGCATGTGACGGACCCGTTCGGTAACGCGCTCTGGATCGGTCTCTGCGTCCCGGTCGATATCCCAGCCGAGCTGTAGATCAATGCGCCAGATATCATCGGGCTGTTTGTGCAGCAGGGCGGATTGGCCGGGATTGAACGGCGGGTCGAACCAGAACCAGCGTTCAGTTGGGAAATCGGCGGTCATGCGCACATCGGCGATCAGGAAATTGTCCTCAAAGACGCGCCCCTCAAAGCCCAGCCCCATCATGCTGCGCACCGGGGAATTGGCCCCATCACAAGCGATTAGCCAATCAGTTGTGACCGAGTATGGGCCGTCTAGTGTGTCTATACTAAGTGTGACTTGGGTATTGGACGCGTTCAGTTCGTCCACACGGTTTCCGCCGCGTAAATCGACAGGTGCGCCTTCTGCCTGCAGTGCGCGGAGCCGCGAGACGAGCGCTTCTTCGAGATAGTATTGTTGCAGGTTGATGAAGGCAGGACGGCGATGACCGTCTTCTGCAAGTAGGTTGAAATTGAAAATCTCATCGTCACGGGCAAAGACGCGGCCAAGGTTCCACTGCACGCCCTTATCGACAAGGCGCTGCCCAATCCCCAGACTGTCCGCAATTTCCAACGTGCGCTTGGCAAAGCAAATCGCCCGTGACCCGGTCGATATGCGTGTGTTGTCGTCTAGAACCAGTGTCGGCACGCCCCGCTGCGCCAGATCAATGGCGAGCGCCAGGCCAACCGGGCCAGCTCCGACTATAACAACCGGATGGTGCACTGGAGATTGCGCACTTTGATCCGCGTGGTGTGTATAAGGGTACAGCTCTTGTTCGAGCTGGGACTGCTTAGTCATCCTGCCTCGCAGACGCGATCATCCCTGCAACGCCTCCCACATTTCCAGATCACGCTGCGCCGTCCAGATGCGGGGGTTGGTGATACCGCGGGCCTCATCATAGGCGCGGGAGACGTTGAAAGGGAGGCAGTGTTCGTAGATGGCGAATTTGGAAAACTTAGGATCGCAGGTGTCGCGCACCGCGTCCCAAGCTTCTTTGAGCGAGCCACCCTTAGCGGCGACCCGGGCGGCGGGTGTGTAGGTCGAGGCTACGAAATCCCGCGTGCTTTCGATGGCCTTGCCCACCATCTCGCGGCCTAAGAGCGCATCGCCTCTACCCGGCGCAATGGCGTCCACCTCATATCTCTTGATCGCGTCAAGGGTGCTGCCCCAATCTGCGAAATGCCCATCACCACAATAACAGGCGGAGTGATATTCGACGATATCGCCGGTGAACATCACGTTCTCGTCGGGCACATGAATGACGATATCGCCCGCCGTATGCGCCCGGCCCAGATGCATCAAATCCACACGCCGCTGGCCCAGATAGACCGTCATGGAGTGCGAAAACGTGGTGGTAGGCCAGGTCAAGCCAGGGATGCTCTCATGGCCTTCAAAGAGCCGTGGGAAGCGCTGAAACTCGCTGTCCCAGTCTTCCTGCCCGCGTTCGGCAACCATACCTCGCGCTGCATCCGACATGATGATCTGGTCTACACCATATGCAGAAGCGCCTAGAACGCGCACGGCGTGATAATGGGTTAGCGCCACATGAGTGATTGGTTTATCTGTGACCTGACGCACACAATCGATCACCTTCTGCGCAAGTCGCGGCGTTGCTTGCGCCTCGATTATCATCACACTGTCATCGCCGATGATCACACCAGAATTCGGATCGCCTTCTGCGGTGAAGGCATAAAGCCCGCGTCCAATCTCAGTAAATGAAATGGCCTTTTCGGAGGTATCGCTTTGGGAGGCAAAAGCCTTGGACATGCATTCTTTCCTAACGTGCCTAGACAGGTGGGCCAGGCTGTGATTCTGTGCCGCCATGCAGGCAACACGACTACCCTATATTTTGACGGCTCTGATCACGCTGGCAACGGTAATTATTCTTCTGTCCATGGGACGAAACTTTACGTGTCCCTGTGGGTGGGTGGATCTCTGGGGCACCGTGAATACCAATGAGGGCAGTCAGCAGGTCTTTGATTGGTACACGCCGAGCCATCTTCTGCACGGCTTTATCTTTTATTCGGTACTTTGGTTGGTGGTGCGGCGGATAGATATCGGCTGGCGTCTCGTAATTGCTACGGTGATCGAAGCTGCTTGGGAGGTGTTGGAAAATACCAACGTAGTGATCGAACGCTATCGAGAAGCGACAATTTCACTCGACTATTTTGGCGACAGTGTTCTGAATTCCATATCCGATGTTTTTGCAATGTTTGCAGGGTTTTGGCTTTCTAGAGTCCTGCCGCTATGGGCCAGCTTCGCCATAGTTATTGGATTTGAAATCCTGACGATGATCATCATACGCGATGGATTGGCGCTCAACATAGTTATGCTGTTGTACCCACTTGAGATTATCAGAGACTGGCAGGCTGGCAGTTAAGGCCAGGGAGCGACTTCTTGTTCGATATTGCCAAAGATTGACTGACCGTCCTGGTCCTCCATCCAGATCTTGACCTTATTGCCGGGTTGCAGAAACTCGGTCTGCGCTTCGCCATGCTGAATAATCTCGACCATGCGCTGTTCTGCAATACAAGCATAGCCAGCTCCACCCTGATTAACCGGGAAGCCTGGGCCGCCTTGATTGTCACGGTTCGAAACCGTACCCGAACCGATGATAGTGCCGGCAGCCAACGACCGCGTTTTGGCAGCGTGGGCGATCAGGGTGGGGAAGTTGAATGTCATATCGATGCCTGCATCCACCCGCCCAAACGCAGAACCGTTTACATCGATGCTGAGGACACCGTGCAACTTTCCATCCTGCCAGCCGGGCAGGGCATCAGGGGTCACAGCTACAGGCGAGCACGCGCTATGCGGTTTTGATTGTACAAAACCAAAACCCTTGGAAAGCTCGTCTGGGATAAGGTTGCGCAGCGAAACATCATTGAGTAGCATCACAAGCTTGATGGCGTTTTGAGCCTCATCCGCATTGGTACCCTGCGGCACGGCACCTGTGACCACCGCGATTTCTGCTTCGAAATCAATACCCCAAGCTGGGTCTGCCCTGATCGGATCATTTGGGCCAAGAAACCGATCCGATGCGCCCTGATACATCAAAGGATCGGTCCAGAAACTTTCCGGCATTTCCGCACCTCGAGCCTTTCGAACCAGCAGGACATGGTTCACATAGGCTGAGGCATCGAGAAACTGATAGGCTCGCGGCATCGGAGCCTGGAATTCGTAGTCTTCAAAAGCGCGGAATGAGGCGGCATCCACCTTCGCACCATCATGTTCGATCACATGCTGTAGGCTTGGCGCATCCACCTCCGCCATCATGCTTAAATCGTCTGAAACGGCCACGACCCAATCATCGCGATAGTATTCCGCATGTTGTTCTGTTTTTGGTGGGCGAAGAGTGGCGAATTTCACTCATCAAGATCCTTATTTGCCTGGCGTTTTTGCAGCCAGCGCAACAGGAAAAAAAGAGCGATCAGTCCAACGATCCAAAAAAGAAGGTCCCCCAAAGCCGCAGGCATATTCAGTCCTTTTTACCCGGTTTGCCGTCAAACTTCTTCTCTATGCTCTCCCAGCAGTCAATGTAGTCATCCTGAAGCGGGGCTTCTTCAGCTGCAAAGCGCGTCAGATGCTGCGGGAAACGTGTCTCGAACATGAAAGACATGGTGTTTTCAAGTTTGTCAGGACCAAGATTGGAATTTGAAGCTTTTTCGAAGGCATCCCTGTCAGGTCCATGAGGCAGCATCATGTTATGCAGCGACATGCCCCCTGGGACAAAGCCTTTCTCCTTGGCATCATATTTACCATAAATATTGCCCATCAGCTCCGACATGATGTTCTTATGGTACCAAGGTGGACGGAAGGTGTTCTCGGCAACTGACCAACGTTCGCGAAACAGAACGAAATCGATGTTTGCAGTGCCCTCAACACCTGACGGCGCACTTAACACCGTGTAGATCGAAGGATCGGGGTGATCGAACAACACGGCACCGACCGGACAATAGTTGCGCAGATCATACTTGAAAGGCGCGTAATTGCCGTGCCAGGCCACAACATCAAGCGGCGAATGACCAATCTGTGTTTCGTGAAATTGCCCGCACCATTTGATCACGACTGACGAAGGCGTTTCACGATCTTCGAACGCGGCCACGGGTGCTTTAAAGTCCCGCGGGTTTGCCATGCAGTTTGCGCCGACAGGACCGCGGTCGGGTAGCGCGAACTTTTGTCCGTAATTCTCGCAGACAAAACCGCGGCATGGCCCCTCTAGAACCTCGACACGGTAAACCAGACCGCGCGGGATGAGCGCGATCTCCTTTGGTTCAATGTCGATAACGCCCAACTCTGTGCAAAACCGTAGCCTGCCGTCCTGCGGTACGATCAGCATCTCGCTGTCGGCAGAGTAGAAGTACTGATCCTGCATCGATGCAGTGACCAGATAAATGTGGCTTGCCATGCCCACTTGCGTGTTGACGTCACCCGCGGTCGTCATTGTGCGCATGCCTGTCAACCATGTGAATGGTTCATCAGAGTGCGCTACTGGATCCCAACGGTACTGACCTAGAGAGATGATATCGGGCTCAACCAGAGGTGCCGAGTTCCAGTATGGCAAGTCGATTTTATTGTAGCGGTGAGAGTGTTTGACCGAAGGCCTGATCCGGTAACACCAAGTGCGTTCATTGGAGTGGTTTGGCGCTGTGAACGCGGTACCAGAAAGCTGTTCACCATAAAGCCCGTACTCGCATTTCTGTGGGCTGTTCATGCCCTGTGGCAATGCGCCCGGAAGCGCTTCTGTTTCAAAATCATTGGCAAATCCGGGCATGTATCCGGCGTGTGTTCCGGTTTGACCAATGGCTTGGGTCAGTCCGTGGTTTTGAGTCTGGCGGTTCATCACAGCGTTCCTTGTATTCCCAAAGCTAGCCACTCAAGCGCTTGCAAACAAGATGGTTGGCGTTCACTCCAGGGGTTTACAATGTTGAGTAATCGCTCGACACCTTGGCTTTATGAATACGCACGCCAAGGGCCTTTTAATCACCACATTGGGTGTTCTTTTCGTCGTCCCAGATTCTCTTTTTGTCCGCCTGATCGATGCAGAGCCGCTTGTTGTTGCATTCTGGCGTGGCATCACAGCGGGAGTGATGGTGCTGATTGGTGTCCTGTTGATTCAAGGTCCGGGCGTTATCCGCAAGTCACTCGCAACCGGTTGGCCTGGGGTCATCTACATGGTTCTCATGGGTTCGACAGCGCCTGGATTTGTGATGGCGATTACACAGACAAGCGTGGCCAACGTGGTCTTTATATTCGCATCAATGCCTGTCTTTGCTTCTTTGTTTGGGTGGACTTTGCTTGGCGAAGGGATCAGCAAGCGCATGGCGCTCACCATGATTGGCGTGTTCGTCGGACTTTCGATTATCGCATATGGCTCCACCGAGAATGAAATCGCATCTTGGAAAGGCGATGCATGGGCGCTTTATGTCTCAGCAGCCTATGCAGGCGCGCTGACCGCGTTGCGCAAAATCAAAGACGTCTCAATGGTCCCAGCCGTTCCGCTCTCCTACATAGGTGCGGGTCTTGTTTTTTTGCCTTTCATTGCGCCATTGGCGCCGCTTGCGGAACAGTGGCAACTCTTCCTGTTTCATGGCGCGTTCATTGCTGTCGCGACATGTTTCCTGACGCTTGGCCCGCGTTACATCAGTGCGGCGGAAGTTTCGCTTCTTATCTTGCTGGAATCAGTTTTGGCGCCGCTTTTGGTCTGGGCCGTAGTTGGGGAGGATCCTGGCTCGTGGGCGATTATCGGCGGCATCGTTGTGATCGGTGTTCTATTTGCTTCAAACCTGGTTCTGTTGCGCCGTCGCCGAGAGTAAACAACCAAAGCAAAAACAGCAGATAGAAGCACCAGATTTGCGTTCGTTCCAGGTGCAGAAGGTCATTTGTATTTTGATTTAGGTCAAGTTGCGCGCTGGAACGACATGATACTTTCAAAAGTAAAATTGGAGGTGTCACATGGAAGAGTTAGTCGAACTCGGCCGCGCGTTTGTTCAGGCAATGCGGGATAACAAGGGCATATCAAATGTAGATGAAATGTATGCAGAGAATGCATCGTCCATTGAAGCTGTTGTGCCTCCAGGGCGTTACGTGCGGATTGCCAAAAGTCGTGAGGCAGTTAAAGCGAAAAGAGAAGATTGGTCAGCTACGCATGAAATCCATAGACTCGATGCAGACGGGCCTTACATCCATCCCCCTAACCGCTTCGCTGTGCGATTCGAGGCTGACGTAACGCAGAAAGCCGGCGGTAAACAAATGAAGCTAAGTGAAATCGCAGTCTATTCCGTTGAAGATGGCAAGATAGTCCTCGAAGAGTTCTTTATGTCACCGAGGTAGCCGCGCGCCCACCGCCAAACCACTTCTATGGAGTACGCAGGAGGCACTAATGTTAGTTATCACCAAACCCGAAGCCAACCGTGTCGACATCGAATTGAGTGGATCTATCGACGCTGAAAGTATGCGGACGGCGCTGGATGACCTCATCGCGAAATCAGAAGACGTTGAGAACGGCTGCATGCTCTATACGATACCGGACATGGCTTGGCCGACGCTCGGAGCACTTGGCGTGGAACTGGCCCGTTTGCCGAAACTTTTCGGATTGATCAGCAGGTTCGAAAGATGTGCCGTTCTCAGTGACGCAGGATGGATCAAAAAGATCGCCGAAATCGAAGGAGCGATTTTTCCTGGCATCGAAATCAAAGGATTTGCACTGTCAGAGAAAGACGCAGCAGAAGCTTGGCTTGCCCAGACCTCAAATTAAACGCGTTCACGTTCTGACAATTGCTTGGAACACAGAGAAGAGCCTGCTTCGTAGCGGCAACCTCAGAAATCGACCGTCACACCTGGGAGATTTAGTCCTTTGAGCAGGTCACGCAATTCCTGACGCGCGGCAACGTTTGAGATATTGAGCTGTTTGACACCGATATCTTTGAGGTCGAGCAGCGTCAGACCACGCGGGAAAAGCTCTCGGAAAATCACCCGTTCGTTGAAGCCCGGCGCAAGCCGGAAACCGATACGACGCGCTAGATTCTCCAGTGCTGCCCCCATCTTTTCTTTATTTACCATTTGCTGCGCGCCCATGCGATTGCGTACGACGACCCAGTCTATAGGTGAAAGCCCGGCTTGCGCCCGCAATTGCCGCGCGTTCCAAACCATTTCTGAATAGACAGACGGTCCTAGAATTTTTTTGCCTTCTGTATCGACGTGGGCGAGCAGGTCAAAGTCGATGAAACTGTCATTAAGCGGCGTAACCAGCGTATCGGCCAAGGTGTGGGCTACTTGACTGAGACGCGTGTGTGAGCCTGGGCAATCGATCAGAATAAAGTCGCTCTTACCCTCCAGCTCAGCAATTGCTGACGACAGGCGCCTGTCGTATGGATTCTCTCCCGGCTTGAGTTTTGCGGGATCGACCTCTGGTAGCTCGTAAAACTCTGGGCTTGGCAGGTCGAGCTCTGACTCATTCAGATATGACCGGCGATTGTGAACGTATCTTCCGAGTGTTTTTTGCCTCAAGTCCAGATCGAGCGCGCTGACACTGTGACCAAGGCGCGCAAGTGCTGTCGCGACATGCATTGATACAGTAGATTTTCCTGCACCGCCCTTTTCGTTGCCGACAACGATGATATGCGCCATGCTCTTGCCCTTTGTCCCGCTCTTCTACCCAGCAGGTTTGTTGCCACTATATGTTGTGTTCGGCATTACGTGAAGCCGTATATGCACCAGGCAGGCAAGTTATTGCGTCTCTAAACCGCCCAAAAGGCCCTCAAAAACGCAAAACGCCGCCCGAAGGCGGCGCAAAGCTGATGAAAGTGGTATCGGCTAAAATCCGAGACCTGAATACTTGTTCTTGAATTTTGAAACGCGCCCACCTGCATCTGTCAGACGTGTTCCGCCACCGGTCCAGGCTGGGTGCACTGTTGGATCAACGTCCAACGTGAGCGTGTCGCCCTCGGCCCCATAGGTCGAACGCGTGGTGTAAGTTGTTCCATCGGTCATTTTAACTTCGATGTGATGATAGTCGGGGTGCAGATCTTTTTTCATCTGTGAGGCCCTCCTTACGCGTTGGATCTGGGTTTGTAGGTTGTGTCTTCTGCTATCCGGGCGGACTTACCGCGACGTTGACGCAGATAGTAAAGCTTGGCGCGGCGCACGCGGCCCCGTCGCACAACGGTGATGCTGTCGATGTTTGTGGAAAACAGCGGGAAGACCCGCTCAACGCCTTCACCAAAAGAAATTTTGCGAACGGTGAACGACCCGGCAATTCCGTCGCCGTTTTTACGGCTGATGCAGACGCCTTCGAAATTCTGAACCCGGCTGCGCGTGCCTTCGGTCACCTTGAAGCCGACGCGCACAGTGTCGCCAGCTTTGAAATCGGGAATGTCTTTCCCAAGGGAGGCGATCTGTTCCGCCTCAATCTCAGCGATAAGATCCATCGCCCTTACTCCTATATGCTTGCGGTTGGCCCGCAAAGGTGGTGCGCGTCCTCAGAGCTCTTGGTCTTCTCCCGGGTCCGCAGCCGCGCCCGCCAGAGTTCAGGTCGTCATATCTTTTTCGTATTTGCCTGTGTTGGCCCGGTGCCGAAGAAAACGAGGCGCGCCACACGCAAATGAGCCGGGCGACTCAAGCGAGCCCCAGACGAGCGGGGTATAGGGGGGAATGATGTTTCGATCAAGTACATCGTCGGATCTCTTGGAAATCAACCAGATTCACGCATCTTTTCGTTGGAGGCTCAATTAATACTATTTCAATTGAACTGCTCGGCGGCGGTGATTTGTCCACGTGTGCGCAAGCAGCAAAGCTAGAGATAGGCCGCTGGTAAGGAAACCCACTTTCTCGCTCCAGTGGAAAGGCAAAGTTAATGTGACTTGCTTACCCTTAAAGTTACCTGCAGGCAGCTCGATGTTTAAGGTTCCCCATGTTGGGTGGGGCGAGAGCGCAAGCTTCACGCCATCTTCTGTCTCAGCTTCCCAAAGTTGCCAAAACTGGATTGGGACAATCAGCAATGGCGCATCGGTGAGTACAACCACATGTGTACGTCTCGATAAGACTTCAAAATTTATTAGCTTGGCCGCGGTCGCTTCGGCCTGAGAAGCAGCCTCTTTCAAAACAGGCGCCGCGTTGTTGCGGTTTATAATGTGCGTTTCATCAACGTCCAAGTTCTGTCTGATGGCGCTTACTGTTTCCTTGCTTAGATATTCCGCAGCCCCAATTTTTGCCATGTGCCCGTCGTACTTTGTCTCGATCCAATGACTCGATTGCGTTGCAATAAGGCTACTTGGCAAAAATGCTACCGCCGCACAAAGGCATAGGACCGCAGACCAGCGTTTTGAAGGGAGATGCTCTACAGTGAACGCAATTGCCATTGCTGTTGCGAAATCAACAAAGACCATCATACGCCAAGGGAATTGAACTTTACTAATGATCCAGTTTTCCCAAATGAAGGCAGCTGGGTCGACATTGAGCAGAAGGGTCACAGTTGGTAGCGTCAAAATCCAAATTCGACCTATTTTGTCCGCAGCGAAAGCGCCCGATATCAAAAACGGCACAGCGACTGCAAAACTTAATAAAATGTAAAGGGAAGATTCAAAGTCCGGTTGGTCGAAGCTCAGACCATATAGCCAAGACCCTGCAACAAAGTGTTCGGTGTAAAGAAGATCTGGTGACACAGTTCCCATTAAGGCAAGAGCAGGCAGCCAATAAAAACTAGACAGTAGACCGCCGAGAGCCGTCCAAACAAAAACTGACCCAAAAAAATGTATTGGGTTCCTTCCTTCGTGATATTGCTGCCAAGAAATAAGCAGTGTGATCAGCGTGAAAACATGTGCGACCAGAAGTGCCGTTGGTAAATGACACAATGTTGTGCCTGCAACGCCAAGTGCTAGAACCCAACCTCGATTTCGTTCTTTACGCAAAGTCTCAAAACCGTAGGCAATGAGGGGCAAAAACGCATACGCAGCAAACTCGCCGAGAGCTTGGCGGAAGAACCAATCAATCAAAAGATGATATGGCAAAATAGCATAAACCAAAGCACCAAATAACGAAGCAGTTTTGTCAAGGTGCCGGCGAATGAAGAGATAGAACGCGCAAGCGCTCCCAAACCAAAAAAGCGCAGCGCTGCAGACTACCAGAGTTTCAACGGAACAGTCTCTACACAAAGGCTCGACTATGGTTCCCAAGACAAAAAAGGGCGCAGGTCCATAAAAGAAGAAGTCATAGCCGCCGAGCTGAGACCAGAGCCCTGGTAAGTGCCTTGGCAAAAGCGTGTTCCAGGAAAAAACTTCTATATACTCGGTAGCCCATGAGAAGTTATGTGATGAGCTGTGTCCGTTAGAATAACCTGCAGCAATGAACAGAGTTAACGCCAAAGAAATCAATACGACGGATAACACGCTCCTCAGCAACATGTTCTTCCCAATCGCGATAACATGACCAAAGCTTTGGTCCGTGGAAGAATTCCGACTCTTCGACAATTCAGCTCAACAACTTGTAGACCCTTCAAACGACTTATTTTGCAGCAACATAAAAAAATAATGAAAACATCCAATTGAGGTGATTGAAGTCTGAACGGGTCTGGGTCTGCTAACAACCGATTTTTGCCAAGAGATGGTGCAATTTACTAATGCAAGTATGGCGAAAGTGTCATTAGAAATGGCAACCTTTAAGCAAAGGATTTTCGCAAATGTGTTTTCGCGGCGTCTACATACATTGAGGTTAACTCAGCATTGAATATGACGTTGCAACCGGAGATTTTGTAACGTCAGAAAGCTCTACTGAGCGAAAGGAGAACGATGAGTCCTTTTGAAGCCAAGTTTGAAGTCCAATGGGGCGATCTTGATTCCAACAATCATCTACGCAACACGGGGTACTTGGATTATGCCGCGCAGACGCGGATGCTATATTTTGCTGCCCATGATTTTACGCCAGACGCATTTGCGCAACATGCCATTGGGCCGGTAGTTTTAGAAGACAACGTCAGCTACCGTCGTGAACTGCGCCTGTTGCAGCCATTCCGTGTTCAACTGGCTTGTGCTGGGCTAAGCGACAATGGCGCCAAGTTTATGCTGGAAAACACCTTTCTAAGGGAAGATGGAAAGCTCTGCGCAAAAGTCCGCTCGCGCGGGATTTGGATGGATTTGCGATCGAGGAAAACCTTGCCGCCCCCTGTGGGCTTAAAGCGAGCAATGGAAGATTTGGTCCAAACAGATGATTTCGCAGAGCTCCGTTGAGCTTTAGGTATCGGACTTTCTTCGCATGTCTGGACGTCGCTCTTGCGTCAGCTCCTCCGCCATCTTGCGTCGCCATTTCTCAATCTCGCCGTGGTGCCCGGAGAGCAGCACGTCTGGAATTTTCCGACCCTGCCATTCTGCGGGGCGAGTGTATTGAGGGTGTTCTAATAGTCCTTTGGAAAAGCTTTCCTGTTCAGTTGAGTCCTCGTTGCCGAGCACGCCGGGCAGGAGCCGCACCGTGGTATCGAGCACGGCCTGCGCGGCGATCTCTCCGCCTGTGAGCACGTAGTCTCCGACACTGATCTCTTCGATCCCGTAGTGATCAATCACCCGTTGATCGAGCCCCTCAAACCGCCCGCAGATCAAAGTAACACCGGAGCCGGCCGCCAGTTCCACAGCACGTGATTGCGTGAAGGGCGTTCCACGCGGGCTCATGTAAACAAGTGGCGCGCCCTTGGGTGCACTCTGCAGCGCATGATCAATCGCGCTTCCCATCACATCGGCGCGCAGCACCATACCCGGGCCTCCACCGGCTGGCGTGTCATCGACATTTCTATGCTTGCCTTCACCGAACTGTCGCAGGTCAATCGTTTCCAACTGCCAGAGCCCATCCTTGAGCGCTTTCCCCGTAAGGCTTTCGCCCAGTACACCAGGAAAGGCGGTCGGCAAAAGCGTGATGACCTGCGTGTGCCAAGCGGTTGCCAGTCGCTCACTAGCCTCCATAAGCGATCTCGGTTGCAACGATGCCGAGATCGACTTGCGGCCATGGGACTTTGAAGGGTTTTCCGACATCGCCTAGGCCACCACGGTTCGTTTGGTATCGCCGCGACGCATGTAGCCGCGTATAACCTTTCGCTTTGCGGCGGCCAGTTCTTCATCAGAGAGGTTTGAACGGTTCAGCGCGAGTAACTCTTTTGCCGCCGTTGTCGGCTGCACATTCTGCGCCTGAATCGGGGGCAATTCGGTGTCATCGATACCGAGCCTCTCAAGCAGCGCACCCAAAGGCCCAAGCGGAGTGTCTTCCAAGACTTCAAGCCGTGTCGCGCCGGTCGTGGCCACGTTGCCCAGCAAATCTTCGGTCTGCTCTACAACACGGTCTAATGCAGCAGCCTTTTGATGCGCTTTAGCAAAGCAGTTGAGACCATCCGTCATCCTCGTCGCGCGCAAAAGCTGGTAGTAAACGCTGCGCAGCCATGGCTCTGGATCACGTGTCGTGAACCAGACATCGATGTCGACCTTCGGATTTGCTACGCGAAGCGCACTAACGGCGGCCTGCATAAGCTTCGGGGCAGCACTGTAGTCCGTAATCTCGAACTTGCCCGGAGTGTGGCCAGAGAGGTCTTCGGCGCTGATCACGAGAGGGCGTGGGTCATTTTGATCCTGCTTGGCGATCCAGGTCGCCATATGCTTGCCGAACGTGTTTAAATGCTGTGCGGATGGCGAGCGGGAAAACCGTCGGGCCGCTCGGACAAGTTCAAGCATGTCCGGCAACAATGCAAAGCGAAGATGCGGCGCCAGTGGTTCAGACAGTGCAACGAGCCCTTTTTGCAAGCTTGATGTTCCGGTTTTGTGGAACCCCGGATGAATAGTGATGCGCATGGCTTAGAATACACCGTCCGGCGGATCGGCGACAATGCGCTTTGCCTTTATATTCACTGTGGGTACGGCCTCTTGCGTGAAGGGTAAGAGCACCGTTGCTGACCCGCCTTGCACCTGCACCTCGAGAATATCAGAGGCACCATGGTTGAGTACTGATTTCACGAATCCCAGTGCCACGCCACCTGTGTCGAAGACTTCCAATCCGATTAGGTCAGTGTGGTAAAATTCGTCATCAGGCAGGTCGGGCAGACGCTCGCGCTCAACATACAGACGCGTGCCGCGCAAAGCATCGGCCTGCTCTTTGGTGGCGACGCCAGAAAGGCGTACGACAAGAGCGCCCTTGGTTGTTTGCCCTGTAAGTGTGATGGCAAAGTCTTTTTTCCCGTCCTCGATTGAGACGTTGCCGTAGGACGCCACGTCTTCTGGCTCAGACGTGAATGCCTTGAGGCGCATCTCGCCCCGTACGCCGAATGCACCAGCAAGTGCCGCTATGCAGACGCGGTCACTCAATGGAACTGCCTTCGATTGTGCAAAGGCCGCCCGAGAAGTTTCCGCCAACCGTCTCGCATGCGTCTTGCGCATTGCTGCGTTCATAGAAAACGCCAACAACGAAAGTTACTGCACAGAGAAAAACAAGACGGATCAAGCCGAACATCTAACGCACCTCCATTGGCACGCTGGCGCGGCGCGCCTCCCAGCCAGCCTGCTCAAGCTCTGGTGTGTCCCGATCAGCCTCCGGCCAGCCAACACAAAGGTAGCCCACTAAAACCCAGCCCTTGGAAACACCCAAATCAGTTTTGAGCTGCTCAGGATCAAGAATAGATACCCAGCCCACGCCGAGCCCATGCGCACGCGCAGTCAACCAAAATTGCACGATCCCGGCCACCACCGAATACCGTCGCATCTCGGGCATTGTGCGCACGCCAAGACCGGAACCTTTTTCTGTCTCTTCATCGCAGAAGACAGCCAATTGCACCGGTGCTTCCTGCATCCCCGAAAGTTTCAGCGTGCTGTAAAGCTTGGCCTTTTCGCCTTGATAGCCCTGCAACGCGTCTGCGTTTGCAACAGAGAAGTTATCAAGCGCTGCTTGCCTCACTTTTCTGCTATCGAGTCGAACCAAACGCCACGGCTCGCTAAGTCCCACAGAAGGCGACGTAGCGAAGCTGTTGAGGCAGGCCGAAAGCACCGCCTCGTCGACCGGATCGGTGCGGAAGCGACGCACATCGCGCCGCCACTGCATTAGCTGGTCCAGCTCATCCTGAAAGGCTTGAGAAAACTGCACCATTGCGGGCAAGACCCTCCGAAATCAGCTTTCCTCTTTGGCTTCTTCAACGGGTGCTTCTTCCGCTGCAGCTGCTTCTGCCGGTGCTTCTTCGACCGCAGCTTCTTCCGCTGGCGCCTCTTCAGAAGCTGTTTCTTCAGCAGGCGCTTCCTCTGCCACGGGCTCTTCTACTGGTGCTTCCTCTTGAGGAGCAGCCTCGGCTTCCGCAGCTTTGTTGGCTTTCTCTTCTGCACGATCCTTCGCCTTTTGACCTGGCTCGGCTTTCTGTGGGTTGTTACGCTCTTTCTTCTCGGCAGCACCAGCAGCCTCAAGGAAGCGAGAGATACGGTCTGTGGGTTGCGCGCCCTGGTCGAGCCAATATTGAATGCGCTCAAGGTTCATTTTCACCCGGTCTTCACTGTCTTTCGGTAGCAGTGGGTTATAAGTGCCCAGCTTTTCGATAAAGCGCCCATCGCGAGGCATACGCGAATCTGCAGCAACGATGCGGTAGAAGGGGCGTTTCTTGCTGCCACCACGGGCAAGTCGGATCTTCATGGCCATTGTTTGTTCTCCTTTGAATGGCGTTCTCGAGTTTGCGTTGCAAACCCTACGTTTGGTGTTGTTTGTGGTGCTGAATGACTTCAGCGATGATGAAATTTAGAAACTTCTTGGCAAATTCCGGGTCGAGATCGGCGCGATTTGCCAGGTCTTCAAGACGGGCGATCTGCTTAGCTTCGCGATCGGGATCCGAAGGCGGCAGGTCATGTGCGGCCTTCAATTTGCCCACCGCCTGCGTGTGTTTGAACCGCTCGCCCAGCGTGTAGACGAGGATCGCATCAAGTCTATCGATGCTTTCGCGGTGATCTTTGAGCAGTTCGTCGGCGCGCGCTGTTGTATCAGTCAAGAGCCCATCCTTTCGGTTTGAAGAGCGGGTCGGCATAATGGGCGATTTCCATTTCAATGCCGTCGCGTATCTGACCCGATGTAAGTCGTTGAGGTGAGGGGTGCCGGTAGACGGCATCAGAGCCGTCAATCGTTGCAGCTTCGTTGTCTTTCACGCAGCCCAACCGTTCAGTCAGCCGGATTGAATCGAGGTTCTTGGGATCGATGTAGCTTACCGCGCCCTCCCAACCTCTGCCATAGAAGTGCTCTCGCACAGCGTGGGTCGCTTCGAGTGCGTAGCCGTGTCCGGCTTTGTTCGGCCAGATGATCCAGGCGATTTCGCGCTCCGGCCATTTTGCCGGAAACCAACCGCCTGCCATACCGAGCGTTTCATCGCTTGCACCATCATGGATCATCCACATACCGTACCCCCGGATTTCCCAATGCCCGATTTCGGCGGCATAGAGCATCCAAGCCTCATACCCGTTCAGAGGGCCGCCCATGAAACGTGAGCGGTAAGAGGCAAATGTCGCTTTGAAATCCGGATAATCATCCGGCTCGGGTCCGCGTAGAACCAGACGTTTGGTCTCCAAGACAGGAATGTCGCGATGGCCCATACTACTGTGCCTCCGGACCTGCATGGCGGAAAACCAGGCAAGCGTCATCCAACGCAGCCGTAGCCGCTTCGGCCTTTGCATCACGCTTGCCGCCGAGTCGGTGCGCGAGTGCTACGGAACGCTTGTTCGGTTCGTGAAAGTAGCTGACCAGCGAGGGCAATTTAAAAACTTCCAGCGCATATTCCCTTACAGCAACGCAGGCTTCAAAAGCGACACCAGTTCCTTCGGCGTCTCGAGAGACCACGTAACCCAGCTCATGTTCTTGGTCGCCAGGTTCGGCGCCAATATGAACAAAGCCAAGGACCCTGCCACTGATTTTATCCGTAACGGCCCATGCGCCAAAGCCGCGAAGGAACCATGTGGCTGTCAGTTGGATAAACTCGCCCCACACTTCTTCGCGATTTTGGCAATTGCCATAGTATTTTCCGCGTTCTCCAAGCAACAGGTCTGCAATCGCATCAAAGTCTTCAATGCGTGGAGCCCGCAAAACCAGCCGCTCTGTTTGCAGAACCGGGATCAAGGCCTGCATTCGATTGGCAATTGCAGCATTAGGGCCTGTTGAGGGCGATTCGTGGAATGCGGTCATATAAGCCTCTCAACGCCGTCTGTTCGGTTGATACCGATCTCTCCTGGTGAAGGATGGCGATAAAGGTGATCCTGACCCATCTCGACATTGTTATAAGCACACTCAAATTTGGCACCAAGCCGTTCCGCAAGCGCGATTGAGCGTTCGTTGCCGGGAAGAATGTTGGAGGTTAGCGTTATAAAGCCGAGGTCTTCATAGGCCCATTTGCGCGCGCGCACCGCGCCCTCGAAGGCGATACCACGCCCCTCAAAACCATCAAACACCAGCCAGCCCAACTCTGGCTCTGGCCAACCTTCAGGGTTCCAGATGCCGGTTAATCCACAAGGCTGACCTGTCTCTTTCCACTCCATTACGAAGTAGCCATAGCCGTGCAGCGCCCAGTGCCCGATAGACATCGCAAACCAGCGCCAAGCCTTTGGTCGGTCTTTCTCTGTGCCAAAACCCCAGGAGCGCTCGCGATCCAGTAGGAAATCACACAAAGGATCAAAATCCCCTGGTTTTGGTCCGCGAAGTACCAAGCGTGGCGTTTCAAGCACTGGGATACTGAGGGTAAGCGTCATACTTTCGCCTCCGGCGAAAGATGGTAAATGTCGCGCGCCACGCCATCAGGAAAAACGTTCCGGCCGGACTTCTTTCCGCCCAAACGCTTGGCCAGTTTATGAGCAGCAATGTTTCCATCGCGCATGAAAGTTTCAACATGCGACCAGCCCAGAGTTTCGCAGGCAAACCGGATAATCGCTTGGCTTGCTTCCGTCGCAAATCCTTGAGCGCGCGCCGCAGGCATGAGCCACCAAGTCAACTCAACAGGCCAGCCTTTGGCATTCACAAGACCTGCGCCACCGATGACCGGGTTCTTATCTTTTCGGCGCAATATCCACATGCCAAACCCGTGGTACTGCCAGTGGCGGATATCATTGGTATGAATTTGATTGATTTCCTCGTCGCTACGTCCGCTTCGATACTTGCCAACGTCCAAATCCGAGGCCGCATAAAACGCACGATACGCCTCCAGATCCCGCAGCTCTACAGGTCGCAGGCTCAACCTTTTGGTTTCGATCGTTGGATGGGTCAGAGCAGTTTGCATGATTACTTTTTCTTGCCAAATCCAGAAAGCCCTGGAGGCAGTTGCATTCCACCTCCGCCAAGACCGGGAAGGCCGCCGCCAGGCAATCCCTTGCCCATTTGCTTTGCAGCCTGTTCAAGCGCTTTGGGGTCCATGCCTGCCGCCAAGTCTTCCGGTGAAGGTCCACCCTTGCCGAACATGCCTTTCATCGCCTGTTTCAGCATGCCGCCTTTGCCCATTTTGCCCATCTTCTTCATCATGTCCGACATCTGCCGCTGCATTTTCAGAAGCTTGTTAAGTTCGGAGACTTCCTGACCGGAACCTGCAGCGATGCGTTTTTTGCGTGAGGCTTGCAGGATCTTGGGATTGGCACGTTCTTTCTTGGTCATTGAATTGATAAGCGCGACCTGCCGGGCGATGATTTTGTCGTCGATGCCCGCCTCAGCCATTTGCTTGGACATCTTCCCGGCGCCTGGAAGCATCGACATCATGCCTTCCATGCCGCCCATTTTCTGCATCTGTTCTAGCTGCATCTTCAGGTCGTTCATGTTGAACTGACCTTTGGTGAAGCGACGCATCATCTTTTCGGCTTGTTCAGCCTCGATGGTTTCTTGCGCTTTTTCAACCAGCGAGACGATGTCACCCATACCGAGGATGCGGCCCGCAATACGCTCCGGCTCGAAGGTCTCAAGCGCCTCCATTTTCTCGCCTAGGCCGACGAAGCGAATGGGTTTGCCTGTAACCGCACGCATTGATAGAGCGGCTCCCCCGCGTCCGTCACCATCCATACGGGTCAGGACAACGCCAGAGACACCGATCTTGTCATCGAATTCGGTTGCGACATTGACGGCGTCTTGGCCAGTCAGCCCGTCTACAACCAAAAGCGTCTCACGTGGATTGGCCACATCTCTAACGGCGGCAGCCTGAGCAATAAGTTCCTGATCGATATGCAGACGCCCCGCCGTGTCGAGCATGTAGACATCGTAGCCGCCTAGAGACGCTTGGGTTTTGGCGCGTTTTGCTATGGCGACCGGGTCTTCGCCTTTCACAATTGGTAAAGTATCGACGCCGATCTGCTTTCCCAAAATTTCGAGCTGTTCCATCGCGGCTGGCCTGTTCACGTCGAGCGAGGCCATAAGCACGCGCTTACCATCGCGTTCGTTGAGACGTTTGGCGAGTTTCGCTGTTGTGGTCGTCTTACCCGATCCCTGAAGGCCGACCATGAGTATGGGCGCTGGTGGGTTGTCGATTTTTAACTCACCGGGATCTTCTTCACCGGTCAGTGTTTCGATCAGCGCGTCGTGGACGATCTTGACCACTTGTTGTCCGGGTGTGACAGACTTGGTAACCGCCTGACCGGTGGCTGCCTCCTGCACGCGAGAAATGAAATCGCGCGCCACGGGGAGTGAGACGTCGGCCTCCAACAGCGCCACGCGCACCTCGCGAAGTGCGGTTTTGACGTCCGCCTCTGATAATGCGCCTTGTTTGGTCAGACGGTCAAAGACGCCAGAGAGACGTTCTGATAGATTTTCAAACATGTCTCGGCCTCCTTCGCGGCTTTCGATTTGCTGCCTTCAAGATAAGGGCAACGGCTCAAACCACAAACGCCCCCACGGGCGCAACGCGCTGGTGGAGGGCGATCCCTGAAATCAGGCAGGGACCGGAAGGCATAATGCTTCCGGATTGTTGATCCGGCTGATAGGGGTTTGCTTCGTATGAGTCAACAGGGGCTTGGTATGGAGAGCGTTTGGGATCGGTCAGCAGGGGCCTGGTTGCAGCAGGTTGGGGATGAGGGCGATTTTAGCCGCAAACACGTGCTCGACGCGCCCATGTTGGAGCGTGTGCGCGCCTCGGGCGCCAAGCGGGTGCTTGATGTGGGCTGTGGCGAGGGACGGTTCTGCAGGATGATGACCGATCTCGGGTTGAAGGCCACCGGTATTGATCCGACGAAACAGCTTCTTGAGGTGGCAAAAGCGCAAGGCGGATCGGAGTATTATAACTCGAGCGCTGAGGAGCTTCCGTTTTGGGACGGTGATTTCGACCTTGTGGTGTTTTATCTTTCGCTGATTGATATTGACGGTTTGTCTGCCGCGATCAGGGAGGCATCGCGGGTTCTCAAAACAGACGGACGCATTCTGGTTGCCAACCTCAGCCCCTGGATTACTGCGTCGCAGGGAGCCCACGAGAGTTGGCAACGTCAGGTAGACGGCAGTGTGAAAATGCACATGGCACGCTATCTAGAGTCGCATTCCTATCGCGCAACGTGGAATGGGATCGATATCACAAACTGGCACCGGTCCTTGTCTGTCTACATGAATGCCTTTTTGTCATGCGGTTTTCGCCTGACCTATTTTGATGAGCCGAAAGCCGTGAACGATACGGGCAAGAACTACGATCAGGCTCCGTATCTCTACATCATGGAATGGCAAAAACCCTAGGAGCGCATGATGGATGCCTCATCCATATATCAAGACAGCCTGCCGGTAAGTTCGGACACTCTGCTTCAAATGCTTCGAGATGTTGGGATCGAGTTCGGTCTCTACGAGCATATCCCCCTTCGCACGGTAGAAGATGCAAAGACCGTTCAGGGGAATGACGTGCCAGACGCGTCGGACCGGATGAACATAAAGAACTTTTACCTGCGCGATAAGAAGAAACGGAATTACCTCGTCGTTCTGGAACAGGACCGGGTCGTTGATCTTGCTGCTTTGGGGCGAGTGATAGGTGCGGGAAAAATCTCTTTTGGATCGGCTGATCGACTGATGGAGCATTTAGGGGTGCGACCCGGTGCGGTGAGCCCGCTGGCGATGGTAACGGGAGCAAAGAAGGGCGTCCGTATTTACCTCGACGCTGTGCTCAAAAACGCGGAGTGGATTCACGCGCATCCCTTGGTCAATGATCGCACGGTCGCAATCCGGACCGATGACCTTGAAAACCTGTTGTCTGGTTGGAGTGCACAGGTCGAATGGATTGAATTGGACGGCTAAGTCGCGGTGTTCCGCTCCGAAAATCAACCAAATGGTTGAATATTGCATTTCGAGGAATTTGGACCTCGGCTCGCGAAAACTGCATGCTGCGGTACTAAAAAAGTATTTATAATACAGTATCTTAATCCGCTTTTAGACCAACTTGACTCACCTCGCACGCGCACGTAGCAACATGCCAACGGGTACGGAGGGGCGTGCGTGCAAGATCCTGACCGGAGCGAACGGCTAAAGCAGCTTGAAGCAAGGCTGGATGAGCTCAAGGAAAAGGACGCGCCAACCCCTCATATGGAGACCCATTACAGTCAGGCACAGCTGGCCTGGCGCATGGTGATTGAACTGGTGGCCGGTCTTTTGATCGGTTTTGGTATGGGATACGGGCTAGATTACCTCTTGGGAACGCTGCCCATATTCCTGGTGGTTTTTACGCTGCTCGGGCTCGCCGCCGGCATCAAGACGATGATGCGAAGCGCGGAGGAGATCGGGCAGGGTCATACGGTGGAAACGCCGGACGAAAATGCGTCCGATGTGGGCGACGAGGAGAAGACGAACCATGGCGGATGACGCGCACGGCGAAGGTAGTACAGAACTGGTCTTTCACCCGATGGATCAGTTCATCGTTAAGCCTCTGTTCGGAGACGGTCCTGTTGGGCTTTTCACGGTTACCAATGTGACGCTCTGGATGGCGCTGACCGTGCTCGCGATTTTCGCGCTGCTGGTTCTGGGCACGTCCGGACGGGACACTGTACCAAGCCGGGTGCAATCGATTGCCGAGCTTGCCTATGGCTTTATTCGCAAGATGGTAGAAGATGTGGCCGGTAAAGACGCGTTGCCGTACTTTCCATACATTTTCACGCTTTTTATGTTCATCGTATTCTCGAACTTTCTGGGCCTGCTGCCGCTGGCGTTCACAACGACCAGCCATATCGCCGTGACAGCAGTGATGGCGATGGCGGTGTTCCTTGCGGTGACAATACTGGGCTTTGTGAAGAACGGCGTAGGGTTTCTTAGTGTATTCTGGATCGGTTCTGCGCCGTTGCCGCTGAGACCCATCTTGGCACTGATCGAGGTGATCTCTTATTTCGTGCGCCCGGTCAGCCACTCTATTCGTCTTGCAGGCAACATGATGGCGGGGCACGCGGTTATCAAAGTGTTCGCAGCCTTCGCGCCAATGATCCTGATCGGCTGGATAGGGGTGGTGGTCACACCGCTCTCAATCCTCGCGATCACGGCGATCTACGCGCTTGAGGTGCTGGTGGCCTTCATTCAGGCTTACGTGTTCACCATTCTGACCTGTGTTTATCTGAAGGATGCGCTTCATCCTCATCACTAATAGCGTGGGCTCTCGCCCACCCTACGGAAACAACGAAACAACTCAAATTCCAACGTAAGGAGTATCGAAATGGAAGGCGACGTCGTACAAATGGGTGCATATATCGGTGCTGGTCTGGCCTGTACGGGCATGGGCGGTGCTGCTGTAGGTGTGGGCCACGTGGTTGGCAACTTCCTCTCAGGCGCTCTGCGCAACCCATCGGCCGCAGGTGGCCAAACAGCGACTATGTTCATCGGTATCGCGTTCTCGGAAGCGCTGGGGATCTTCTCGTTCCTCGTAGCACTTCTGCTGATGTTCGCGGTCTAAACCCGAAGGAACCTGATCCTTACGAATGTATGAGGGGCCGTCACGCCCTTCACCTTCTGTAAAAGGGCATCCACGGGAGGACGCTTATGGCAGACGATACAGACCATAGCGCAGCAGACGCTGTGAGCAGCTGTGTAGATGGAGGCGGTGGCGCCATCGGCATGCCACAGCTTTGTGGTGACTGGTTTGGCAATCAGATATTCTGGCTGGTGATTACGCTTGTCGTAATCTTCGTCATCTTGTCACGCATTGCCATTCCGCGCATCGCGGCCGTTTTGGCAGAGCGACAAGGTACGATCACCAATGATCTGGCCGCAGCGGAAGATTTCAAAGCCAAGGCGGTCGAAGCCGAAGAGGCCTATAACAAAGCGCTGGCCGATGCACGCGCTGAGGCGCAGAAGATCGTGGCGCAGACCCGCGCAGACATAAAAGCAGAGCTCGATAAGGCGACGCAGAAGGCTGATGCGGAGATCGCTGCAAAAGCTGCAGAAAGCGAAGCCGCGATTGCTGAAATCCGTGCTGGAGCAATGGAAAGTGTCAAAGACGTTGCCAAAGACACAGCCAAAGAGCTTGTTGCGGCTATGGGTGTCAAAGCAGATGCAAAGTCGATCACGTCTGCTGTTACTGCAAAGCTGAAAGGGTAAGGCCATGAGATATCTAAACGCATTCCTTCTGGCCTTGACGAGTGCAACGCCTGCTTTTGCTGCAAAGGGGCCATTCTTCTCGCTTGCCAACACTGACTTTGTCGTGCTGGTGGCTTTCCTGCTTTTTGTGGGTGTTCTTGTATATCTCAAGGTGCCTGGACTTCTTGGTGGGTTGCTAGATAAACGGGCTGACGGCATCAAGAGCGAGCTTGATGAGGCCCGTGCGCTTCGGGAGGAGGCTCAGAGCCTTCTGGCGAGTTATGAGCGGAAGCAAAAGGAAGTGCAGGAGCAAGCGGATCGCATCGTCTCTGCCGCCAAGTCAGAAGCGGCTGAAGCAGCGGAGCTTGCGAAACACGACTTGGCTTTGTCAATCGATCGGCGTCTCAAAGCCGCCGAAGATCAGATCGCTTCTGCAGAAGCGGGTGCGGTCAAAGATGTGCGCGATCAGGCAATCAGCGTCGCGGTTGCAGCAGCCAAGGAAGTGGTTGCCAAGAACATGACAGCTACAGACGGCAACTCACTCATCGATGGCGCGATTGCGGAGGTTGAAGCCAAGCTTCACTAACAGACCAAGTTAAAAAAAGTCCGGATCGCTCATGTGCTTTCCGGGCTTTTTCGTTGAGACAAAAAAAAGGGGGTCGTTGTACCGACCCCTCTTTCCATCCTGCCGCTTCGTCCGAAACCGTAAAGAAAACAAACCACGCGTTGTTTTGTTGCATTCATCTATAGGCGAATCGATTCGAATCGGTCAACCAGGCTTGATTCTCTTTCGCCTTTTTGCTGGTAACTTTTCGTGTCTGCGGCGCAGAACGATAAGGATTTCTGTGATTAATTCTCTTGAGACAAGGGAACTGCAGCGCTAATCGGGGTCGGCAAAGGAGAGCTGGCATGAGCTTCAACACGTTTGGACGGATGTTTCGGGTGACAACCTGGGGCGAAAGCCATGGACCGGCGTTAGGTGCAACCGTGGATGGTTGCCCCCCTGGCATCACAGTGGATGCGGGTTTCATTCAGCAATTTCTAGACAAACGCCGCCCTGGTCAAAGTAAGCACACAACGCAACGTAAGGAAGCGGACGCAGTTAAACTTCTGTCGGGCGTGTTCGAGGGCCGAACGACCGGAACGCCGGTTCAATTGATGATCGAAAACACCGACCAGCGCAGCAAGGATTACGGCGACATCGCTGAGACGTTTCGCCCTGGCCATGCCGATATCACCTATCATCAGAAATATGGTGTAAGAGACTATCGCGGTGGCGGGCGCAGCTCTGCTCGTGAAACCGCAGCGCGCGTTGCCGCAGGTGGTTTGGCGCGGGCGGCGCTATCCAAATTGGCACCTGGTTTGGAAATCCGAGGATACATGACGCGCATGGGCGAGATGGAAATCGATCGCTCGCGCATCGACTGGTCCGCGATTGACAGCAATGATTTCTTTCTCGCAGATGCCTCGGCGGTTTCCGATTGGGAAAACTATTTGCAGGATGTACGCAAAGGGCAAAATTCTGTGGGTGCCGAGATTGAGGTAGTCTGTCGCGGTGCGCCCGCGGGCCTTGGAGCGCCGGTCTATGGTAAACTCGATACCGATCTTGCCGCCGCGATGATGTCGATTAACGCGGTCAAAGGCGTTGAGGTCGGCGAAGGGATGGCTGCGGCCCGATTGAAGGGTACAGACAATGCCGATGAGATTTTCATGGGTGCGAATGGCCCAGAATACAGTTCCAACCATTCAGGCGGTATTTTGGGTGGCATCTCAACCGGTCAAGACATTGTTGTGCGTTTTGCAGTTAAACCGACCTCGTCCATCCTGACGCCCCGCAAGTCAATCAAAATGGATGGCTCACCTACTGAAGTGATCACCAAAGGTCGTCACGATCCGTGTGTAGGCATCCGGGCTGTGCCCGTCGGTGAGGCGATGATGGCCTGCGTGATTTTGGACCATTTCCTGATGCACCGTGGTCAGGTTGGTGAAGGATTACCCGGTAAGATCGGCCCTTAACCCGGGCGTTCTCCTTGCCGCGCCAACTGCACGGCCAGAATTCCTAGTGTGACAATAAGCACGCCCACTGCGTCCCAAGTGTTAAGGCCTTCTTGCAAAATTATGGCCGCAATCAATACCCCAAAAAACGGGTTTAGAAAGTGAAACGTCGCAGCTTTGATGGCGCCAATTCGATTGACCAGAGAAAACCAGATCAACGTGGCGGCTAGTCCGGGGATCAGCGTCGTGTAAATGAACGCGGCAATTAACTGCCAGGACCAGGTCACTTCAATAGTCTCAGTTGCGGCTCCGAAAAATCCAAGTGCCACGGCGCCTACGAGCATCTGTAGTCCAACGACCATCAAAAGATTGCCACCTGACGATGCACCACGCACGGCGAGCGTGGCAATCGTCAAGGCGAGAACACCTACAACACAGAGCGCCACGCCATAGAGATCAGCACCGCCCTGAAGACGCGAGCTCATGATTATGATCACACCCGCCACACCTGCCACCAGTCCAGCAAAGCCCAAGGCCCCGATACGTTGACCAAAAATTGCCCAGCTGGCCACGGCCACAAGCAACGGCATCGATGAGGCAATGATTGCCGCAAGCGAGGCCTCGACTGTTTGCATAGCAACGAAATTCAGTCCGAGGTACAGCGCATTCTGTGACAGACCGAAGAGGATCGTTGCGCGCCACTGCACTGGCGTAAGTCGCCAAGTCTGACCCAATGCTCTGGCGATGAAAACACCGAGCAGGCCTGATATCAGAAACCTAAGCGCGAGCGTGCTGACCGGCGGGGCGTTTGCAACGATGATGCGCGCAGAAGTGAAAGCGCTTGACCACATAATAACAAAGACCAAGCCCATTACGATCGCGCGAATATCCATAGTGTTCGTCTCAAATGAAAAGGGCCGCCTGTTTGGCGACCCTTTCTGAAACTCTATGAGATTACAAGATCAGCCGTTCACGCTTTCCTTCAGCGCTTTTGCGATGGTCATTTTGACAACTTTGTCGGCTGGCTTGGAAAGCATTTCGCCTGTTGCAGGGTTACGTACCATACGCGCAGGACGCTCGCGGCAATAAATTTTGCCCACGCCTGGTAGGGTCACAGCTCCGCCGCCGGATACTTCGCGTGTAATTACGCTGATCACCGCGTCCAGTGCTCCATTGGCTGATTTCTTGTCGCTGCCCATTTCATCTGCCAGAGCCGCAACGAGCTGTGTCTTGGTCATTGGTTTTGCCATTGTTGGTCTCCTTAAACTGCCCGTTTCTTGGGCCTCATATGCCAAATTTAACTGCATCTTGTGGGTGAACACAACAAATAGTGCAATAAAATAAGGAAATTTCGACGTTTTCTGTGGGGTTTTTCGCTCAAATACATACGCTTTGACCGGCAAATGGTTCAGAACAGAGGAAATTAGCAACTTTTAAAGAATCGGCTGAATTCCAACTTTTTCGCGCAAAAGAAGATCAATTCAGCGCGTTTTCCACCCAACTTCGATTGAGTGCCACAGGTTTTCTGGTCTAGACACGGCAGAATGTGAGATAGAATGCTAAATACAAATGATGGGGTTTTCGATGGCACCAGTGCTATTTTCGTTCGGTCACGGCTACTCAGCGCAGGCTCTTTCTCAGCTCTTACTACCACAGGGTTGGAAAATTTATGGCACGACGCGAACTGTAGAAAAAGCAGCTAAACTAGACGGGCAAGGTGTTGTCCCGATTGTCTGGCCTGGCAATGATATAAACGTTGCACTGGATCAAGCCACGCACTTACTGATTTCTGCGGGTCCGGAAGGCGAAGGTGGTGATCCTGTGTTAAGGCGTGCCCGCGCGGAGATCGAAGCGCGAGCTGGTGATCTGGATTGGGCAGGGTATCTTTCCACGACCGGCGTCTACGGCGATCACGGAGGCGCATGGGTAGACGAGACCACTGCGCTCAATCCGGCCACATCGCGGGGGCAACTCCGGGTCGACGCAGAAGCCGCTTGGCAATCCATCGAAAATCTACCGCTCCATATTTTTCGCCTGGCTGGGATTTATGGACCGGGCAGGGGTCCATTTGCCAAGGTGCGCAATGGAACCGCACGGCGGATAATTAAGCCTGGGCAAGTGTTCAGCCGAATTCACGTTGAAGATATTGCTCAGGTTTTGGCTGCATCGATTGCGCGTCCCAATCCCGGTGCGATCTACAACGTGTGTGACAACGAACCTGCCCCGCCGGAAGATGTCATCGGGCACGCGGCGGAATTGCTTGGCTTGCCTTTACCGCCTGCTGTTGACTTTGAAACGGCTGAAATGAGCCCAATGGCGCGCAGTTTCTATGCCGAGTCAAAACGGACCAGTAATGAACGGATCAAATCCGAACTCGGTGTGAAATTGCGATATCCAGATTACCGATCTGGTTTGCAGGCGCTGCTTGCAGAGGAAAAGCGAACGCCCGCCTGATCAGCCGCCCAGCCCACCTACCCACTGAAGTTCAGGCGGGTGTAGAGGCTTCGTTGATCCGTAACGCATGTCCAGCAAGATAAAGTGAACCGCAGATCAGAATACGCGCGTGCGGCGCCAGTGAAACGATCGCGGCCAACGCATCCTGCAAAGATCCGGCCTCCATTGCCTTCATTCCGTTTTCAGACGCGCATTTCGCGGTCACCGAAGCGGGTAGCGTGTTGGCCTCTCCGGGAATGGAAACCGCTGTAAGGCTGTCGGCAACATCTGCGAGCGGACGAAGGTAGCCAGCTATGTCTTTTGTATTGAGCATGCCGCAGATCAGATGCGTAGATTTCGTAGGGAGAGATTTCAGATACTGCGCGATCGCTCGACCCGCTGCTGGGTTGTGCCCACCGTCGAGCCATAACTCAGCGGTTGGCGCCACATCGGCAAGTCCACCTGACGTTATCCTTTGCATGCGCGCCGGCCATTCGGCGCCGCCAACCGCGGCTTCGAGGGCTGCATCGCCGAGCTCCAACCGGCGCAAGGCGGCGACGGCGGCGCCTGCGTTTTCAAGCTGATGCGATCCAGGCAAATTTGGCATGGGCAGATCACGTAACCCGGTTTCATCCTGATAAATCATCCTGCCGCGCTCGGTGCTGACATGCCAGTGCTGACCATATGCTAAAATGGGCGCGCCTAGTCGCTTTGCAACCTTTTCAATTGCGTCTAAACCTTCTTCCTTTTGCGGTCCTAAGATGCAAGGAGTGTTACGTTTAATAATGCCCGCCTTTTCCGCAGCAATATCGGCAAGCGTGTTACCCAAGAACTGTTGATGATCCATAGAAACCGGCGTGATGATCGAAAGCGCAGGCTTTTCCACTACGTTGGTGGCATCTAGCCTGCCCCCAAGCCCAACTTCCAGTAGTGTAAAGTCGGCTTGGACGCGCGACATCGCGAAAAGCGCCGCACATGTCGTAATCTCAAAGTAGGTAATCGGCGCGTCCCCATTGGCCGCGTAGCACTCGTCGAGAATGGCTGTGAGATCTGGTTCTGAAATCAGGTTTCCCGCAATACGGATGCGCTCGTGAAACCGTACAAGATGGGGAGACGTATAAGCGTGGCAGGTCAGACCCGAAGCTTCTATCCCGGCTCGGATCATGGCCAAAGTTGAGCCTTTACCGTTGGTTCCAGCGATATGTATGACGGGAGCAAGTTTAGTTTGCGGATTGTCCAAACGCTCCAGCAACCGCCAGACGCGATCAAGGGTTAGGTCAATGATCTTTGGATGAAGCGCCATCATCCTTTCAAGGATGACGTCCGAGCGATGCACACTCATGCTTTGGTTTTGTCCGCCTCAGTCTCTTTGGTCTCACCGGTTGTCTCAACAGGGTTTGCTTCCTCTTCTCCAGTGGCTTCTGGCGATGGTAAATCGCCCTTCACCTCTGGGGGCAAATCCAACAACATACGGATGATAGAGATAAGCTCATCCCGCATTTGGTTGCGCGGTGTAACGCGGTCAAGCATGCCGTGATCGAGTAAGTATTCGGCGCGTTGAAAGCCCTCGGGCAGCTTTTCCCGAATGGTCTGCTCAATCACCCTTGGCCCGGCAAAGCAGATCAACGCGTTGGGCTCGGCGATATGCACGTCGCCCAACATCGCATAAGACGCTGTAACGCCACCTGTGGTAGGATGGGTCAACACCACGATATAGGGTAACCCCGCTTCCTTGAGCATTTGAATTGCGACGGTTGTGCGTGGCATCTGCATCAGACTCAAAATGCCCTCCTGCATGCGCGCGCCGCCAGCGGCAGAAAACAGGATTAAGGGACGTCGATGTTTCACAGCCTGTTCAGCGGCGGCAATGATCGCATTGCCCACAAACATTCCCATAGAACCGCCCATGAAGGAAAAGTCCTGCGCCGCAGCAATGACCGGTGTCCGACCAATCTCACCGCTTGCAACAAGCATAGCCTCTGTTTCACCAGTTTCCTTTTGCGCGGCTTTCATGCGATCAGGATATTTTTTTTGATCCCGAAATTGCAGTGGATCTGCGACCGGTTCCGGCACTGTAATCTCGGCGAAAACACCGCCGTCGAATAGAGACGTAAAGCGATCGCGGGGCGAAATCCCCATGTGGTGCCCGCAAGACGTACAGACATTCAGATTTTCCCGCAATTCACGATGAAACAGCATCGTTCCGCATTCATCGCACTTAGTCCAAAGGTTTTCTGGAACTTCGCGACGCGAAAAAATAGAATTTATGCGTGGACGCACATAGTTGGTGATCCAGTTCATGTGTGACTTGACCCTTTCGTCCCTCTGCTGCCGGTAAATAATCCTCGTGGCGGCCAAATGCAATCAAAGGCTGACAGTTAGCGGCGAATAGCTAGGCGCACGATGAGCCAACTGTTGAGGATCGCAAGAAACTCTACCGGTGCCCATTTCTGCCAATCAAGGATATCTTCGAGCGAGAAAGGCTGCGTGAATAATGAGAGAGAATTGAAACTATCTCCAGTAGAAACAAGCAAAATAGCAAAGCAATTATTGCAAAAGTGAAATGAAATTGCAGGTCCGATTGTACCTGCTCGCGCGGTGATGTCCGCTGCGGCGACACCAAAAGCGGCGGCCCACAGCACAACATACCAAACGGCGTCCCCGTAAATCTCTGGCTCGTAGTGTAAGAAGCCGAACAGGGAGGAGGGGACAACTAGCCAAACGAAAGGATGCGAAAACCGCGCGGCGATCTGGCTCTGTAAATAGCCGCGAAACAAAAGTTCTTCGGCGCTTGTCTGAATGAAAATCGCAGGTAGAGCGAATGGCACGTATACGATCCACGCGCCGAGAGATAGATTTGCTTCTGGTCTGAATTGATCGGCCAGAAACATCAAGAAGAAGAGTAATGCAAAAAAGCCTGCGAGGTATCGGGCAACTGAAATAAACTGCAACTTGGCGAGCTCAAGATCGCCGAAAAGACTTTGTAATGAGCGGTTGTGCACGGTGCGGAGCGTAAGGGCCAAGGCAGGTAGAAAAAGAAGGAAGGTATAAAGGTTTAGTAAAAGGCCTATTGGAGAAATAGTGGTGTCCGCCCTCTCTGAAGGCACCGATTGCTGTGGTGCCGGGAAGATCAATTGCAGGAAAGCAGAGAATAAAAACAGGAATGTCACAAAAAGGACGACGACCAAAACAATGCCCAGGATGAGTCGCGATAGCTGCGCCGTTTCTCGGGCTGGTTTGATTAAGTCTTCGAAGGGAGTATAGCGAGGCGGCATTGGTTTGGATTAATTCTTTCGCATGCGCCGTTCAATGCTTTGGATAGAGGACGGAAAACTTTTCGTTCAAATAATCCAATAATGGTCGAGCTGTCGGGGTTTTGCCTGTGGCTTTGGCGATGACCTCTGACGGTTCGTAAAGGCCGCCGTGACGCTGCACATTTTGATGCAACCAATCAGTTGCGGTACTAGGATTTCCGTTTGCCAGGTCACTGTCGAGATTTGGCACCTGCCGTTGCATTTCAGCAAACAAACAACCGGCATAGAGGTTGCCGAGGCTGTATGTTGGAAAGTATCCGAATAGACCAAGTGACCAGTGCACGTCCTGCAAAATACCGTCTGAGGCGCGCGATACCTTATAGCCGAAGTCGGCCTCAAAGCGTTCGTTCCAGGCCGCTTCAAGCTCGCTTGCGTTCAGGTCACCCGCGATCAACGCGCGCTCAAGATCGAAACGCAGCATTATATGAAGATTGTATTGCACCTCATCTGCCTCTGTCCGGATATAGCCGCGATGCACCCGGTTGACAGCGGCATAGAAAGCCTCTTCGTCATTCACGCCAATGTCGCCAAAAAGATCGCGCATGCGGCCATAAAGCCATCCGCAGAAAGCGCGGCCTCGTCCAAGCTGGTTCTCGTAAATCCGGCTTTGGCTTTCGTGTACACCCATCGAAACACCGCGCCCCAAGGGCGTCAGAAGAAAAGCCTTATCAACGCCTTGTTCGTAACAGGCGTGTCCGACCTCATGGATTGTCGAATAGAGGCAGTTGAATGGATCATTCGCTGCTGTGCGGGTGGTGATCCTTACATCTTCACCTGAGCCGGACGAGAATGGGTGGACTGCTTTGTCGATGCGGCCCTTACTAAGGTCATAACCAAATCGCTCAGCCAGTTCCCGACTGAGCTGCAACTGCTTGGCTTCATCAAAGGCGCCCGAAATTGCAGGTTGATCCGGGGCATTTAGAGCGCGTTCTCGTAGTGACACAAGTTCCGGCCGCATTTCGTCGAACATTTGCGCTAGATTAGCGGCCTTCGCGCCTGGCTCGTATTCATCGACCATAGCGTCGTATAGATCGCCACCATTTGCTAAAGCGGCGGCCTCCTCGCGTTTGAGCGCAACGACTTCCGCCAACGTTGGCGCAAATGCCGCCATGTCATCTTCGGCACGCGCTTTGGCCCAGATGCCTTGCGATCGACTAGTGAGTTTGGCCAATCGCGTGGCAAGATCGACAGGTACTTTATTGGCCCGGTCAAAGTCGCGCTTTATGTGACGCAGTTGCGCAGCACCTAAGGTATCGGGTGCCTCCGCAGAGGCAAGCCAATCGCCCATTTTTGGGTTGGTGCGCCGATGGTGCAGAATGGCCTGCATCGCGCCCTGTTCTTCGGCACGCTGACCGGCAGCGCCTTCCGGCATCATTGTCTCCTGATCCCAGCTCAGCCGTCCAGCAACCGCAGCCAACGCCTCTGTTTCACGCTGATAGCGCATCAGCTCTTCAAAGGGGGTCACGCTGGTTCACCTCTTACCGATTGGGCCATTGGGTATTGGCACAGGAAACGCGCGCGTAGCACAGCAGCAAAAACTGCGACTGCGACAAGCTGATGGACGATGGCGATTTGCCAGGGTGCCGCGTAGAGCACTGTGACTACGCCGAGAACGACTTGGAACGTTAGAAGAATGAAGACCCCGGTAAACGCGCTTTGCGTTTTTGTGTATGCGCTCTTACGACCCTGCAGCCAGGCAAAGATTGAATATGCAAATAGCACATAACCCGCCATTCGGTGGATGAACTGTACTAGCCCGGCGTTTTCGAAGAAGTTACGGAAGCCAAGCTCCGGCATCCAGAAGAACGGTGGGATGAACTGGCCTGACATAAGCGGCCAGTCGGTGAAGCTGCGCCCCGCGTCAATCCCGGCGACCAACGCGCCGAGCAAGACCTGAAGGAATACCAGCGCGATCCAAATAGAAGTGATCCGCGAGAGCCTGGCCTCGCCGGTGCGGCGGGCCTGCATAAGTTCGCGCCCGTCGCGTTTGAGCATCAGCATGTACCACATGATGAAACCCAGAATGATAAAGGCAAGGCCAAGATGCGTGGCAAGGCGGTAGCTCGCTACATCGAGCATTGAACCTTCCAGACCAGAGGACACCATCCACCAACCGATAGCCCCCTGAAGACCACCCAGAACGCCCAAAAGAGCCAGACGTCCGGTCCACCCAGGCGGTATCTTACGC
>JBCDDS010000023.1:0-36160 GCA_039180185.1 Pseudomonadota bacterium | reverse complement strand
TTACGACGCCGTATTCTTCCGTCTCCGGTGTATGATCAGCAAATCCGTAAAGCTCCTTTGCCCACATAGGATGTTCGTGCGCTTTGTCGATGTCGAAAAGGCCCGTGTCCAAAATCTTGTCCGTTGGTACTTCGGAGTAACTTGTTTCGATGATTTCTGCATCTGCGTTCAAGCTGCGAATTATGCGTCGCGCGGCGTTTACCTGTTCAATGGAGGCGTCCGCCACTTTGTTTAAGATAACGACATCAGCAAATTCCATTTGATCGGTCAGCAGATGAACAAGCGTGCGATCGTCCTCCTCGCCGAGTGACTCGCCACGGTCACTTAGGAAATCATGGCTGGTGAAATCTTTGAGCAGATTGACCGCATCGACCACTGTCACCATCGTATCAAGGCGCGCCACGTCTGAAAGGCTGTCACCAAACTCATCGCGAAAATCGAACGTGGCAGCGACAGGCAGTGGTTCAGAGATGCCAGTGGATTCAATCAGCAGATAGTCAAATCTACCTTCCGCGGACAGGCTGCGCACCTCTTCCAGAAGATCGTCGCGCAACGTGCAACAAATGCAGCCGTTGGACATTTCTACAAGCGTCTCGTCGGTGCGAGAAAGCTCTGTATCGGCCCGCACCAGATCGGCGTCAATATTCACCTCGGACATATCATTCACGATCACCGCAACCCGGCGCCCTTCACGGTTATTCAAAACGCGATTGAGAAGTGTAGTTTTACCAGCCCCCAGAAAGCCTGAGAGCACGGTGACGGGAAGGCGGGTGTCTGTCATAAGATGGATACCTCTGGTTGGTACTGCAGATTCTTCCTGAGACGAAAGCGAAACGCGCATGCAGGCATGAACTGGCAGCTGAATGAAATGCATAAAGCATAGTAATGTTATAACATTACTTCAATCAACCAGACTCTTTCTAAGAATCACCCGAGTATGACAAGAAACAGATAGATATACCGCCCGCGCTCTAAGGGGCGACACCCTCCTGCTGAATGGGTTTCGGGTTTTTCCGTGCGTGCGGAGCACGCAACATATCAAGGCTGCGTTGCAGTTCGGGTCTGGTGATATCACGGGCGATAACCACGATGCGACTTCGTCGATCTTCGCCGCGCCAGTTCTCGACTGGGAGTGGAGGGTCAAAAAAATGTTGCACACCGTAAAGCAAAAAACGGGACCTCCATGTCTTCCAGAAACACAATGCCTTTCACACGCAAGATATCCTCTCCACGAAAGCCGATAAGTATGTTCAACCACCTGTCGAAAACCTCGTCGCTCAAAGGCTCATCAAGCAAAATCGACGCCGTGCCGATACGGGTATCTTGGGGTGAGATCGGGACGGGCTCTGTCATTACCTGGGCCAGTCCTGACAGATTGGCCACTGGGTCCTGTGTCGGTTGACGCTGTGTCATCCAATGCAATGCTTTACACCCGGCAGGGCCTCGCGCCGCGCGGCTGGGATTTCCTTATAGCATTCGGCGCAATTGGTCAGGCTTTCTCCGGTTGGCTGTTGACGCGCCTTCAGGCGTTGCAGTTCATCGGCAATCGATGCCTCGATTTGCTCATTTACCGCCCCATCGCGGGCCCATCCACCAGCCATGACATACTCCTCTGCGCAGAGAAGTTACATCACGATTCAATCTTGGAGCAAGACGGGCTTCAGGCGACCGCGTGGGCCAACGCGCACTGTTTCCATAGCAGTTTCAGCGCCGTCACCAATTGATCTATGTCTTCTTCGGTGTGCAAAGGTCCGGGCGTGAACCGCAGCCGCTCTGTACCCTTCGGCACAGTTGGATAGTTGATTGGCTGCACGTAGATTCCCCAATCCTGCATCAGGATATCGGAAATTTGTCGACATTTGACCGGGTCTTTGATCATCACAGGGATGATGTGGCTGGGATTATCCATGTGCGGTATGCCAGCTCGGTTCAGTGCCGCGCGAAGTTGCGCAACGCGTGCGCGCTGCATCTCGCGCTCGGCATTGGAGCGTTTGAGATGCGCAACTGACGCTTTCGCGGCCGCCGCTACAGCCGGGGGGAGGGCCGTGGTGAAGATGAAACCACTGGCAAAGGACCGCACGAAATCGCACAGCGCCGCTGAGCCGGTGATGTAGCCGCCGACGCAGCCATAGGCCTTGCCAAGTGTGCCTTCGATCAGCGTGATCCGGTCAGCCAATCCCTCGCGTTCTGACACGCCGCCGCCACGCGGACCGTAAAGACCCACGGCGTGGACCTCATCTAGATAGGTCATCGCACCGTGTTTTTCGGCCACTTCGACGATCTCCTGCATCGGGCAGATATCGCCATCCATCGAATAAACGCTTTCAAAGGCCACGATTTTGGGCGCATTTGCCGGAAGCTTTGATAACTGACGATCGAGGTCTTCCGGATCGTTGTGTTTCCAGATCCGCTTTTGCGCGCGGCTGTGGCGGATGCCCTCGATCATTGAGGCGTGGTTAAGCTCGTCTGACAGGATGACGCAATCCGGCAAGCGACCACCAAGCGTAGACAAGGCCGCCCAGTTAGAAACGTATCCCGACGTGAAAAGCAGGGCGCTTTCCTTGCCGTGCAGATCGGCAAGCTCGCGCTCTAGCATCACATGGTGGTGGTTTGTGCCGGAAATGTTGCGCGTCCCGCCCGCACCTGTGCCGCACTCATCCACGGTGTTTTTCATCACCTCTCGAATGTAGGCGTTCTGCCCCATGCCAAGATAGTCGTTTGAACACCACACGGTCACCTCATCAGGTGCATCATCGTCGTGGCTCTTGGCTTTGGGGAAGGCGCCGCAGCGGCGTTCCAACTCCGCAAAGATGCGGTAGTTGCCCTCTTCCCTAAGCGCATCCAGCTGCGCGTTGAACATGGCATCAAAATCCATGGGTTCCCTCCGGTTCAGTATTCTTCGTAGGTGTTTTTGGTGACGGCAGCATCCACCGCCACAGTTTGGCATCCGGCAGCGGCAGCACCATCAACCAGTGTTCTAAAAGCGCCAGCGCGGTGATCGCGCTTAGCAAAGCGTATCCAACCGCTTCGCCTGCAGACTCGGCAATCAAAACTCGCTCAATCCAGAGCGCTGAGGCGCAGGTTAGAACGGTTATCGAAATCGGAAAAAGCCAGTTGAATTTGGAAATTTTGAAGTGGCTGGGCAGGTGGCCCAGCACCTCTGGCAGAAACTCCGTATTGATTTTTGGCACACCGCAAAACAGGTTCAGCTTGGCCGAAATCCGCGCCAGATACAGCATTGTAAAGGTCCAAACACCGACAATGTTTTCCGCGCCAGCGCCGTAGAGCCAGATCGCAGCGAAAACCATGGTCAGCAGTACTTCGTGATAGGCGATGGTGCCCCACGCGCGCACCAGCCGCTCCCACCCAGGCAAGTCGTCGGGACAGTGATGCGGGTTCGGGCCAGTGATGGTTCCGGTCAAAAATGATAGCTCCACCCAGCCCCAGATCGCGATCGCTGAAAGGAAAGCGACATAGGCCGCGCCGACGCCAGTGAGTGGCAGGCTTGCAACAAAGCCCCATAAGCCAAACCCCAAAAGGACAAGACCCAAGATCGTGCAAGCGACCAAACCAGCCACACCTGATTTCTCTGTCCGACGCACGACATAAAGGACCGCCCCAGTAGAGAACCACCAGACGAAAAGAGCAATAAGTGCTGCGATCCAGATAGAGCTCATCAGTAACAGGGCTCCAGTCTTGTTGAGGCTGGCACCTGGTTTTTCTGCGCCGGGATGAACATCAGCCGGACAAAAGCAGAGGCCGCGCGCGCGCGGGCAAATACACCCTTGATCTTGCCGCCTACGCCGCCTTGCTTGGCCGCCCGATCAATATCCACGTTGGCCTTCTGAAGCGCCACAAGCAGCGGCTGCCACCTTGGATGTTCGATATCAAGCGTGATCGGGAAGATCTGTTTGGAGAGCTCGGAAGTCTTTGTATAGACCTCATGAGCGTACCAATCAGGATCAACCCCCAAAGCCTTATGAAACGCCGGGCGCTGATGGTCGCGCACATACATCGTGGCGTAAACGGCCGTCAGGAAGAACTTGATCCAGTAGACGTTGAAGCCCGAGGTCAGCTTTGGGTCTGACTTCATCAATAGGGCAAACGCCTCGCCGTGGCGGAACTCATCATTGCACCATTCCTCAAACCACTTGAAGATGGGATGAAAACGATGATCCGGATTGGCCTGTAGATGCCGGAAAATGGTAATGTACCGGGCGTAGCCAATTTTTTCGCTGAGATAGGTGGCGTAGTAGATGAACTTGGGTCGGAAGTAGGTGTACTTCTTCTTCTGGGTCAGGAAGCCCAGATTGACGGCAACACCCACCTCGCGCAGGGCATCATTGATGAAACCGGCATGTCGCGCCTCATCACGCGCCATCAGCTGAAATAGCTGGGTTATATCCTTGTTGCTGCCACGCCGTTTCATCTCTTTGTAGAGGACGCAGCCGGAAAATTCTGCTGTGCAAGAACTGATCAGGAAGTCGATGAACTCTTTTTTGAGCTGCGGCTCCATGCCGTCCCAATCGATTTTGTCCCAATCTTCGTTTTTCTTGAAGTGACCTTTGTTAGGATCGCTCGCCATCTCTTTGATCAAATGGTCCCAGTCTTCGCGCACTGGTGTTACGTCCACCGCATCAAGCTCATCAAAGTCGGTCGTGTAGAAGCGTGGCGTGAGCAACGTGTTCTGCATCGCAACTGACGTTGCGAAATCGCTGTCCATTTTGGCCGATGCCTGCTTCTCGACGAGCGCAAGGCCCTCTTCAACACTTGTGGCATCTGCGGAATGCTTGGCGCTACCTGGCTTTGCTAGCAGCTCTGGCGCGGCTTTTGGTTTGTTTTGCACATTCATAGCGTGACCTCCTCTGAGAAGGAGAACTCGCAAAGTTCCATGAACTCGAAATCGCCGGTCATGCGTGTCCAGAGCTGTTCCAACTTTGAGGCGCGAATGATCGTCGCCTCGCGGCTTTCGCGGACCACTTCGCCAAAGGGCGCCATGATCTCTGGCCCATGCACTTTCACCTCGTCGCCGGGGAAGATCACTGCACCATTGTCAAACCTTACATGCGCGTGCAGGCTTTCAAAGCAGTGACTAACCTCGACCGTGCAAGGAGCCTTTTCGATTGATTTGGTAAGCCATCCCATTTTTGGCCTCCTCTCTCTCTACAGTTGCTTCAGTTGACCAAAAGCTTTTCGAAAGCTTTGGCGTTGTTTGCGCCGAACCCGTTGAGTTCGAGCGTTTCTTTGGTTGACGGGTCATACAGACTTAGCCGACCGTTTTCGTGCATACGCACGATCACTGGCCCGTCGAGCGGCACGCGGTGAACGATCCTTTCGCGGTTCACCACGCGCCAGATAGTTGAAAGAAAACCGCCCTCATTCGGTCCACGATCAACCATCACATTTCCTTGGCTATCGCGCACATTGACCGAGCCCGACGTGTCGCTTTGCAGGAAGATTTCTACGGTTTGCGTAACAGGAGACACCGGCGGTACACCAACCAGCGGACGCTCAGTCAGTCGCGCGTAGCTGACAAGCACCAAAACCGAGCAAATTAGCACAAACACGGCGGTCATCATGCGACGCGGAACAAGCTCTCTGTCGTATGTCTGGCTCTGTGAACTGTCGGTGTGAAAATCCGTCTTCGCCATTTCTAAACTCCTATTCCGCCGCCACAGGAGAAGCTCCTGTGGTTGCCTGAGCACCGTCGTCCGATATGCGAGACACCCGCGGCATGCTGAGCTGCGTCTCCGCGGCCTCGGCGAGGATGCGCGCGACGCGTTCAGCGTCGGCTATGCATCGCAGTGCCGGTTGTGGGTCGCGAAAAGTCCAAGGGCGCGCATGAGGCCAGCAGATCAGAAAACTGATCTTTGTGCGTCGCTTTAGCTGCAAAGCAATTGTGCCACGACCGGATCGATGTGGTTGCAGATCAGCGCGAAGAACTTCGGTGTACGGCAGATTGAGTGTCAGCGTCAGCGCCGCACCGATACGCATCACAACGCGTTTGTTGGTAATCGTATACGTCGCCGCTCTTGCTTGGATAATCCCGATGAGCAGAAGAAGGGCCGCAACGCCGATCCCAACCAACATAATTGGCAGCGCCGCCAATAGACCTTGCGCAAACGTAAGCTGATCGGTCAGCGAAACAGCGCGCCAAAGCGCGAGTAAGGCAAAATAGCCCAAAACCCAGTTCAGATTGAGCGCGTCCCGCGTCAACGCCCAGCCGTCTGGCCTTCCTTGCCAGAGAATGTGCTCATCCTCTGGCAGCTTTTCCGGTAGCCCCTTTTCGGGCACTTGGCTTCCACTTTGCGTGCGCATCGGTATCCCTCCTTGCCGTGGCGCTTGGCGTTTAGATCACCCGATCAGTGGCTCAAACCGACCGGCGGATGCATAAATCCAACCGCCGGCGCAGTAGCCGCTGATCTTGTCTTCCTCGAGTTTCGTGACTTGGTTCTTCGATGCATTCTTTGGAATGCCGTCGAATTGGTGGCCGTAGAGTGATTTGACCTTAACATGGGTTCCTTGAACACGAGATAACGTCAGTGGCACCAGTCGTTTGCCGCTGCCGTAATCCTCGTCGAGTGCGATTTCGACGTAACGCACCAGCTGTTCGGGAGCATCGATCCAGATGTCGCTGATCTTGCCAACAACCTTACGGTCACCGGACAGCACTGGGAGCCCACGCGGGTCATTGCCAGCAGAAACGTGAAAGTCGTCGAGCGCGGCCATTGGAACGATTTTCGGATGTCCGTGACCGTCAAGCTCAGGAGCATCCTCGCGCGGCGCCCAAGAAGCGGGGCCAACGCCATCAGCCATTGGATCACCGGTTGGTTCAAACGGAAAGCCGTTTGAATCCGAGGTACGCTCCAATGCGAGATTATCCCTGTCCCCGCGTTGACCTGAAGGCACTGTCAACTCACCCCGTCCTTGAGGCAGGATGAATGTCTTGTCGCCTGGTACAGGGAAGGGGCCTTGGTTTGCGGAGACGTCGCCATTGTCATCCTCAAGCGGATAGCCCTCGCGCATATTTTCGCGCTGAATGTAGAAAATCAGCAGCGCAAAGAAGACCCAGAACAGCCATATGGCCAGAGATGCCAGATCGAAGTTTGCGAAAAACGCGTTATCCATTGCGTAATCCTTTCTTTAAGTCGGTGGTCATGTTGGAAAATTGGCCAGACCAATTCTGTCCGCCTTTCTTTCCGAAGATGATGTGAAGGACCGGCCAAATCGGACAAGCGGTCCAAGGGCCGCCAGCGTGATGAAGAGCAGCCCAATTTCAACGTGGTAAACCAATGAGTATCCCGTAACAGGCTTGTTCAGGACGTCTCCAAGAAGGCCAGCCTGAGCAATAGCGTTTGTGCCGTCACGTAGGGCGCCACCTAGAGCTATTGATAGCCCGGCGGCGGTCGCCTGCGCCGCGCCCCATGCGCCCAGTGCCAATCCGTGACCCGCCGCGCCGCGTTCTGGCATGGTCATAGCCGCAGTCAGTGTGGACACCGCAAAAATACCACCACCGAGCCCGATCAACCCAGCTCCAGTGAAGAAAAGCCACACTGCGTTTAAGGGTGCCGCAAAGATCACGATCGAAAAGGCAACTATGCCTATCAAAACGCCAAGTGCAGCTAAACGGTAGCAATTGTGACCCAGGGAGAGCATGCGACCAGTCATGACAAACCCGAACAGCGCGCCCGCGGCCCACACGCTTGTCAGCAATGTGGTAGAGGAAACTGAAAGCCCTAGGATCTCGCCACCATAGGGTTCAAGCAGCACGTCCTGCATGTTGAACGCCATGGTCCCAAGGAAAACAACAGCCAGAAGACGGCCTGTTTCTCCACCGCGCATCAGGTCATTCCATGCTTGAGCAAAACGCGGGCGAGGTGCGGCACGCTCCGCCTTGGTCATTGGGTTCATTTGCTCTTGCTTCCAGAGCGCAACCAGATTGAGGCCTATGCCAACAAGGGCCGCGCCTTGAACCACGCGGACCAACCTGATCTCGCTAAAGTCGCGCAGCAGCCAACCGATGAGAATGGCTGAAATCCCCATACCCAGCAGGAACATGACATAGAGCAGTGCCACAACCCTCGGTCGGGTTTCATCGTCCGCCCGGTCGGTTGCGAGTGCCAGTCCGGCTGTTTGGGTCATGTGCAGACCCAGACCGGTGAGCAAGAAGGCAATGGCAGCCAGTACTTCTCCGGCCCAGCTTGGTCCGACCGACTGTTGACCAGAAAGTACTATGAGCGCGAAGGGCATTATCGCCAAACCACCCATTTGCCACAACGATCCAAACCAAAGATACGGTACGCGTTTCCAGCCAATGGCGCTTCGGTAGGTGTCAGAACGGAAGCCCAGAAGCGCGCGGAATGGCGCGATAAGAACGGGCAGGGCAATCATAACCGCAACGATTGTAGCAGGTACTGATAGCTCAACGATCATAACGCGGTTCAAAGTACCCAACAGCATTACAGTTGCCATACCGACTGACACTTGAAACAAGGACAGGCGCAGCAACTGGCTCATCGGTAGGCCCTCGCTTGCCGCGTCGGCAAAGGGCAACATACGCAGACTGATCTGTTTGAGCTGAGAGGCCTTGAAAATCATCGGCGGACCTCCATCGCTTGCGAGATGTAGAAGCCGGACGTGACGCGTTTTAGAGTATACATCGCGCCAGCAGCGCCGGTTTCGCCGTAGGCGAGGGACAAGGTCGCCGGATCATGCGGTACCATCGTGGGCGAGCGGTCAGAGCGCGGAAAGAGCTGCCCAGCGCGCCACATCAGCGTCAGCAGAGCGGTCTTGGGCGCAACAGTAAAGACGATGCTGTTGGCTGTGCGTGCGGCGAGCCGCGATAGAGCGTCCGCGATATCCGCCCGGTCGTAATAGATCAGGCTATCCATCGCCATGACATAGTCAAACTGGCCCAGATGGGGGCTGAGCATGTCGCCATGATGGAAGCTTACACTTGGCAAAAGGTCATTGGGTAGGCGGCTTTTGGCAATCGACAGAAGGGCCGGGGATATGTCGGCGGCGACAACCTCTGCCCCTTTAGCCGCGAGTTCTGCGGTCATCTGACCTGCACCGCATCCAGCATCGAGAATACGCGCGCCGCGCAGGTCGTTGGGTAACCTGTAAAGCATGGCTGCACGCATCTGATCACGGCCTTCACGCACAGTTTGGCGGATTTTAGAGACCGGCACTTCGCTGGTCAGCCGTTCCCATGTGTGGGTGGCTGTCTTGTCGAAGTAGGTTTCGACAGAAGCGAGTGTACGGTCATACCCCATCAATCAAAGCCCAGAAGTTCGAAAATTTCGCGATCTTCAAGCGGCGCGGGCGCCAGCGGTTCAGTTCCGTTCCAAAGCGTTTCGGCGAGGCGTACATATTCAGCACGGCAACGCACGATGTCCTCTTCATCGTCCATCTCGAAGAGCGTCTTCTTTTTCAGTCGCGAGCGACGGATTGCGTCGACCGCAGGCATGTGACTGATCCGCTTGAAGCCGACGACGTCGCAGAATCTGTCGACCTCTTCTGTCGTCTCGGAGCGGTTGGCTACACACCCAGCTAGGCGCACGTTGTAGTTCTTTGATTTGGCCTGCACGGCCGCGATGATGCGGTTCATCGCGTAGATTGAGTCAAAGTCATTCGCGGTAACGATCACGGCGCGGTCGGCGTGTTGAAGTGGAGCCGCAAAGCCACCGCAAACCACGTCACCAAGAACATCGAAGATCACCACATCGGTGTCTTCGAGCATGTGGTGCTGTTTTAGCAATTTCACAGTCTGACCTACGACGTAACCGCCGCAACCTGTTCCTGCGGGAGGACCACCGGCCTCAACGCACTGCACGCCGCCCCAGCCTTCTGCAACGAAATCTTCCGGACGCAGCTCTTCAGGATGGAAATCGACCTCTTTGAGCACATCGATCACAGTCTCCTGCAGACGACCTGTGAGAGTGAATGTGCTGTCGTGTTTTGGGTCACAGCCGATCTGCAGTACGCGCTTCCCCATAGAAGCAAATGCGGCAGAGAGGTTCGATGACGTGGTAGACTTACCAATCCCACCTTTGCCATAAACGGAAAACACCTTGGCACCTTCGATCTTGGTGGATGGGTCCTGATGGACCTGAACGGATCCTTCTCCGTCCTGTCCGCGCAAAAGCGGGATGTTGTCTTTCGGACTCATTGGCCTTTCCTTTCGAATAGGTCGGTCATTCTGCTGCCACTCCCTCCAGCCGATCTTCAAGTGCATCTGCTGCCTCACGCAGAGCGGCGAGCATGTCGTCATCGGGTTGCCAGTAGGATCGATCGTGTGCCTCTAGCAGGCGGTTGGCCATGCGTGAGGATGCTGTCGGATTAAGTTCTGCGAGACGCGCTCGCATGTCCTCATCAAGGATGAAGGTCTCTGAAAGACGTTTATAAACCCAGGGCTCTACTTGTCCGGTTGTCGCAGACCAACCCATGGTGTTTGTGAGGGTGCTTTCGATCTGGCGTACGCCTTCGGCACCATGTTGCAGGAGCGCCTCATGGAATTTCGGGTTCAGCGCGCGGGAGCGGGATTCGAGGGAGACCTGATCGGCCAGCGTCCGCACTTTTCCTGTGCCGCGGGTTGTGTCGGAGATATAAATCGCCGCTTCTTCACCGTTGCGGGCGCGTTTCACCGCGCGGGAGATGCCACCAAGCGTGTCGAAGTAATGGTCAATCGTGGTAACGCCCAGCTCAACGGATTCAAGGTTTTGATACGCCAGTTCCACGTCACCGAGCGCAGTTTGCAGCAGCGTGTCATTGGCCGCAGCCTTGCCATTCACACCGTAGGCAAAACTTTTGCGCGCCATGTAGGCATCGGCCAGCTCATCCTCGTCATCAAAGGCAGAGCTGTCGACCATCATGTTGACGTTTGAGCCATACGCGCCCTCTGCATTGGAGAAGACGCGAAGAGCAGCTGTTTCAAGGTCACACCCGATCTTCTCAGCATAAGCCAATGCATGGGCACGGATGAAGTTCTGCTCCAATGGCTCATCCGCTTTTGCCGCCTTAAGGGCCGCTTCGGCGAGGAGTTTGGTTTGCAGAGGCAGAAGGTCTCGGAAGATGCCTGACAGCGTCATTATGACATCGATCCGAGGGCGTTGCAGTTCCGTGAGTGGGATTAAATCTGCACCGCAGAGCCTGCCAAAGCTGTCAAACCTCGGTTTGGCTCCCATCAGCGCTAACGCCTGTGCCAATTGCGCTCCGTCTGATTTGATATTGTCTGAACCCCAGAGCACGATCGCCACAGTGCGCGGCAGGCTATTATGCGTGTCGAGCAGCAGCTGCGCTTGCGACGCGCCTTCGCGGCAGGCATAGGCGCTGGGCATTCGGAAAGGGTCAAAAGCGTGGATATTGCGTCCGGTCGGCAGAATATCGGGCGAGCGGAGTAAGTCGCCGCCCGGCACAGGAGGTGTGAAACGACCATCCAGCGCATGCATGATCGCTGCGATTTCGCTGCTACTTTGAAGGAGCTGGTCGACACGGGCCTTGGTCTTTGCGTCGGCATCGCTCATCAGCGAGAGGTATTCAGCCCGCGTGTCATCAGCCATCGGGCGACCGAGCACATGCAAGCCCTCGGGAATTAGAGCGTCTTCCGTTTCCAGCAGGCGCAGCCAAAGTGCTTCGGGAGCTTCGCCGCCCAAATCAACCGCATCCGCCTGTTCTGAGATCAGCTGTTCCAAGTCCATACGCTCCGGCGCATCCGGATGCGTCTTGCGCCAGCGCGCGAGGCTGTCCTTGAGCTCAGCCAGTCCTTTGTAGAGCCCCGCGCTCGCCAGTGGTGGCGTCAGGTGCGTGATTGTAATGGCGTTGCTGCGCCGCTTGGCGAGCGTTGCCTCAGAGGGGTTGTTGGAGGCGTAGAGATAGATGTTCGGCATATTACCAATAAGCCGATCAGGCCAACACGCCTCACCAACGCCAGCCTGTTTGCCGGGCATAAACTCCAGCGCGCCATGCATGCCGAAATGCAGCAAAACATCGGCTTGGAATTTGTTGCGGAGCCAGAGATAGAACTGCGTAAACGCGTGGGTCGGTACAAAGCTGCGCTCAAACAACAGCCGCATAGGGTCGCCTTCGTAACCGAATGCAGGCTGCAACCCGACAAAGACTTTGCCGAATTGCGCGCCGAGGATGAAGACGCCACGCCCATCTGATTGCACCCGACCCGGGGCAGGGCCCCATTGCGTTTCAATTTCATCGAGCCATGGCGTGCCAGTTACGATTTGATCTGCAGGTACATGGTCTGCAACATTGGCTTCTTGGCCATATTGCTTGGCAGACCCCTCAAGCACCGCTGCGCGCAATTCTTCGACCGTCTTGGGTGGATCAATATCATATCCGCGTTCGGCCATTGCATGCAATGTTGCATGAAGCGAAGTGAAGACATCGAGATAGGCCGCCGTGCCTGCCGCGCCCGCGTTTGGAGGGAAACCGAACAGCACAATTCCGACGCGTCGCTCGGCAATGCGGCTGCGGTGCAGTTTGGCGAGCTTGTTCACCCGATCAGCCAGCGTTTCAACACGTTCAAGGGCAGGGGCCATCGCCTTTTTGCTGCTGCCATCTGAGGCGCTATGGCGACCAGCAAAGACGGTTGGATTCGTTGCGCCGTCGAGCTCAGGCAGAGCAATCAGCATCGTCGTCTCAATTGGACCGAGGCCCTGCGGTGAGGCTTCCCATTGTTCCAAAGTTTGAAACTCAAGGGGGTGCGCCGCAACATAGGGCACATCGAGCCGCTTGAGCACCTCGATCGCGGCTTCATTGTCGTTGTAGGCGGGACCGCCCACAAGCGAGAAACCGGTCAAGGACAGCAAAGCATCGATGCTCGGTCCGTCCAAGTCCTCAAAGAAGGTCTCAATTGCTGGGCGCGCATCAAGACCACCGGCAAAGGTAGGCAAGACATTGAGGCCACGCGCTTCCAGCGCCCGGATCACCGCGTCATAATGTGCCGTATCGCCCGAAAGAACATAGCTGCGCATCATCACCAGACCGATTGTCGGTGCGCTCGGATCGGTTTTCGGCAGCGCATCGACATCCGTTGTGATGCGAGTACGTAGATGAGGGTGATAGAGCCCGGTATCAGGGTACTCGATCGGCAAAGCAACTTTGGCACCGCGCCAGGCGTCGTGGCGGCAATAGCGGGAGATCAGAAAGCGGATCAGTGCCTCGACATTGTCATCAGACGCGCCGAGCCAGTATTGCATCGTAAGGAACCACGCCCGAAGATCCTGCGCTTTGCCGGGGATCAAACGCAGTAACCGGGGCAGGCGGCGCAGCATCTTCATCTTCTTGGCGCCGCTGTCGACATTGGCCTTGGTCTGACCGCGTAGCTTTTTCAGCAGTTTACGGGTGGCCGACTCCGGCGCGGCCATATCAAGCGTACCCATGCGGGTGAGTTTCACGATCTTGGCGTCCGCAATAATGCCCGCCAGCGCATCACAGTCTTCGCGCCGCGCTTCCAAGTCAGGCAGGATCGCGTTGATGTGCTCTTCAAGGAATAACAGGTTGGCGATGATGATGTCGCCTCTGGCGATATCGGCGCGCGCGCTTTCCAATGCCTCGGGGTCTTCTCCCCATTCGGCAGCGGCGTGCACGCTGAGTTGAAGGCCCGGGAAGTCTTGCGTCAATTGCTGTGCAGCGCGTGTGCAAGGTCCTACAACATGCGAATCCAGCGTGATGATCACCACGTGATAGGGGCGCGATATCATGACATCATCGCGCATAATGGGCCTTTGCTTCATAGAGTGTGTCTATGCTGATCTCTGAAACCCCGCGTTCTGCCGCAAAGGCTTCGGTATTGCGTTTGGCCTTGCCGCGCACGAAAAACGGGATTTTCTTGAGTTCCCTTTCGGCGTCAGCAAGCCAGATGACGTTGCTTTCCTCCTGTGCAGCGACCGGCTCTTCCTCTGTTTCTGCGTGCGCGCCATGGTGGCTCGGTCCGGCCTCGTCGTTGAACTCAAAGTCCTCGCGGAACATGTGCAGCAGGTGCTCTTCGAGCCCCATGACCAATGGGTGGACCCAGGTGTCAAAGATCACGTTGGCACCTTCGATGCCCATCTGGGGGGAGTAACGCGCGGGAAAATCCTGTACATGCACGGGCGCTGAGATCACCGCGCAGGGGATGCCCAAACGCTTGCCGATATGACGCTCCATCTGGGAGCCGAGGATCATTTCCGGCGCCAGCTCTTCTATGACGCGCTCGACTTCGAGGTAATCCTCCGTGATCAGTGCTTCAACATTAAAGCTTTTGGCCAGGCGTCTGATATTACGTGCCATTTCACGGTTGTAGCAGCCGAGGCCGACGACCTCGAAACCCATCTCGTCTCGGGCGATCCGGGCGGCCGTTGCCACGTGCGTACCGTCACCAAAGATAAAGACGCGCTTGCCGGTGAGATAGTTGCTATCGACGGAGGCCGAATACCAAGGCAGGCGTAACCGGTTGTCTTCGAACTTGGCCTCGAGGCCGGTCATTTGTGCAACTTCCTCGACAAATTCTCTGCTGGCCGAAACGCCGATCGGAACCGTCTTGGTGAATGGAATGTTATATTCCCGTTCCATCAATCGGCAAGCGGCCTCACCGGTTTCGGGATACATCAAGACGTTTATGTGCGCGGCACCCAGACGGCCAAAATCTTCAGGTGTAGCGCCATAAGGAGCCACGACGTTGATCTTCACACCCATGAATTCGAGCATCCGCGTCAGCTCTGTGATGTCGTCACGGTGGCGGAAGCCTAGTGCGGTTGGACCGATAAGGTTCGCGGTGACTTCTTCGGTTTTCTCTACTGGGCGCGACAGATGGCGTACCAATTGGAACATCGTTTCGTCAGCGCCGAAGTTTTCTTTCCGCTGATAGCTTGGCAATTCCAGAGGGATGATCGGCACAGGGATACCCATCGTCTCCGCCATGCCGCCAGGATCATCCTGGATCAGCTCTGCCGTGCAGGAGGCCCCCACGATCATTGCCTGTGGTTCAAACCGATCATAGGCGGCCTGACATGCGGTTTTGAAAAGATTGGCGGTGTCACTGCCAAGATCGCGCGCTTGGAATGTAGTGTAGGTCACCGGCGGGCGGGCATCTCTGCGTTCAATCATTGTGAACAATAGATCGGCATATGTGTCGCCCTGCGGGGCGTGCAGCACGTAGTGCAAACCCTTCATGGCCGTCGCGACCCGCATGGCCCCCACATGTGGAGGGCCTTCATATGTCCATACGGACAGCTTCATTCCGCCGCCTCAAGCCTCAACAGCGAGTTGCGGTTTATTGGCCTTGCAAAAAGACCGGCGAGGTCGCCGGCTTGTTCGTAGAAATGCACCGGTGTGAACACCAGCTCGATGGCCCATTTCGTGGTCAGCCCTTCGGCTTCCAACGGGTTGGCAAGACCCAGACCGCAAACGGTCAAGTCCGGTTGTGCGGTGCGGCACCGCTCCAGTTGCAGGTCAACATCTTGTCCTTCGGCAAGCGTTGGTCCTTGTTGCAGCAGGTCTAAATCTGGCCCGACTACACCCTTGTGAATAAAGGGCGATCCGACTTCGATCGCTTCCATCCCACACTCGCGTGTAAGGAACCGAGCCAGGGGAATTTCCATCTGGCTGTCTGGGAAAAAGAATACGGATTTGCCATTCAATGGCTGAGACGCTTGTGCGATCGCTTTTTTTGCACGTGCGCGGGGCGCGTGTGTTACAGTGTCGAACAGGGTGAGGTCGACACCGAATTCCTTAGCCACGGCGTGAAGCCACCCAGTGGTGCCTTCCTCGCCGAACGGGAAAGGCGCAGGAATGTGACGCGCCCCGCGCCTTCCTAACGCGGCGAGGGAGCCGCCTAGGAATGGCTGGGTCAGTGCAAACATAGTGTTGGGACCGATTCCCAAAGTGCTGTCCGCGCGTCTCGCGGGCAGCACTTTTACATTGTCGATCCCAAGTTTGCCGAGAAGATCGAGCATTTGATCTTCCACGACATCAGGTAGGGCGCCAACCACCAGTAATTGACGCTCATCGGTTTCCGGCAGGGCCGGGATCATTGAGGCAAGGCATGCATCCTCACCTTCAGTGAATGTGGTTTCAATTCCTGAACCGGAATAGTTCAGAACCCGCACATGCGGGGCAAATTTCGCCGTCAGCTTCTCCGCAGCACGCGCGAGATCTAGCTTGATGACCTCAGAGGGGCAGGACCCGACCAGGAAAAGCTGCCGGATATCTTGCCGCCGTTCCAGCAGGCGTTCGACCTCGCGTTCAAGCTCGTCTTGTGCGTCAGCAAGCCCGGCGAGGTCGGTTTCTTCGAGAATCGCAGTACCGAAGCGCGGTTCGGCAAAAATCATCACACCGGCCGCACTTTGCAGCAAATGGGCGCAAGTTCTGCTGCCGACAACCAGGAAAAACGCATCTTGCATCTTACGATGAAGCCAGATGATTCCCGTTAGGCCGCAAAACACCTCGTGTTGTCCGCGTTGTTTCAACACCGGCACATCACGGCATCCAAAGGTTGCTGGAGGGGTGGTGTGCGTGTTCATGCCAGCGCCTCCGACTGTAGTCGTGCCGCGCGCAATTTGAGTAAAAATTGGCCTGCGTTTATGACGTAAACCGCATAGGCTGCGAGGGCCAAAATCATCAATCCAACTGGACTTAAAGCGTCCGTGAAAAGCGCGACAATATAGGCTGTATGAAGGGCGAGAACAGCAAAGCTAAAGACATCTTCCCAGAAGAAAGGACCGGCGAAAAGATATTGACCAAAAACAACTTTTTCCCAGATGGAACCAGTAATCATGATCAGGTAGAGGAAGCCAGTTTTGATCAGCACTGACCAGGTGGCAATCTCGTATCCGAGACCGGTGGACAGATAGCGAAGAACCAAGAGCAGCGAGATCAGAAAAACAATGAATTGAGCGGGTGCCAAAATACCCTGAACAAGGGTCCAATAGGTTGCGTCGCGCCGGGCACGTTGCTCCGCGGTATAAAGCGCAGCTCCAACCGCTTTTTCTTGAGCGCTAAGCGTCATTTAACCCCTCGTCAGACCGTCAGGCTGTGCACAATGCTAGGGCGTTATGATTTAAAGTGTCAATTAAAATTTACATGTGTCAGAAATCAAAATGTAAACTAAAGTTGTCTGGAGCTTAATGGAGTTGGCGAGCTCATATTTTCTTATTCTAGCGGAAGATTTTATTATTTTTGGTGAGCTATCTCATAGGCTTGAGCGTCAAAGCCGTTTGATTCATTTGTGAATTGTCAATAAAAATTGACAATTTTGCAATCTGGGCGCAAGATGAAACCGCCAGAGCGGACTGTTACATAATGTGATATCATCTGCCCTGACTGTCCTGAGGAGCGAGGTTTGCATAATTCCTCGATAAAGAAGGGCTCTGGACTTGTTGAAGCTCAAAGGCCCGCGATCCGCTTTCTAGTGGAGTCCGCGCTCAAGGCGGTTATGTTCAGCGCTACCACTGTTGAACCTCGTTCGCGCGAGGAATGGGTGACACGGCTGACAGAAGCTTTGATGTCAGAGGCTGACAGTAGCTATGAAATGGTCATCGCGTCGCTGATCGCGAACGGAACGTCCACAGAAGAAATTTTTCAGCTATATGTGCCGGCAGCTGCAAAGTTGCTTGGCGAGCTCTGGGTGAATGACCAGGCGAGCTTTGTTGATGTAACGATTGGCGCGGCACGTCTGCAGACGCTTTTCCGCGACCATGAAGCGAACACTGCTATTCGGTGGTCGGATCGCTCCATTCCTCTTGGCCAATCTGTGCTAATGGTTATCCCTGAATACGAACACCATGCACTAGGAGCGTTCGTGACAGCAGACAACCTGCGCCGTCACGGTGTTTGGGTTCATATGGCGGTTGGTCTTTCGGAAAGAGAGTTGGCTAAACTTATCCGATCCGACAGGTTTGCCATGATCGGGATTTCGTTGGCAACCAAACAAACACTGAATAAGACGAGGGGTCTTGTCGAATTCCTTAGGCGTACTGCCGACAGCATGCCGCCTATTGTAATTGGCGGTCGCATCGTTGAAGAGGATCGGCAATCTGTTCTGGATACAGGGGTGGATTTTGCTGTAACTTCCGCTGAACAGGCAATACAGGAATGCGACTTGGCTAGCATTTCCAAAGCGCTACCCTTTCCGGGAATGGGATGATGGTGGCGTTAAAGAGGCGCAGAGGAATATAGAGTGACGATCGAGAGGCGCAGCTCTGAAAGACTAAGTGCAGGAGCCCTGCCGGACCCATCAAGTGTTGATAGCCTGGTCGAGCATGCGGCTGACATTTCTGTTTTTGTGCTGAGCAATGGAGATGTTGCTGGCATTTCGGTGAACCCTGACGCGCCTTCTTTGGGAAGTCTTGATCATTGGGTTGGACGACCTTTTGTTGATTTTCTCACTGTCGAAAGCCAAGAAAAGTTTACTGCGCGCGTGGCGGCCATGCGCGAAGACACGAGCCTCGTGCCGCGACCTTTGGAAATTAATCACGTCGATAACGCAGCATGGGAGTTTCCGATCCGCTACACGCTGCACAGAACATATGACGGCGACGATTTATTGCTGCTCGGTCGAGATATGCAGCCGATTGCCGAAGTGCAGCAACGCCTGGTCGCAGAGCAGATGGCGCGAGAGCGCGATCAACAGCGGCTTCGCAGTGAGCAGACTTTCTACAATGTCGCACTTGAGGCATCAGACACGCCACTGATCATGGTCGAGCCCGAGCGCGGTCGTGTGCGGGATGTGAACAGTGCGGCGGCGCTTATCCTCGGTGCAAAGCCGGGCGGTCTTGCAGGATCATCGTTGGCTCAAGCCTTTGAGGGACGTCGGCGCGAAGAACTTATGGATACCTTGCGTTCCGCTTCAACCGGAGACAAAGCCGCCGGCGTTCAACTGGTTGTTCGTCGTACTGGAAAGGACGTAACAGTAAGTCCAGAGCACTTCAGGGCGGCTGGTGAGCTTTTTATGCTGTGTCGTATCACGCAGGATGACGAGTTGGATGAGGCTGGCTCTGAACTGGCGCAGTCCATGTCTCGTCTGTTCGCGGCCAGCAGCGACGCCATAGTCGTTACCGACCGCAAGGGCATTGTGCGCGATGCAAACGAGGCGTTTCTGATCTTAGCGGATGCAGCGCAATTGCGCGATGTGCGCGAGGTTAGTCTTTCAGACTTTTTTGTGCGTGGTGCCGTAGATCTCAAACTGATGCTGGACACGGCGGTTAAACAGGGGCGGGTGCGAAGTTACGCGACGCAGTTTACAAGCCTCGTTGGTACGCGTGCCGGTGTTGAAGTTTCCGTTGCACGATTGAGCGATCAGGGCGGGGATAGTGGATTTGGATTTATCATCCGTACAGTTGCTACGGGCGATGGAGTTGATGCTGGCGATGCACCTGCGGCGGCTGTCAGTGATGATGCCATGAAGAATGTCATGGACCTCGTGGGAACAGCTTCGCTGAAGGAATTGGTTTCAGCCACTTCTGACGTCGTTGAGAAACTCTGTATAGAAACCGCTGTCCAACTGACTAACAATAATCGCGTTGCAGCGGCAGAAATGCTCGGTCTTTCCCGTCAGAGTCTCTACGTGAAACTGCGAAAACACGGGCTGATTAACAGCAATAACGACGATTGATCCTCTCTTTTTGAGCGTGGACAAAAGTGTAAACCTAAAAACCCCTTTAAAGAATCTCGATTGTAAGCTTTAATTGACGCTATGAGTGTCTCGATTGAGCTACAGCCTGCGAGAAGTAGGCCAGAACCGCGTGCAATGCTGACGTTGATCAAGCCGATCACATGGTTCCCGCCGGTATGGGCTTATCTTTGTGGTGTGGTCTCTTCTGGCGCGCCGGTGACCTCTGCGCCTTGGCTGGTTTTCGCGGGACTAGTATTAGCGGGGCCGGTGGTGTGTGGAATGAGCCAAGCTGCCAATGATTGGTGCGATCGGCATGTGGATGCCATAAACGAGCCGCACCGCCCGATCCCATCCGGCGCTATTCCGGGACGGTGGGGGCTATGGATCGCTCTCGTTATGTCTGGCTTCGCTCTTCTGCTCGGATCAACACTCGGGCCATGGGGATTTGGCGCGACTGTCTTCGGCGTTCTTGCGGCCTGGGCATATTCTGCAGAGCCTGTTCGGCTAAAACGCTCCGGATGGTGGGGCCCGGGCCTTGTTGCACTGTGCTATGAAGGATTGCCGTGGTTTACCGGTGCCGCCGTACTATCTGCTGGGGCGCCATCCTGGCAAATTGTAGCAGTCGCCTTGCTCTACGCGGTGGGCGCTCATGGTATAATGACCCTCAATGATTTCAAGGCCTTGAAGGGCGATATTGAGACTGGTGTAAACTCATTGCCGGTAACACTTGGCCCAGAAAAGGCAGCAAGAGTGGCGTGCTGGGTTATGTCGCTGCCGCAGGTTGCCGTAATCGGCTTGCTGATCAACTGGGGTCAGATTTGGCACGGAGTTGCGGTTGCAGCAGTTCTGTTGGCGCAACTTTGGGCCATGCGGATTTTACTGCGCGACCCCAAAGGCAAGGCGCCTTGGTATAACGCGACGGGCGTTACGCTTTATGTCAGCGGGATGATGATCGCTGCCTTCGCGTTGCGAGGGTTAATTTGAACCAAAGATAGCATGAGGGAGCTGTCATGACATTAGGATGGGGTGGAATAACTCGATTATGTCTGGTTAACGCGGCCATCGGTGGATTGGCGGCGCTACCGGTTAATCTGTTCAACCGTCTAATGACGGTAGAGCTTGCGCTGCCAGCATTGTTGCCCGGCTTGTTGGTCGGACTGCACTACGCGGTACAGCTCTCGCGACCGATTTGGGGGCACCGATCCGATGCGAAGGGCGGCCGCACCCCTTTTATCCTTGGCGGCACGGCAGTCGTCGGAATGGGCCTAGTGATGGCAGCTTGGGCAATTGCGACCCCTCTAAGCTTCCCCATGGCTTTGATCGTGTGGATTTTTGCTTATGCCTTTATTGGTTTTGGGATAGGTGCTGCCGGCACATCGTTTTTAGCGTTACTGGCCACAGCAGCGCCAGATGAACGAAAAGGTGCGGCTGCGACACTTGCATGGTTGATGCTCATCGCAGGCGCCATCATCGCCTCCATCGGTACCGGTATTGCACTGAAACCCTATTCGCCAGAACGCCTGATGATGGTGGTGCCGGCGGTGGCCTTGATTGCATTTTTAGTATCATTTGTAGGATGTTACGGCGCAGAGCGAAAGTTGGGACCAGTTCCTGCACCTGCTGATCCGGCTTTGAAGCCAGCGCTACGTGCGACTTGGGCTGACCCAGCGGCGCGCGCCTTCACCGGCTTTGTCTTCCTATCGATCCTGGCCTTTTATCTCAGCGAGTTGGTACTGGAACCCTTCGCGGGGCATGTTCATGGGCTGACGCCAGACGCGTCTACCAAACTCTCAGGGGGCAAGGACGGCGCCGCCCTGATGGGTATGCTTGCAGCTGGAGGACTTTCGACCTTCGGTTTCGGTAGCTTGCGTATCTGGGCCGTGATTGGGTGTGTGATATCCGCCTTCGGCCTCGTCGGGCTTGGTGCGGGACTGCATCTTGTAACTTTCACGGTGATATTGGGGCTTGGCAACGGGCTTTTTGTCATCGGGGCCATTGGCTCGATGATGCGTCTGGCAGCAGCAGCTAAGGGCTCCACCGGCTTGCGTATGGGCGTTTTTGGCGCCGCTCAAGCCGTCGCGGCGGGCCTCGCGGGTTTGATCGCCACCGGCACGCTTGATCTGGCGCGGATCGCCCTCTCAGACGCCACTGCCTACGGCGTTGTCTTTGGAATTGAAGCAATCTTGTTCTTAGCAGCGGCTTGGGTGGCCACGCGCATTTTGCATGCGCCAGACCCGCGTGCGCAGCTCCAACCGGGAGAATGAAACATGTATGATGTCGTTGTCGTCGGAGGTGGACCGTGCGGTGCTACAGCAGCGCTAGATCTGGTGATGTCGGGCCATAAGGTCGCTTTGCTCGACCGGGCAGGGCGGATCAAGCCTTGCGGCGGCGCAATCCCCCCTCGATTGATTGAAGACTTCGATATTCCAGACGAGCAATTGGTCGCAAAGATAACGACGGCACGAATGATTTCCCCCACCGGGCGCAAAGTCGATATTCCTATTGAGAACGGCTTTGTCGGAATGGTCGACCGAGAACATTTTGACGAATACCTACGCGTGCGCGCGGCAAAAGCCGGTGCAGTGCGGGCCACGGGCACATTCCTGCGAATTGAGCGCGACAAGGACGGCACGCGGGTGATTTATCGCGATAAGGTCAGTAGCAACGAACGTGCGCTCGACACTAAGCTGATCATTGGTGCTGATGGCGCGCGCTCCAATGTGGCGCGGGCCGAGATCAAGGATGGCGACAAGATCCCATTTGTCGTGGCCTATCACGAGATCATCGAGGCGCCGGGCAAGGTGGGCGATTATGATCCAGAACGTTGTGATGTGATCTATGACGGACGAATTTCGCCGGATTTCTATGGCTGGGTCTTCCCGCATGGTAAGTCCGCGAGTGTTGGCATGGGATCGTTGGTCAAGGAGGTTGATCTGAAACAAGCCACGGCTGACTTGCGCCTCTCAAGCGGGCTGGACACCTGCAAAACCATCCGTAAGGAAGGTGCTCCAATTCCCCTTAAGCCATTGGATACATGGGACAATGGGCGTGATACTGTTGTGGCGGGCGATGCTGCTGGCATCGTGGCGCCAAGCTCTGGTGAAGGAATTTATTATGCCATGGCAGGCGGACGCGCAGCGGCCACGGCCACAGCAGCTTGTCTCGCCTCGGGCAGGGTCAAGGACCTGCGGCTGGCGCGCCAGCTTTTCATGAAAGAGCACAAGATGGTTTTCCGCGTGCTGGCCTCGATGCAGAACGCCTATTACCGCTCAGATGCGCGGCGCGAACGGTTTGTCTCGCTCTGCCATGATGTAGATGTGCAGCGGCTGACTTTTGAAGCGTATATGAACAAAAAGCTCGTCCGCGCCCGGCCTTTGGCGCATTTGAAGATCGGGTTGAAGAACATCGCGCACCTTACCGGTCTAGTCCAAGAGACATTCACCTGATCGCTCCTTCGCGGAAAAACTCAGTTCCTATAGGAAAACGAGCGCTTTTTCTTGTGCTCTCTGGCTGTTTAAGGATAGCTGAAGTTAGCCAAGAATAGGGACGTCCCTTGCTCAGCTTGAAAGACCTTCAATATCTTACTGTGCTTGCGCGACAAAAGCATTTCGCCCGTGCCGCTGAAGAATGTGGCGTGTCGCAGCCAGCGTTTTCTATGCGTATCAGTAAGCTGGAAGAAGAGCTAAAGACCAAAATCGTGCGCCGCGGCAATCGGTTCGAGGGTCTGACACCCGATGGCGAGGCGATTGTGCGCCACGCACTTATGATTTTGGAAGACGTCAAACAGCTTGAGCAAGAGTTCAGCACTGAACCGGGAGATGTGAGTGGCGTGCTCTCTATGGCCGTGGTTCCAACGGCGTCCGCCTTTGCGGCCAAGACAGTGAAAAGACTGCGTGAGTTTAATCCGGGCATCACAGTGAAACTTCGATCAACGAATTCGCTGTCAGTGCTTCAAGGCGTCGAGCAGGGGGAATTTGACGCGGGCATCACATATACTGAAACGGTTGAGCAACACGCGCTCGATGCCGTCCCAGTACATGATGAAGAATATGTTCTGATGGCGCCGTCGGGCATGGTCGAAAAAGGGCGCACCGAGATCACCTGGAAAGATGCGGCCGCTCTTCCAATGTGCCTTTTGGAGCCCGGAATGCAGAACAGACGCATCATAAATTCTGTTTTTCATGACGTGGGTGAGCAGCCTCGGGTGGTGGCTGAGCTCTCTGGTTTGACAGCCGGTGTGGTTATGGCGCTTGAAGGTGTTGCGGCTACAATCCTGCCGCGCGGTGTGGCAGAAAACATTGAAAGCCTTGATAATGTAGAGGTTTTCACGCTGACCGAACCTGTTGTGCGCAAGTCCTTGAGCCTCGTTTCGCGCCCGGGCGGGCCGGGGTCCAGGGTAATCGATGCGCTGAGACAGGCAGTTCGATAAGTTTTTCTTATTGCTGCATTAAAACATACGATTTTTCGTAGTAAAATCCGTGCGCTATACCATGGCATACGATGAGGGAACTTCGCTAGCTACAGCCAGCAAGGAGGCCGTATGGCACTTGATGACCGCCAGGGAGTTTGGAAGTCCGGCAAAGGGAAAGGCCGTAAGACTCCAAAAGGCAGACAACTTGAAGATCAGGCGTGGGACGAGGTCCGCGCGCTTTTACAAGGTAGACCGCGTCGTCGAGACCTTCTGATCGAATTTCTCCATCTTATTCAGGACGAATACGGGCATCTCTCCGCCCAGCATTTGCGTGCATTGGCAGAAGAGCTTCGAATTTCGCAGGCTGAAGTTTACGAAGTAGCAACGTTTTATGCACATTTCGATGTGGTGCGGGAAGGCGAAGTGCCGCCGCCCTCGCTAACGATCCGGGTTTGCGACTCGCTGGCCTGTGAACTGGCCGGGGCCGAGCAATTGAAGGCGGCCTTGGAAGATGGCCTTGATCCGAGTGAAGTGCGTGTTCTGCGCGCGCCGTGCATGGGCCGCTGCGATACTGCGCCAGTTTTGGAAATCGGCCACAATCACATTGATCACGCTACGCCGGGAAAAGTGATCACCGCAATTGCCGTAGACGACACCCATCCGCATATGACAGATTACGAGGATTTTCAGACGTATCGCGCCGCAGGCGGATACGAAAAGCTCGCGGAAATCCGCGCGAACGGAGACTTTGAAGCCATACAGCAGGAATTGCTTGATTCAGGCCTGCGTGGACTGGGTGGTGCGGGTTTCCCGTCGGGTCGTAAATGGGGGTTTGTCCGGGCTGAGCCGGGACCGCGTTATCTTGCCGTGAATGGAGACGAAGGCGAGCCGGGCACGTTCAAAGACCGCTACTATCTTGAACGCACGCCGCATCTTTTCCTTGAGGGCATGCTGATCGGCGCTTGGGCCGTTGAGGCCGAGAAGTGCTTCATCTACATGCGCGACGAATATCCTGTTGTGCTGAAAATCCTAGCCAAGGAGATCGCTGCGCTGGAAGAGGCGGGCATCGTTGAGCCGGGCTATATTGACCTGCGTCGCGGCGCCGGGGCCTATATTTGCGGCGAAGAAAGCGCGATGATCGAGTCAATCGAGGGTAAGCGCGGTATGCCGCGTCACCGTCCGCCCTTTGTGGCGCAAGTTGGGATCTTCAATCGCCCGACGCTCGTGAACAACGTTGAGACGCTCTATTGGGTCTGCCGCGTGATGCGCGAGGGTGGTGAAATCCTCTCAAGCGTGGAAAAGAACGGCCGAAAAGGGCTACGCTCTTATTCCGTTTCTGGTCGGGTAAAGAACCCTGGCGTGCATCTGCTGCCTGCGGGCTCCACGATCACCGATATAATCGAGGCCTGCGGTGGCATGCTCGATGGCCACACCTTTAAGGCCTATCAACCGGGTGGGCCATCTTCGGGCCTATTGCCTGCGCATATCAACGATGTGCCGCTTGATTTTGACACGCTGCAGCCGCTCGGTAGCTTTATTGGGTCGGCGGCGGTGGTCGTGCTGTCCGATCAGGACAGCGCAAGAGATGCGGCTCTTAACATGCTGCGCTTTTTTGAGGACGAAAGTTGTGGCCAGTGTACGCCGTGCCGCGTGGGCTGTGAGAAAGCCGTTAAACTGATGCAGGAAGAGAAATGGGATCAAGACCTGCTCGAACAGTTGAGCCAGACCATGGTCGATGCCTCAATCTGCGGGTTGGGGCAGGCGGCTCCGAACCCTATCCGGCTGACCATGAAACATTTCCCGGACGAGGTGTGAGCTATGCTTGATCAAGTCAACACAGAAATGGTCACATTCACGCTCGATGGTGAGGAAGTCACGGTCGAGAAGGGCACCTCGATCTGGGAGGCCGCGAATGGGCGCGGTTTGAAAATCCCGCATCTCTGCCATAAACCGCAGCCTGGATATCGCCCCGATGGCAATTGCCGGGCGTGTATGGTTGAGATCGAGGGTGAACGCACCCTGGCCGCCTCCTGTATACGCGAGCCTTCTGAAGGCATGGTCGTAAAGACCGATACGGCGAGAGCCGAGAATGCGCGCAAGATGGTGGTTGAGCTTCTGGTCGCAGACCAGCCGGAGCGCGAAGAAGCGCATGACAAAGCGAGCCATCTTTGGGACATGGCCGATGCCAATGGCGTGGGTGAGAGCCGCTTTCCGAAACTGGAACGCGACCGTATCCCGCTGCTAGACGACAGCCACGTGGCAATGAGTGTCAATCTCGATGCATGCATTCAGTGCGGCCTTTGCGTGCGTGCATGCCGTGAAGTGCAGGTCAACGATGTGATCGGCATGGCCGGTCGCGGTCACGATTCCTATCCGACATTCGATTTTGCTGATCCTATGGGAGAGAGCACCTGCGTGGCCTGTGGCGAATGCGTGCAAGCGTGCCCAACGGGCGCATTGATGCCCTCCTCGGTGGTTGACGAAAATCAGGTGGGAGATCGCGCGGATTATGATCGTGAGGTTGAAAGCGTCTGCGCTTTCTGCGGCGTAGGCTGTCAAATTTCCATCAAGGTCAAAGATGACAAGGTCAAATATGTCGAAGGTATCAACGGCCCCGCGAATGAGGGGAGGCTCTGCGTCAAGGGACGGTTTGGGTACGACTACATCCACCACCAACACCGCCTGACCAAGCCGCTGATCCGCCGCGAGGACGCGCCGCCAAAGGGGTTGAATGTGCATCCTGAGAACTGGCGCGAGTTTTATCGTGAGGCGTCCTGGGATGAAGCGCTTGATTTTGCGGCAAACGGCCTGAAGGGGCGCGGACGCGAGGTCGCAGGTTTTGGTTCGGCCAAATGCACCAACGAAGAGGCTTATCTCTTCCAAAAATTCATTCGCCAAGGCTTTGGCCACAACAATGTGGACCACTGCACGCGGCTTTGCCATGCTTCGTCAGTGGCAGCGCTTATTGAGAACGTCGGCTCGGGCGCGGTGACTGCTACGTTCAACGAGATTGAAAACGCCGATGTGGCGATCATTATTGGGGCCAACCCGATAGAGAACCATCCGGTCGCGGCGACGTATTTTAAGCAATTCACCAAACGTGGCGGCAAGCTCATCGTGATGGATCCGCGCGGCGTTGGAATGCGGCGTTTCGCAACGCATATGCTGCAGTTCAAGCCGGGCGCGGATGTCTCCATGCTTAATGCGATCATGCACGTGATCGTCGAAGAAGAGCTTTACGACAGGCAGTATATCGAGGCCTTCACCGAGAATTGGGAGGCTGAAAAGGAGCACCTGAAGAAGTTCCCGCCAGAAAAAATGGAAGAGCTGTGCGGTATTCCTGCTGAGACGATGCGTGCTGTGGCGCGGGATTTTGCGACAGCGCAGTCTGGGATGATCTTCTGGGGCATGGGTGTGAGCCAGCATATCCACGGCACGGATAACTCGCGCTGCTTGATTTCACTGGCGCTGATGTGTGGCCATGTCGGTCGTCCGGGCACGGGCCTGCACCCGCTGCGGGGTCAGAATAACGTACAAGGTGCCTCAGATGCGGGTTTGATCCCGATGTTCCTGCCAGATTATCAGTCGGTTATGGATGACGGTGTGCGCTCTGCCTTCACCGATGTTTGGGAGTCGGAAGACTTCTCCAACGAGAAGGGTCTGACCGTAACCGAGATCATGGATGCGGTCCATGCCGATCAGATTAAGGCCATGTATATCCTTGGCGAGAATCCGGCTATGTCGGATCCGGACGTGGAGCATGCCCGCGACGCGCTTGCCAAGCTGGATCACTTGGTGGTGCAGGACATATTCATTACAGAGACGGCGAACTACGCCGACGTGATTTTGCCGGCCTCGGCGCTTTACGAGAAGAGCGGGACTGTATCGAACACCAACCGGACGGTGCAAATGCTGCGCCCCGCGGTGCCACCGCCCGGTCAGGCGAAAGAGGACTGGTGGATCGAAGTGGAGTTGGCCAAGCGCTGTGGGCTCAATTGGACATACACTGATCCGTCCGAGGTTTACACCGAAATGGCGCTCAACATGCGCAGCCTCGACAATATCACGTGGGAGCGTCTTGAGGGCGCGGCGGTGACTTATCCGTCGCTATCGCCAGAAGATCCAGGTCAATCGGTCGTGTTTGGCGATGCCTTCCCGCGGGCGGAAGGCCGAGCGAAATTTACCCCTGCTACAGTTATCCCGCCTGATGATCTTCCTGACGCAGAGTACCCGATGGTGCTCACCACAGGACGCCAGCTGGAGCATTGGCACACAGGTTCTATGACGCGCCGTGCGACCGTGCTGGATGCGGTAGAACCAGAGGCCAACTGTTCTCTGCACCCGTCCACTCTGCGCAAAATGGGCGTTCCCCCAGGCGGTATGATCCGATTGACGACAAAGCGTGGTTCGATCGAAATCATGGCGCGGGCCGACAGGGCTGTTTCGCCTGATATGGTTTTCCTGCCTTTCGCCTATGTCGAAGCCGCGGCGAATATCCTGACCAACCCGGCGATTGATCCTTACGGCAAAATCCCTGAGTTCAAATATTCGGCGGTGAGGGTGGAGCCTGTGACGGAAGGTCAGATTGCGGCAGAGTAAACAAGCTTTTGTTCCCACTTTATGAAAGCACACGAGATTAGAAACAAGCTTAGGTCAGATATCAAATGGCAGTCGGACCAGTTTCGCTTGTATTCGAGTTGAGGGTCCGAGAACTTCAACGTTTTGACCAGGTAACGCGTCTGTGGAAACCAGAGCGTAACCGATCATCTTCTGAAGCCGATATGACCACGCTTTGTGCGTCATGTTCCCGATAGTGCGGCCATCCTTCTCTACGACAAATCGTATGGATTGGTCTTCGTTAGCATAATCGGCCTCCAAGATTATCCCGAGTTGATGGCGTTCTGGCCCCGTTTCAGCAATCCGTCGCAGCGCTCTGATGCCAATGACATCATCTGCCACATCCAGATCGATGAATTTCTCCATGCGAACTTCAAAAGGATTAGTATAGTCGTCAGTGTCCACATCCCAATTAATAAGGCCGCTTTCTGTACGTTCCGAGGGGTTGGGATAGCCAGGGCCGATATCGAAAGGTTGCCCGGCCTCTCTGACAATAGACCACAGTAAATCGCCTTTAGTGTAGTCCAATAGGTAAAGCTCAAATCCGCCCTGTTTGGACCAGCCAGATCTCGATACTTTGAGGGGAATTCCCTGAATCTCAGCGTCCTTGAACCAAAAGTATTTCAAATCGCGCACCCAATCGCCAAAAAGTGATGCCACCACATCTTCTGCCTTCGGCCCCTGGATTGCGAGTGGTGACGCATCCGGCTCGCTTATTGCAACGTTAAGCCCGCGCTCGCCTGCAACGCACCGCGCCCATGTCCAGATGTCAGAGTCGCTTATTGAGAGCCAATAGCAATCATTGGAAAGCTTTTGCGCGATCGGATCATTGATCAGGATGCCCTTGTGGTTGCAGATGGCTACATATTTTCCTTGGCCAATCTGCTGTTTTGACAGATCGCGGGTGCACAATATCTGAGCCAACTTTGCTGCGTCGTTTCCTTTTAGCTGAACTTGCCGCTGCGCTGCCACATCCCACATCGAAACGCCGTTTATCAGGCGCCAATACTCGGCTTCGCTATCGCCATATCCGCGCGGTATCTGCATACGATTGTAAACGAGAAATGACTCAGCACCCTCAGTTACGGTCGATGCGTGAAACGGAGACAGTCTGATACGGCCAGCCGGAACTATTACTACCATTTGAAGCTCTCTAATTCATTGATGATAGACAAGTCTATCGAGACAGGCCCGTTTCGATTGTACCACTTTTGACTGTTTACGTAATGCCGTCAAAGCTCAGCTTCGGAGGACTGGCCCGATCAACTCTGCCTCGGGTTTCTTCCAAGAAGTGCATCGCGTCGATCATTTGCTTCGGATCAATCCCAAGGTCTTCAAACCCTTTAGCTATGACCTCACGAGCGCGCGCAAGAATATCTTTTCCCATTGGAGTGATACCAACTTCCACCCTTCGTTCATCGTCGTCTGAGCGTTGTCGTGTGATAGCGCCGAACTCCGCCATTTTCTTAAGAAGGGGCGAGAGCGTGTTCGCTTCTACGCCAGCTTTAGCCGAAAGAGTAGAAATCGACATTGGCCCATCGGCCTCCAGCGCCATGAGGATTACAAATTTCGGATAGGTAAGACCGGTTTCTGAAAACGCCGACGAGTAGTAACGACCGAAGCTTCGGTTCAACGAATAAATGTTGAAACAAAGCAGTTCTTTAAGGTCTTCGGTGTTCGTCGAGAGGCTCATAGTCCAGTAGTTTATGCGATTTACCGCGTGCAGGAAAGAGTTGACAATATTTTAATCTAATACGATTGTATCGTATACGATTTAATTTAAAGGAATCATAAAATGACACTGCTCACGCGTCGTGGATTTGGCATGGCCGCCATCTCTGCACCCGCCCTTCTGACAATGACCTCTCTGCAGTCTCTTGCAGAAGATAAAGGAGGTGCTTCTCCCGCACTATTTGATGCACCATTGGGAAACTACAAGATAACGTCGCTATTTGACGGAATGGGCCCGTTGCAAAAAGGCATGTTCATTGGCGATGCTGCAGAAATCGATGCGGCGATGAGCGCCGCTGGCCTCTCAGGCGAAGCTTTACCTGCGCCAATAACTGCTTTTCTGCTGCAATCTGATGACCGCACGATTCTGATTGATGCTGGTATGGGTGACGTGGACATCCTCGGCCCTGGATTTGGGCGCGTTTCAGATGCGCTGGACGCGGTTGGTGTTTCCGAAGGGGACGTGGATTTAATTATCGTAACCCATGCTCATCCAGACCACATCGGCGGCATGGTGAAAATCGGTCAACCGGTGTTCCCGAATGCCGAAGTGGTGATCACAGATGTCGAACACGGCTTCTGGAGCGATGCGGGCATGATGGCGCAAGCGCCCGCTGAAGCGCAGGGGCTTTTTCAACTCGCACAGTCTGTATTCGCGGCTTATGCGGATCGCCTGCGCCCCGTCGCAACCGGCGCAGAAGTGGCCCCTGGCATTAAGCTGGAGCTTTCTCCAGGCCATACACCGGGGCATGCGTTGGCGCATATAGATGGCGGGGATCGGCAACTTTTGATGGTGGCAGATACCTTGCATAGCTCGGTCTTGCACACTGCATTACCAGACATCGGCTTTGGCTTCGATGTGGATTCCGCAACCGCTGCTGCGTCGCGTCGACGGGTTTTTGACCGCGCTGCAACCGACAACCTGATTGTTGCCGCCACTCACGTACCGTTCCCGGGATTTGGTCAATTCGTGCGCTCTGGCGACGCATATGCCTATCTGCCAGCGAGTTGGATGTGAATCACCATCAGTGGCGCGTCGCAAGCGCGCTGATATGAAATGTCTCGAGCAAGGCGCGAGCCATATTCGAATAGGCTGAGGTCTAATGAGTTTGGTCGCGGCTCAGCGCCGCGACCATTATGTTTAAGTTAATTGATCCAACCGTCGACGACATCTTTGTTTTCTGAGACCCATTGCTCAGCAACATCGCGGGGGTCCTCTTCGTCGCGACCAATGCGCAAAATCCATTGGTTTACCACCGCTGGGTCAAGCTGCATTTGGCTAAGGAACTTGGCCACAGGTGGATTGCGCTCTTCCAAAGACTTGGAATAGGCGACAAAAATTTCAGCGTCTGAGCTTGCACAATCAAACTTCGAAGTCTCCAGCCAGTCTTCTGCGTCTAGGTTGTGGTTTTCACAGCCTTCATAGCGTGCAGGTTCTTCGATTGCCGTGATATCATAGGCGGCGTGCACCCATTCTGGCGTCCAGTAATAAAACAGGATTGGCTGTTCGCGCTGTATTGCGGTTTTTAGCTGCGCCTTGAACGTGGCGTCAGGAAGGATCTCTGGTTCCCAAAGCTCATCCAGACCGTAGTCTTTGAATTTTACCTGCCACATACGGGTGGATTTCCAGCCTGCGTCACCGGCCCAGTATTCACCTTTGCCGTTGCCGTCCTTGTCGAACATAGCGGCCACTTCAGGTTTTTTCAGGTCTTCGACCGAACCTGCCACTTCCGCAAGATACGAGGGTACGTACATCTGCTGTGTGCCTAGATATGGCTTGTTCACGCCAACAGTTTGAGCACCATCAATGTATTGATCCCAAAGGCCTTGACGGTTGGGCATCCAAAGGTCGGTGTATACGTCTACTGAGCCATCACCCTTATCCATGCCAGCGGCGATCACGGAGCCGTCGGACAGGCCAGAGACGATCTCTGCCTCGCCACCCAGACGGGTTTCAATCACAGCCTCAATCACATGACCGATCGCGCGCGCGCCGGTCCAGGTTAGGTCTCCTATCTTTACCGTCGCATCCTGCGCGGTGGCCATTGAGGCAGCACTAAGCGCAGTCGCACCGATCAGGTACTTTACAAGTTTCATTTCAACTCCCTTTCAATCTCGCGCGCAACCCTCGCGCGCCATTATTGGCGAGTGGTGTTCGCCTTTTGCACTACCCTGTCGATCATCATTGCGAGCAGGGCAATTCCTATACCGGCGAGGATACCTCTACCGGTTTCTGTGTTTTCAAGTGCTTCGGTGACAATAAAACCCATCCCGCCCGCGCCGATGAGGGCGGCAACCACCACCATTGAAAGGCTCATCATTACCACCTGGTTGATACCAGCCATGATGGATGGCAGGGCGAGCGGCATTTCCACCTTGGTCAAAAGCTGTCGCGGGTTTGCGCCGAAAGCCAATGCAGCTTCCTTGGTACTTTCACCAACCTGACGAATGCCAAGCGCGGTTAGGCGCACCATCGGCGGCATCGCAAAGATCACAGTCGCCAATATGCCCGGTGGCTTGCCTATCGAGAAAAAGGCAATTGCAGGCAGAAGATAGACAAAGCTTGGGATCGTCTGCATGACGTCGAGTATCGGTGTCATAATGGCGTGCCCGCGCTGCGATTTACCCACCCAAATTCCAAGCGGAAGGCCAAGTACGACGCATATGATCGACGAAGCAACCACAAGCGAAAGCGTGTCCATAGCAGTTTGCCAAAATCCAAATAAAGCCAAATAAACCAGCGACGCAGCGACAAAGATCGCCACACGTGATCCAGCCATTTTGTAGGCAACTAACAACAGAACACCCATTGTTATTGGCCAGGGCGTCCCGACGGTCACCGAAGATATCGCGCTCAACATCCCACGCAAAAACTTGGTGATCCCATCAAACAGAAAGCCATAGAAAATAGTCACATATGCGATTCCGTCATCAATCGTCTGGCTCAGATAAGTGTTCAGATTGATTGGTGGCGCGCCCTCGCGTGGAGGTTCGCGCTTTACGATGCGGTTGCCATCTTCGTCTCTAGGGAAAGTGATCTTGTCAGGCCGATCGATCCAGAACAGTGTTGGAAATTCTCCGATAATGGCGCAGTCAAAGCGGTCTTTAAACGCGATCTCTTCACCTTTGGCGATGGCACGCGTTTGTTTGATACAACTCCTCTCGTCAGGCGCAAATTGAGTTGTGCGGTAAACCAGTAGAGGTACGATCAGAAGTGCAACAAGACCTGCAAGTAGGAGCCTGCTCGACTTCAGGCCGTTATTGACTGAGTGATCCACGCGCCAACGATCGTATTGCCGCGCGTAAAACCGGTCAGCGAGCCAAGCAAATAGAAACCGACCCAACACGAAAACCAGAATTGCACCGATCAAGTGGGACTGCGTCCAAGCCTCATAGCGCGCGACCAGAAAATCTTTGTCTGCATTCTCAATCGCGGCCTTAGAATACTTGTAGACGAGCGCGATGTTCACTGCTGCGATCAAGTCGATAATGAACCCAATCACGAACAGCAGCCAATTGCCGCGCACGGCGGCCCAAACGAAGCTGCCAATTAATGCAGCGTAATTGATGTGCCAGCGGCCCAGTGCGTCCTTTTGAATCTTCAAAAACGTTTCCGCGTAGTATTCTCCATTGGGGCCGGCAAACTCGACAAATGGTTTGCGTAGGTCGTCGGTCTCGCTCGATGCGGAGGACATGACCTCCGTGTCTGACGTCAACTCAGCCATTTAAATCACGCCTCCCCCTGAATGCCGCGCAACAGCGCGTCTTTCGTCACCACACCGACAGGTTTGTCGTCGCTCATTATCACGATCGGATTGTTCTGACCCACAGACAGTCCAACCAACGCATCCAAATCATCATCCGGGTGTGTTTGCGGACAGTCGGCCAGCGGTGGTAGTTTGGTGCCTGCGGCCTCATAAGCTGCGACAGGCTGCATCACAGTATGTGCAAAAACGAGCTTCAACTTTGAAATGCCTGCGACAAAATCTGCGACGTACTCATCCGCGGGCTGGGTGACTATTTCCTCGGGTGTTCCTGTCTGAACAATCTCTCCGTCCTTCATAATTGCGATACGCGTGCCCATTCGGATCGCTTCATCGAGATCGTGCGTGATAAAGAGCGTTGTTTTCTTCATTGATTGCGAAAGCTCAAGAAACTCGTCTTGTAGGCCGCGGCGAATTAGCGGGTCCAAGGCAGAGAATGGCTCATCCATCAAAAGTATATCGGGATCTGCAGCCATCGCGCGAGCAAGACCAACGCGCTGCTGCATGCCACCGGACAATTCACTTGGCAAACGGTCACCATAACCCTGCAGGTGAACCAGATCGATCACCCGGTCTGCATGCTGGGCGCGAGTGAAAGCGTCCACGTTGCGCAGTTCAAGTGCGAACGCGATGTTGTCGCGTACAGTTCGATGCGGCAGCAGCGCCATATTTTGGAACACCATGCCAATCTTGTCCGCGCGCATCGCGCGAAGCTCTTCCGGGTTGAGGCCGCCAACATCGACCCCATTGATCAAGATTTCTCCGCCGGTAGGTTCTATGAGCCGGTTGATATGGCGTACCAACGTAGACTTACCCGAGCCGGAAAGGCCCATAATACAGAAAATCTCTCCTTCGCCGACAGATATTGAGACGTCTTTCACCCCAACAACAGCTTGATATTGCTCTAATACTTCGGCCTTGCTCAGGTTTTCACGGCGTACGGCCTCCATCGCCTCCTGCGCGCGAGTTCCGAAGATTTTCCAGACATTGCGTGTGACGACCACGCCGTTTGATGTGTCCTCTGTCACGCCCGAGCCTTTTCTCTTTTTGGATCAAGAAATGGCACCTCAGTGATGACGGCGGGAAGCCGTTTCATGTGCCCATCAAGTTTTCCCACTTCCAGATGTTCCCCTATTTCAGAATTTTCGATCGCAACACGTGCCATAGCAATCGCATGGCCCAGTTGCGGCGAAGCGCATGCGCTTGTGATGACGCCAACTTGTTCGCGCCCGTCAAAAACACCGTCGCCATGCGAAGGAGCCTCATTGCCTGCAAACTTTAAACCAACCAGTTTGCGGCGTGGTGCCGCAGCATTTCTTTCCAACGCGTCACGACCAAAAAACTGTGGCTTATTAAAATCGACAGCAAACCCCAAACCGGATTCCATAGCGTCGCTGTCCGGACCAAATTCTGCACCAGCGATCATCAGTCCTGCTTCAATGCGTAACATGTCCAGTGCTGTTCCACCCATGGGAACAAGACCGTGTGGTGCACCCGCTTTCATAATTCCATCCCAAATTTCGAGTGCGTCATTGGCATCGCAAAAAATCTCATAGCCCAGTTCGCCGGTAAAACCTGTGCGGCAAAGCATGAAAGAAGGACCATCGCGGTCATGCAAACGCCCAATCGTGAACCCAAACCATTTCAGATTGTCGATTGCAGGACGATTTGGCTGCGTAAAGACGATCTCGCGCAGTACATCGCGAGACTTAGGACCTTGAATGGCAAGGTTTGGCATACGTTTACCAAGCGAAAGTACGCGTGCGTTCAAGTCCAGGCGTTCCGCTTGCTCGCGCAGGCGCAATGCTGAGTTTTCAGATCCGCAACACCACCTGAACGCTGTCTCTTCCAGTCGAAAAAGCGTGCCATCGTCGAGCACACTGCCGCGGCTGTCGCACATCAAGGCGTAGAACCCGCGATGCACGGAGAGCTTGGCCACATCGCGCGTCATGCAATGCTGCAATAGCTCCAATGCGTCTGGCCCAACGATATCGAACTTGCGAAGACCTGACATGTCTTGCAGCGTCGCTGCCT